>NZ_JBFAON010000020.1:0-102037 GCF_040659795.1 Pseudonocardia sp. NPDC049635
TCTACCCGACGCTCTTCCGATCTGCCCGCGCCGCGCGCGAGCTGGCGGGCGCGGGCGAGCGCCCGCGTGGCAGGTCCGGCCGGCCGTCGGACGCGCTGACCGCGCAGGAGCTGCGGATCGCGCGCCTGGTGGCCACGGGCGCGACGTCCCGGGAGGTCGGTGCGCAGCTGTTCCTGAGTTCGCGCACGATCGAGGCGCATCTGCGCAGCATCTTCCGCAAGCTGGGCATCTCCTCCCGCCGGCAGCTCCGGGACGTGCGGCTCCCCTGACCGGAGCCGCGGTGACGTCGCCCTCGCCGCCGCCGGTACGGCAGCGGTGGGCGGGGAGCCACGACATCGCGTCGTCCACCGGGGCTGTGCCGGTCCTCGCACG
The DNA here is from genome assembly GCF_040659795.1 of Pseudonocardia sp. NPDC049635. Taxonomy (NCBI): domain Bacteria; kingdom Bacillati; phylum Actinomycetota; class Actinomycetes; order Pseudonocardiales; family Pseudonocardiaceae; genus Pseudonocardia; species Pseudonocardia sp. NPDC049635. The sequence goes on from NZ_JBFAON010000020.1 coordinate 373, forward strand.
GTGCCGCTCACCGGTTCGGTGAACCGCGGTGCCGCCCTACGTGGCTTCTACCGACGCGAAGGCGCCGTCGGCGCCACGAGTGTGAGGCGGGAGGCACCGACCGGATCGACATCGAGAGCGACGGAGGCACCCACGTGGCACGGCCGGACAGCGAGGAGTCACCTGTGAACGTCCACGACCGGACAGCCGAGCGGAAGGTTGTGCGATGACCACGCAACGACGGCGGGTCGCCATCGTCACCGGCGCCGGGAGCGCACAGGGGATCGGGTTCGCGGCAGCTCGTCTGCTCGGCGCAGGCGGGAGCGCTGTGGTGATCACATCGACGACCGATCGCATCTTCGAGCGGGTCGCGGAACTGCGCGCCGCCGGTATCCGAGCGGAGGGGGTGGTCGCCGATCTCACCGATCGGGCCGACGTGGACGCCGTCGTGGGGCGCGCGTCGGATGCGTTCGGCGGCACGGACATCCTCGTCAACAACGCCGGGATGACCTCGGTGTCCGGCGCGAACGCCTCCGGTGCGATCGACGGACTGGCTCTCGCGGACTGGCACGCCTCACTCGACCGGAACCTGACCACGTCGTTCCTGATGATCCGCGCGGTGGCAGGCACCATGCAGGACGCCGGTTACGGCCGCATCGTCAACGTGTCATCGGTGTCGGGGCCGGTCGCCGCCTACGCCGGTGACGTCGCCTACCACGCGGCGAAGGCAGGCGTGGTCGGGCTGACGCGCGCGGTGGCGATCGACATGGCTGCCGCGGGCGTCACGGTGAACGCCGTCGCTCCGGGGTGGATCGACACGGCATCTGCCTCCGACCACGAGCGGGCGATGGGTGCGGCCACCCCCGTCGGCCGCTCCGGCACCGCAGACGAAGTAGCGAACGCGATCGCGTTCCTCGCCGGTGACGGCGCATCGTACATCACGGGGCAGCTCATCACGGTCGACGGGGCGAACTCCATCAGCGAGGAGCGCGGGCGATGGAGGACCCCGGCGTACTCCTTCCCCCGCGCGTGACGGCGCCCCGCGGCGGACGAGCGAGCCCGCGTGACGGCAGCGTCCCGGAGCCGGTCACCGCCGTCGCCGCCGACGAGTCGTGGGGCGTCGCGGGGGCGCCACCGGCTCCGGAGCGGAGCTCGACATCTCGTCGGCGTCGAAGACCGACATGATGACCGTGGCGGTGCTGGTGAAACCGATGGCGAGGGAGAGAAGGAGAGAGGGGACGAAGTCCGTCCGCGACGGGATCCAGCCGCCGAGGATCCACGGCAGGACGGCCAGGGCCACGACTGCGAGCGAGGTGAGGATCTCGTTCGCGGCCAGAGCGAAGGATCTCCTCGTCGCGCCCCGTTTCACGATCCGGCGGGTCGTGTCGACGGTGGCGGCCATGAGGGTCGCCGCGCACCCGGAGAACGCGACGACCGCCCAGACGGGATCCGCGCCGACCAAGGCGAGAGCAACCATCAGGGGCAGGCTGTAGGCGATGAGCACCCACCGGGTGCCGGCCCGCATGTACCGGTCCGGCGTGCTGCCTGCGGCGCCGCGGGACCGGTGCAGCGCCGAGTCGAGGTAGAAGAACACCGCCACGATGAACGTGCCGACGAGGGTCGCTGCGATGCCCGCAACGGCGAGCGGAACTCGTCGGTCACCTCACGCACCGTCGTCACCCTCCCTGCCCCGGTCGCTCCGCGGTCGGGTCCCAGACTCCCGGGGACGGCGCCCCGCGCGCGTCGGTGGAACTCCCTCATCCGGGCACCGAGCACGGCACGGCAGAAAGCGGTGTGCCTCGGTGAGAATCACCGAGATCGACCCGGTGCTCGGGGGCGGCGGGCGCGGACGGAGATCAGCGCGAGTCGTGTCGTAGGTGGTGCGGGCGTGCCGGGGCCGGCGCGGGCGCCGTGCCGTGAGCGAAGGGCCCCTGAGCCACGCCGCCGCAGCTCAGAGGCCCTCCGGGCGGCTCTGCTCAGTCCAGGTAGTCGCGCAGCACCTGGGACCGCGAGGGGTGCCGCAGCTTCGACATCGTCTTCGACTCGATCTGACGGATCCGCTCCCGGGTCACGCCGTAGACCTGGCCGATCTCGTCGAGCGTGCGCGGCTGGCCGTCGGTCAGGCCGAAGCGCAGCCGGACCACTCCGGCCTCACGCTCCGACAGCGTCGCCAGCACCGACTGCAGCTGGTCCTGCAACAGGGTGAAGGACACCGCGTCCACCGCGACCACGGCCTCGGAGTCCTCGATGAAGTCACCGAGCTGCGAGTCGCCCTCGTCGCCGATGGTCTGGTCCAGCGAGATGGGCTCCCGGGCGTACTGCTGGATCTCCAGCACCTTCTCCGGGGTGATGTCCATCTCCTTGGCGAGCTCCTCGGGAGTGGGCTCACGCCCGAGATCCTGGAGCAGCTCACGCTGGATGCGGCCGAGCTTGTTGATGACCTCGACCATGTGCACCGGGATGCGGATGGTGCGGGCCTGGTCGGCCATCGCGCGGGTGATGGCCTGCCGGATCCACCAGGTGGCGTAGGTGGAGAACTTGTAACCCTTGGTGTAGTCGAACTTCTCGACCGCACGGATCAGGCCCAGGTTGCCCTCCTGGATCAGGTCCAGGAACGCCATGCCGCGGCCGGTGTAGCGCTTGGCCAGCGACACCACAAGCCGCAGGTTGGCCTCGAGCAGGTGGTTCTTCGCGCGCTCACCGTCCCGGACGATCCAGCGCAGGTCGCGCCGCATCTGCGGCGAGAGCTTCTCGTTCGACTCGAACACCTTGCGGATGCGCTCCGCGCCGTAGAGGCCGGCCTCGATCCGCTTGGCGAGCTCGACCTCCTCCTCGGCGTTGAGCAGCGCGACCTTGCCGATCTGCTTGAGGTAGGCACGGACCGAGTCGGCGGAGGCGGTGAGCTCCGCGTCCTTGCGCGCCTGGCGCAGCGCCTCGGACTCCTCCTCGTCCCAGACGAAGTCGGCCGACTTCTGCTGGGACGCGCGGGTGGTCGGGGCCACGCGGTTCTTGCCGGTGTTGGTCTCGTCGTCGGCGTCGTCGTCCTCGTCCGGCTCGTCGACGGTGTCGGTCTCGTCGGCGGCCGCCTCGGCGATGTCGGCCTCGATGTCATCGGCCTCGATGTCACCGTCGTCGAGGACGACGGCGGCCTCGTCGAGCTCGACACCCTCGCCGTCGACCGGGTCGGCGCCCTTCTTCGGGGCCGCCTTCTTCGCGCCGGTCTTCGGAGCTGCGGTCTTGCGGGTACGCGTGGCCGCCTTCTTGACGGTGCCGTTCGCCATGGTGGTGGATGCGGTCGCACCGGACGTACGGCGGCTGCGGGATGCGGGACCCGACGTCGGTTCGACGGTCGAGTCGCTGCGTGCTGCGGAGTCTGCGGCTGCCACCTGGGCCCTCTCGCTACGTGCGCTGGAGTCGTTACGCGACCGGTTCACCGGGACGCCCACCGGGCGGCGGGATCGCGTGTCGGTCGGGATGTTCTGTCCTGGCATCGTCTCGGTCGCCGGCGTCGATGGTGGTCGCCGCGCGTCCCGGAGACGGGGTGCGTGTTCCATTGTAACTGCGCACCGCGGGACGGGACGCACCTCACGCCGCCCCGCGCGTCCGGGTGGTCGCGCCCGTGGTCGGATGAGGTGGTGAGTCCGTACCAGGCCAGCGATCCCGCCACCCTCCGTGCCGTCGCCGAACAGGTCGCGGCGGAGGCCGCCGAACACCTGCGCGGCCTCCCCGCCCCCCGGGACGCGGCGGGGGGCGGGGCCACGGGTTCGGTGTCCACGAAGTCCTCGCCGACCGACGTCGTGACCGCCTCGGACGCCTCGGTGGAGCGCTTCGTGCGGGACCGGCTGGCCCGGCTGCGCCCGGGCGAGCCGGTCTACGGCGAGGAGGGGGCCGGTGACGCGGCCGCCGCACGCTGGGTGGTCGACCCGATCGACGGCACCGTCAACTACCTCTACGGCCTGCCCTGGTACGCCATCTCGATCGCCGCCGTCGAGGCAGGCGAAACCGTGGCCGGGGCGGTCGCCGAGCCCGCCGCGGGGCGGCTCTGGTCGGCGGGGCGGGGCCTCGGCGCGACCTGTGACGGGCGCCCACTGGCGGTCGCGGCGACCACGGAGATCGCTCAGTCGCTGATCGGCACCGGCTTCGCCTACCGCGCGGAGCGCCGCGCCCGCCAGGCACGGATGGTCGCGCAGATGCTGCCGGAGGTCCGCGACGTGCGCCGGGCCGGTGCGGCGTCGCTCGATCTCTGCGCGGTCGCCGCCGGATGGCTGGACGGCTATCTCGAGCACGGCTGCAACTGGTGGGACTGGGCGGCCGGTGCGCTGATCGCCCGCGAGGCCGGCGCGGTGCTGCACATCGCCGTCGCACCGGGGACCTCCGACCTGGCCGGGGACGGCCGGACGGGCGCCGGGCTGGGCGGCGACGTCACGCTCGCCGCCGCCCCCGGCGTGGCGCACCAACTGGTCGAGCTGGCCCGCCGCAGCGGCGCGGCCCAGGTCTGAGCGCGGGTCAGCAGATCCCGTCGCGGGCCCTGGCCAGCACGCTCTCGTCAGCGCGCGAGCCGCCCTCGACTCCCGGCGAGGACAGCTGGTCCAGCGCGTCGCGCGCCGCGCGGCCGGGCGCGACGTCGGTGAAGGCGGTGCCGACCACCACGTCGACCACGGCGCCGGGGCGGTCGTCCCGGATGAGCTCGACGCACGGCAGGGCCAGCGCCAGGGTCGCCGCGGCCGGCTCGCCCTCCGCCCCGAACCGCATCTGCCCGATGCAGCTCAGGTCGCCGTCCGGGAAGGCCGGGTCGTTGCCGGGCGCGGCCGCCTCACCGAACTCCAGGTCCTTGAGCTGTGCGGCCACCAGGTTCGCCTGGCCGCGCTGGCCACCCGCGTTGAGCACCTGGAACCGGACGTCGCGCGGCGCGGCGGGGGAGAACCCGGCCAGCTCGGAGCGGTCCAGCTCGGTGCCGGGCAGGGCGCCGGCGGCGGGTGCCGGGCAATCCGTCGAGGACGGGCCGTTCGAGGCGGTGCTGAGGACCACCGTCCAGGTCGCGACGGCGAGCAGGGCCAGCGCCACCGAGGTCAGGACGATCGGCCGGGAGCGGCGGCGCTCGTAGGGCCGTTCGCGGCGGGAGGTGCCGGAGAACATCAGAACCGGCCTCCGTCCAGCAGGTGGTGGCCGAGCGCCACCAGCGGCCCGACCGAACCCTCCAGGCCCTCGGCCATCTGTGCGGGCACCGATCCGGCGCGCACCCGGGCGAGGATCCCGGCGAGCACCACGGCCAGCTTGAACGCGCCGAACGCGACGTACCAGGGCAGCGGCGCGGGGTCGATCCCGGTCCGGGCGGCGTAGGCGGCGACCAGCTCCCGGCGGGTGGGGAAACCGGGCAGCGACGTCGGCCCGGGCAGCGGCTGGGCGTCCGCCCAGATCCCGGCGTCCCCGGCCTGCTTCCAGTAGACGAGCAGCAGGCCCACGTCGGCGAGCGGGTCGCCGAGGGTCGACATCTCCCAGTCCAGGACGGCGAGGATCCGGCCCGGGTCCGTGGCGTCGAAGACGCAGTTGTCCAACCGGTAGTCACCGTGGACGATCGTGTGCCGCTGGGCTGCGGGGACGTCGGCGGCGAGCCGTTCGGCGAGGCGGGTGAGGTCGGCCTCGACGGCCTCCTCGACCGGGACCGGGTCGTCGCCGTCGCGGGCGGCGGCCCACTGTCTGCCCCACCGCCGGATCTGGCGCTCCATGAAGCCCTCGGGACGGCCGAAGTCCGCCAGTCCTACCTCCGCGGGATCGACGGCGTGCAGCGTGGCGAGCACGTCGACGAGCGCCTCACCGGCCCGCCGCCGGTCGTCCGGGCTGCTGGCCCAGCCGTCCGGGAGGTCGTCCAGCGGGACGACCCCGTCGACGAGCTCCATCACGAAGCAGGGTGCATCGGTCGGGCCGTCGGCGCCGTCCGGGCTCCCGGGACCTCCGTAGGTGGCGAGCACCGCGGGCACCGGTACCTCGGTGCCGGCGAGCGCGGCGATGACCCGCTGCTCACGGCCCATGTCGTGGGCCGTCGCAGCGACCTGCCCGACCGGCGGGCGGCGCAGCACCACCGAGCCGGCGGGGGAGTCGACCCGGTAGGTGAGGTTCGACCGGCCCGCGCCGATCGGCACCAGCTCGGCGGCGGTCCAGCGCTCGTCGTCGAGGACGGTGGCGAGCCACCCGCCGACCGCGGCGGGATCGGCACCGGGGGTGGGCGTGCGGGCGCTCGTCGTCACGCCGACCGACCCTAGTCGCGACGGCACCGGGCCTGCCGTCACGACACCCGGGAGTCCGTGGCGGCCGGCCGGTGGGGACCCCTCGCAGGCCGTTGCGGGAACTGGGCTACCCTGCCGCCCGCCGGTGGCGGACCGGTCCCTCCGGGCGGATCTGGGCAGTTCGAGGCCGAACCGTCGGTGGAGTGAGACCGGCGTCACTACCGACACCGGGCACAAACCCGCTCGCCGCGACGTTCCCCTGCGGCACGCGACGACCGAACCAGGCGAAGGACCCGCTGCTCACCGGGCCGGAGTGAGCAGCACAACGTGAATGGCAAGGGTGAGACCCATGGCGACCGACTACGACGCTCCGCGTCGCAACGAGGCCGATGAGATGGCCGAGGACTCGCTCGACGAGCTCAAGCAGCGCCGCAACGAGGCGCAGTCCGCGGTCGTCGACGTCGAGGAGACCGACACCGCGGAGAGCTACGAGCTCCCGGGTGCCGACCTGTCCGGCGAGGAGCTGACGGTGAACGTGCTGCCCAAGCAGGCGGACGAGTTCACCTGCGCCAGCTGCTTCCTGGTGCACCACCGCAGCCGGTTGGCCAGCTCCTCCGGCGGGCAGTACCTCTGCCGCGACTGCGCGGCCTGACCCGCGACCGACCTCGGACGGGCCCCGGCGGATTCCGCCGGGGCCCGTCCGTGTGCCAGGGCCGTCAGGGGGCCTGTGGATGCGGTGCCCGGGCGGCGATCGCGGCCCGCAGCTCCTCCGGGCGACGGCTGCTGAGCACCCAGTACGGCTCGTCGACGGCCGGGTCGGTGATCTCCACCCGGACCAGCGGGCCGACCCAGGCCCGGTGCAGGACGTAGGCCGTCGGATCGAGGTCCGGGCCCATCGCCTGCTGCTTGTCCTTCGGCTGCACCGTGTCGGTGACACCGACCTGCGACAGCAGCACCTCCCGGCCGTTGGAGACGAGCCGGCCGTCACGCACGGTGGTGCGGCTGCGACCCATCCACCACAGCACGCCGATGCACAGCGGGATCATCGTGGCGTAGCCGATCCAGGACCGCAGGCCCGGATAACCCATGTGGATCTGGGCGCCCAGGAGGGTGCCGAGGCCGCACGCCAGCAGGTACCACCACACCGGGACGGACAACCGCTCGTCGAACGCAGTGGGGCCGGACGTCGCAGAGTCGCTCTCCGGAAGCCGATCGCTCACGCCCCCCAGGGTAGCGTCGCCCGCCGTGCCCGGTTCCGCGCCCGCTCCCCCGGACGAGCCGTTGGTCGCACCGTCTGTCGACGTGTTGCTGACCCGCCTCGACCCCGACGTCCCGACGCCCGCCTACGCGCGGCCGGGGGACGCCGGGGCCGACCTGGTGACCACCGAGGACCTGGTGCTCGCGCCCGGTGCCCGGGCGCTCGTCGGCACCGGCGTCGCGATCGCCCTGCCGGCCGGCTACGCCGGTTTCGTGCACCCCCGCTCGGGGCTCGCCGCCCGGTGCGGGCTGTCGATCGTCAACGCACCCGGCACGGTGGACGCGGGTTACCGCGGTGAGATCAAGGTCTGCCTCGTCAACCTCGACCCGGCCGAACCGGTCACGCTGCGCCGGGGGGACCGGATCGCGCAGCTCGTCGTGCAGCGCGTGGAGACGGCCCGTTTCGTCGAGGTCGCGGCGCTTCCGGAGTCGGTGCGTGGCGCCGCGGGCCACGGCTCGACCGGAGGCAACGCCGCGCTCGGACCCGCTGGAGGCACCCACTGATGCCCGGACGCACACGGGGGCGGATGTTCGACATCCGGCCCGAACACGGGGTCGAGGACACCGGCACCGGGACCTACCCGGGTTACCCGGGCTACGGCGACTCCGACGTCGCGCCCTACGACGACTACGCCGACCACTACGCGGGCGCCGACGCCGCCCGGGGCCCCGCCGACGACCGTCCGCCGTACGGTGCCGGTGGGCCGACCGGTCGTCCCGGTGCGCCGGGTGACGTTCCCGGCCGCGGCGCCGGCGGCCCCCGGGGTGCTGTGCGGCCCGGCGAGGGCGGTCAGCCTCCGCGCCGCAACGGCTCGGTACACCCCGGTCCGGCGCACAACGGGTCAGCGCACAACGGGTCGGCGCACAACGGGTCGGCGCACAACGGCCCGGCGCGCACATCACCGCCGGAGCGCGCGGCGGTGCCGTCGGCGCGCCGGGGCACCTCCGGCCGGTTCCGCAGCGCCGCCCCCGACGAGCGCGACGGCCGGGTCGCCCCCGACGGCCGCTGGGACCGCTCCGAGCCGCCGCTGCTCAGCCACCGCAGGGAGGGCGACGAACCGGCCTACGCCCGCGACCAGACCCCTCAGGGCTTCGACGGCGGGGACCCGGACGACCCGGAATGGGGTCGCCCCGGCGCCCCTGGACGCGGGTACGGCCACGACGGTGCCGGTGGGTACGGGCCCGGTGACGACGACCGGTACGGCGGCGACGGGGCCGAGTACGACGAGGCCGAGTACGACGACGGGTACGACGAGGCCGGGTACGAGGACGACGAGGCCGACCAGTACGACGACGACGAGTACGGCGTCGGCGACGCCCCGCTGTCGGTGCCCCCGCCCGGCAGCGGTGGCCGCCCGCTCGGGCCTGCCGACGTCGAGGAGCTCGACCCGTCGATGACCGACGCGCTCGCGCGGGTCGATCTCGGGGCCATCCAGGTCCCCGTCCCCTACGGGGCCGAGCTCAAACTGGAACCCGCGGGTGCCGAGCGCCCGCAGGCCGTGCACCTGCTCCTGCCCGAGGGCCGGATCGCGGTGAGCGCACTCGCCGCCCCCCGATCCTCCGGGCTCTGGGCCGACCTGTCCGCCGAGATCGAGCAGTCGCTGCGCAAGGGCGGCGCGCGGATCCGCACCGTACGCGGCGACTGGGGCCGTGAACTGCACGCCCGTACCGAGAACGCGGCATCGGTGTTCGTCGGCTGCGACGGGCCACGCTGGATGGTCTACGGCGTCGCGACCGCGGCGCTGGAGACGGTCGAGGCGCTGGACGTGGAGCTGCGCCGGGTGCTGCGCGGCATCATCGTCGTCCGCGGCAAGTCGCCCTACCCGCCGCGGACGGTGCTGCCCCTGGAGCTCCCCGAACACATGCGGGAGAAGCAGCCCGAGGTCGCGCCGCAGAAGCCGAGCATCACGGTGTCCGTTCCCCGGCCCGCCGGGGAGTCGGGGCCGACGAAGGCACCTGCCACCGGCGCCACCCCCAGGACCGGCACGGGTGCCACCCCGCGGCCGGACACCGTGCCCCCGCGTGAGGACGCCCGCCCCGCGGCGGAGCGGCGGATCCCCGCCGCAGGTCCGGTGTCCGCTCCACTGCGCCGCCCGGACGGCGCCGGCCGGGACTCGCGGACCCAGGCCCTCCCGACGGTGGATCGCCGCGCCGCGCCGGTTGCGGCGGCCCCCGAGGAGACCGCCGCCGAGCGGACGGCCCTGGCCCGCCCGGTACCGCCGCCCGAGACACCCGCCGAGCGCACCGCGATCGCCGGGCGCACCCCCGCGTTCGACGAACCGGAGCCGCCGGTGCCCGGCGCGACCGGCCGCTACGGCAGGCCCGGGCGCCGCGCCGGGGCCGCGGGCCCGGCCCGCGGAGGACCCGCCCGGGAGGACCGGGAGCAGGCCCCCCCGCGACGGCGTACCGGTCCGACGACCGGAGCCGGCCGGGTCCCCGCCGCACCCGCGGCACAGGACCGGTCCCAGCCGATCCATGCGCCGCTCCCGGCGCACGCACCGGAGCCGGCGCGGCCGCCGGAGCCCTCGTTCCGTTCCCCCGAGCGGGACCCCGGCCCCGCCGAGCGGGACCGCGGGCCGGTGCTCCCGCCCGAGCCGCCGGTCCGCCGCGATCCCGCGGTGACCGCGCTGTCGGTGGCGGACCTGCTCGCCGAGGCGCAGGCCGCGCGGGAGGAGCCCGCCCGCGGCCGCGCCGGCCGGGACGAGCGTCCGGCGCCCCCCACCCGTGCGGCGGAGGACGCGCCGGTCGCAGCCGGTACCCCGACGGCCCCGGCCGCTGCTCCGGCGGCGGAACCGAGCCGGCGTTCCCGTCGCCGCCGCTCCGAGGACCGGGACGCGGTGGACCGGATCGACGCCGCCGAACTGCTCGCACGCCGCGACACCCCGGCCGCCGAGCCCCTCGGCCGCGACACCCCGGCCGGCGGCGGGCCGGGCCGGGACGTCCTGGACGGTGACGTCCCGGGCCGTGGCAGCCCGGCCGGCGAGATCCCGGGCCGTGGCAGCCTCGCCGCCGAGATCCCGGGCCGCGGCAGCCCGGCCGGCGAGATCCCGGGTCGTGGCAGCCTGGCCGCCGAGATGCCGGACCGTGACACCGCCGGCCGCGCCGCGGCGGTTCACGACGGCGCGGACGACCGGCCGGGACCGGCGACGGCGATCGAGGACATCCCGCTGTCGGACGTCCCGCTGATGGAAGCGACGCTCGACCGCGAGCCCGAGCCCGAGCCCGAGCCCGAGCCGGCGCCCGAGCCCGAGCCGGCGCCTGTGCTGCCGCGGCGCGACCGGCGCACCCGGCCGGTCACGGCCGACCGGCCCGAGCGGACCTCCCGCCGTCGCGGCGGGGAGGACCGGGCCGGTGCCTCCGAGGAGGGCTGGATGTCCGCGGAGATCGCCGCGAGCCGGCGTTCCGGCAGGCACGGCGAGGGGGCGGGCGGCGGGATGTCGGTGGCCGACCTCCTGGCCTCCGCCGCGCTGGACGCCGGACCCGGCGGGTCCCGCCGTCGCGCCGGTTCCGGCGCCGCAGCCCCGGCGGACAGGACACCTGCCGCCGACGCCCGTGCTCGCCCCGCCGCGGATCCCGGACCCGCAGGGGACGACCTGTTCCGGACCCGGTCCGCATCCGTGGACCGTTACCAGGACGGGGGCCCCACCTCGGCGGACGAGGCCCGCAGCGCCCTGCAGGACCTCCTGCGCAGCGCGTCGGCGGCGGGACCGGACCACACGGCCGCCGCGGCCCGCGAGGACGAGCCGGTCCGGCGGCGCAACGGTGTCACCGGCCTCGCCGACTACCGGGCGAGCCGCGCCATGGCGTCGGCGCGGGGGGCCGCGCGCGATGCCGGGGAGGATCCCGACGAAGTGATCGGGGAGGCGGGTCGCGCGGCCGGCGTCTCCGGCGCGACCGGGCAGTGGTCCTCCGGTCGGCGCGGCAACGTCACCGATCCCCGTGACCTCGGGAAGCACCGGCGGGACTGAGCGGCGGCCGGACCGCTGACCCGGCGTGAGCGGCCTCCCGGTGGCGACCACCGGGCGCAGCCGGGGGACCGGTGGCCGCCACCGGCGGCCTCCGGTGAGCCCGTGGTCGGTCGGGCACGATCCGGCAACCGCGCGCGTTACCCTGGCGACGCACCACCACGGCCCGGTGGGTCGCCACACGATGTGCGGCGCACCGGCCACGCGGCGAGGAGAGACATGGGCAGCACGGACGGCGGAGCGTTCCGCCGGATGCTCCGCAAGCTCACCAGCGACGTCGACGAACTCGACGCCCGTGACCTCGCGGAGGACGTCGAGGAGACCGGCGCGCGTCCGGCCCGCGACTGCGCCTGCGGCGAGGAGGTCACGATGCTGGGGCGGATCCGCAGCGTCGAGATCTGCCCGCAGAACGCCGACGCCACACTGAAGGCAGAGCTGTTCGACGGGACCGACGGCGTCACACTGGTCTGGATGGGCCGTCGGCGCATCCCCGGCATCGAGGCGGGCCGCACGATGCGCGTGCGCGGCCGGATCTCCGTCCGCGACGGCCAGAAGGTGCTGTACAACCCGTACTACGAGATCTGCCAGCCCCAGCAGTAGCCATCCACCCGCGGCGGCCGGCCGCGACGACCGATCGGATTCCGTGAGCGACCACCACGAGGCCCCGACCACCCGGCTCCCGCGGGTCGACCCGACACCGCCCGCCGACGAGCAGACCGGCCCCGTCGGGCCCCCCGTGCCGCACGGTGGATCGGGCCCGACCCTGATGGAGCAGATGGGCGGCCTGTCCGGGATCGTCGCCTCCTCGGTCCCGGTCGCGGTCTTCGTGCTCGTCAACCTGATCGCCGGGCTGCAGCCGGGGCTCTACGCGGCGCTCGGTGTGGGTGTCGCGGTGATGGTGTGGCGGCTGGCCCGTCGCGACCCGCTCCAGCCGGCCGTGTCCGGTCTGCTCGGCGTCGGCGTCTGCGCCCTGGTCGCGCGGCAGACCGGTGAGGCCCGCGGCTTCTACCTGCCCGGTCTGTTGATCAGCTCGTTCTTCGCGCTGACCGCGATCGTGTCGATGATCGTGCGGTGGCCGATCGCCGGCGTGATCTGGAACGGCATCAACTCGCGTGGCATGCAGTGGCGGCAGAACCCGGCACTGCTGCGGGCCTACACGATCGCCACCGGGCTGCTCGCGATCGTCTTCGTGTCCCGGGTCGTGGTCCAGGGACTGCTCTACGACGCCAATGCCGAGACCTGGCTGGGCATCGCCCGGCTCGCGATGGGTTACCCGCTGCTGGGCCTGGCGCTGCTGGCGACCGTGCTGATCGTGCGCCGGGCCGAGAGATCCGCCCGCGTCCGCGGGCCGGCCCCGCTCACGGGCGGGCCAGCGCAGCCTTGATCTCGTCCTCCACCGCCGTCGTCGCCACGAAGAGCAGCTCGTCGCCCGGCTCCAGGGCGTCGTCGGGTCGCGGCACGATCACCCTGCCGCCGCGCAGGATCGTCACCAGCGCCGAGTCCGGCGGCAGCGTCACCGACCGCACCGGACGCCCGGCGAGCGGGGTGTCCGCCGGCAGCGTCACCTCGACCAGGTTCGCCTGTCCCTGACGCAGCGTCAGCAGCCGCACCAGGTCGCCGACGGCCACGGCCTCCTCGACGAGCGCCGCCAGCAGCCGCGGGGTGGACACGGCGACGTCGACCCCCCAGTTGTCGCCGAACAGCCATTCGTTGCGCGGGTCGTTCACCCGGGCCACCACACGGCGCACCCCGAACTCGGTCTTCGCCAGCAGCGACACCACCAGGTTCACCTTGTCGTCACCGGTCGCGGCGATCATGACGTCACAGCTCTCGACGCCGGCGTCCTCCAGCGACGCCAGCTCGCAGGCGTCGGCGTGCACCCACTCGGCGTCCGGGACGGCACCCGGGTCGAGCTGGGCGAGGTCCCGCTCGATCAGCATCACCTGGTGCCCCGACTCGACCAGCTCCAGTGCGATGGAACGGCCGACTGCGCCGGCCCCGGCGATCGCGACCCGCATCAGTCCTCCTCCGGCGGCGCCGCGGCGGCCGCCGTGACGTCGCTGACGGTGCCCGACACCGCGGCCACGTACACGGTGTCCTCGGCCTGCACGATGGTCGTCGCCCTCGGCAGCACGCCGCTGCCGAACCGGACGATGAACGCCACCCGCGACGCCGTCGCCTCCTCGAGATCCCGGACCGACCGTCCGACCCATTCCTCGTGCAGCGGCAACGGCAGCACCGCCACCGTGCCGGTGGGTTCGCGCCACGCCGTGGCGACACCGTCGGGGAGCAGCATCCGCAGCAGCCGGTCGGTCGTCCACGGCACGGTGGCCACGGTCGGGATGCCGAGCCGCTCGTAGACCGCGGCCCGCTTCGCGTCGTAGATCCGGGCGACGACCCGGTCCACGCCGTAGCTCTCCCGGGCCACCCGGGCGGCGATGATGTTCGAGTTGTCGCCGGACGAGACGGCGGCGAACGCGTCCGCGCCGTCCAGACCGGCCTCGTCGAGCACGCTGCGGTGGAAGCCGAACCCGACGACCTGCCGGCCGCGGAAGTCCGGTCCGAGCCTGCGGAACGCCTGCGGGTCCCGGTCGATCACCGCGACCTCGTGGCCGAGCCGCTCCAGACCGGAGGCGAGGGACGAGCCGACGCGTCCGCATCCCATGATCACGACGTGCATGGCGGGCTAGGTCCTTCCGGCGGGCGGGCGGCCCGGGACGTTCGGTTCGTTCCGGCTGTGCCGCATCGGCGGCGCCGGGGTGCGCGCGGGCGAACGCTATCGCGTCGCCGCGTCGGGCGAGGCATAGGCTTCGCCCGTGTCCAAGCTCGCCGTCGGCCTGAAGCGGCTCGTGGTCGGCCGACCACAGCGCAGTGACCGCCTGACCAGCACCCTCCTGCCGAAGCGGATCGCGCTGCCGGTGTTCGCCTCCGACGCCATGTCGTCGGTCGCCTACGCCCCCGAGGAGATCTTCCTGACGCTGTCGGTGGCGGGCGTCGCGTCCTACGTGATGTCGCCGTGGATCGGGCTGGCGGTGGCCGTCGTCCTGCTGACGGTGGTGGCGAGCTACCGGCAGAACGTGCACGCCTACCCGTCCGGCGGGGGTGACTACGAGGTCGCCACGGTCAATCTCGGCCGCAACGCCGGGCTCACCGTCGCGAGCGCGCTGCTGGTCGACTACACCCTCACCGTCGCCGTCTCGATCTCGGCGGCCGCCGCGAACATCGGCGCGCTGGTGCCGTTCGTCGCCGAGCACAAGGTGCTGTTCGCGGTCTCCGCGATCGCCGTGCTCACCGCGATCAACCTGCGCGGCATCCGCGAGTCCGGGGCGGCGTTCGCGATACCGGTGTACGCGTTCGTGCTCGGGGTCGGCACCATGATCATCTGGGGGCTCACCCGGATCCTGATCCTCGGCGACGAGGTCCGGGCCGAGAGTGCCGATCTGCACCTGGTCGCCGAGGGCGACGCCTTCACCGGGCTGGCGCTCGTGCTGCTGGTGCTGCGGTCGTTCACCCAGGGCGCCGCCGCGCTCACCGGGGTCGAGGCGATCTCCAACGGCGTGCCCGCCTTCCGCAAGCCCAAGTCCCGCAACGCGGCGACGACGCTGCTGCTGCTCGGTGTCATGTCCGTCTCACTGTTCATGGGCCTGATCGTGCTGGCCCAGTTGACGCACGTGCAGATCGCGGAGAACCCGGCCCGCCAGTTCCCGGACGCACCCGAGGACTACCGCCAGCAGACGATGATCGCCCAGCTCGCGGACGCCGTGTTCGACGGCTTCCCGCCCGGCTACTTCTTCGTCATCGTGATGACCGCACTGATCCTGG
The DNA here is from genome assembly GCF_040659795.1 of Pseudonocardia sp. NPDC049635. Lineage (NCBI taxonomy): Bacteria > Bacillati > Actinomycetota > Actinomycetes > Pseudonocardiales > Pseudonocardiaceae > Pseudonocardia > Pseudonocardia sp. NPDC049635. The sequence goes on from NZ_JBFAON010000020.1 coordinate 15,620, forward strand.
TGCTGGCTGCGAACACCGCGTTCAACGGTTTCCCGGTGCTCGGCTCGATCCTGTCCCAGGACCGCTACCTGCCGCGTCAGCTGCACACCCGGGGCGACCGGCTGGCGTTCTCCAACGGCATCGTCGTGCTCGCGGTGTTCGCGATCATGCTGGTCGTCGGCTTCCAGGCCGAGGTGACCCGGTTGATCCCGCTCTACACCGTCGGCGTGTTCGTCTCCTTCACGCTGTCCCAGGCCGGGATGGTCCGGCACTGGAACCGCGAGCTGGAGCTCGGCCCGGAACCGCCGCAACGCCGCCGGATCCGCCGCAGCCAGGCGATCAACGGGTTCGGGGCCTGCATGACCGGCCTCGTCCTGCTCACCGTGCTGATCACCAAGTTCACCCTCGGAGCGTGGATCGCGATCGTCGCCATGGCCGGCTTCTTCGTGCTCATGCGCGGCATCCAGCTGCACTACGACCGGGTCGCCGCCGCGCTGGTGGCCGACGAGACCGACGACGTCCTGCCCTCGCGCAACCACGCCGTCGTCCTGGTGTCCACGCTGCACAAACCGACCCTGCGCGCGCTCGCCTACGCCCGCGCGACCCGGCCGGACATCCTGGAGGCCGTCACCGTGAACGTCGACGACTCGGACACGAAGAAGCTGGTCGACCAGTGGCACCGCCGCGGGGTCCCGGTGCCGCTCAAGGTCGTGGAGTCCCCCTACCGGGAGATCACCCGGCCCGTGCTGGACTACGTGAAGCGGATCCGCACCGACTCCCCGCGTAACGTCGTCACCGTCTACATCCCCGAGTACGTCGTCGGGCACTGGTGGGAGCAGGTCCTGCACAATCAGAGTGCGCTGCGGCTCAAGACACGGTTGCTCTTCCAGCCGGGGGTGATGGTGACGAGCGTGCCGTGGCAGTTGCCGTCGTCGTCGCGGGCCAGGGCGCTGTCGCCGCTGCAGGCGCCGGGCGCGTCCCGCCGGGGGTACCCGGAGGGCGCCACCGGCCCGGGGGAGGACACGGCGACGACAGCGACCGGACGCGCGCGGACGGGTACCGCCCGGAAGAAGGAGGGACACCGGTGACCGACTGGACCGACCGGATGCTGGAGCTGCTGGTCGGCCCGGTCGCGCACGGCGGGCACTTCGTGGCCCGGGTGACCGAGGACGGCACCCCCGGTGCCGCCGGTGACGGCCGCGTCGTGTTCGTCCGGCACGCGCTGCCGGGGGAGCGGGTCAGGGCCGTGGTGACCGAGGACCCGGGCGGCGCGTTCTGCCGCGCCGACACCGTCGCCGTACTGGATCCCTCCCCGGACCGGGTCGAACCGCCGTGCCCCTGGGCCGGCCCCGGTGGTTGCGGTGGCTGCGACTTCCAGCACGCGAGGCCCCCGGCGCAGCGGGACCTGAAGACCGCGGTGCTGCGCGAGCAGCTGGAACGGCTCGCCGGACCGGCCGCCGAGCTGTCGGCGGTGCCGTTGCGCGAGGTCGTCGTCGAGGAGCTGCCCGGCGGACCGCTCGGCTGGCGGACCAGGGCCCGGCTCGCCGTCGACGACGCAGGTGTCCCCGGCCTGCGCGCGCACCGCAGCCACGACGTGTGCGAGATCGCGGACTGCGCGCTGGTCCCCGCGGGCGCGCTGGACCCGGTCCTGGAGCAGCGGTTCGAGCCGGGCACCGAGCTGGAGGTGACGGTCGGTGCCGACGGTGCGGCCCGGGTCGGTGCCGGGGCGACCGTCCGGGCCGCCGGCCGGACCTGGGAACTCTCGCCCGGTACGTTCTGGCAGGTGCACCCGGCCCTCGCCGACATTCTCGCCGGGGTGGTCGGCGACTGGGCGGACGCCCCGGCCGGCGGTGTCGGCTGGGATCTCTACGGCGGCGTCGGGCTGCTCGGCTCCGTACTGGCCGGCCAGGTCGGGCCGGACGGCACGGTGCTCGTGGTGGAGTCGTCGCAGTCCGCCGTGCGCGACGGCCGGGCCGCGCTCGCCGACCTGCCGCAGGTCTCGTTCGTGCCGGCCCGGGCCGAACGCCGGATCGCCCGGCTCACCCCGTCCCCCGACGTCGTCGTCACCGACCCGCCGCGCGCCGGGCTCGGCGCCGCCACGGTGCGCGCGCTCGCGCAGCGCGCTCCGCGCCGGGTGGTGCACATCGCCTGCGACCCCGCCGCTCTCGGCCGCGATCTCGCGCTGTTCGCCGGGTCGGGGTACCGGGTGGCGGCGCTGCGCGGGTTCGACGCGTTCCCGATGACCCACCACATGGAGGCCGCCGTGCTGCTCGAACGGCTGGGCTGAGAACGCGCCGCGGCGTCCGGCGGCGGAGCTGCCGCCCCGATTCCGGGGCCGGGGCGCGGCCCGCTACGCTGGAACGGCAAGCGTATCCGCCGAACGTTTCACGCCCTCGTATTCCAATTGGCAGAGAAAGCGGTCTCAAACACCGTACAGTGTGGGTTCGAATCCCACCGGGGGCACCGTCCAGGGGACCACCGGCTCGTTCCGGTTCGGGTCCCTCCGGCGTCCGCCGGCGGCCGCGTACCGCGGAGGAGGCGGATCCGGGCGTCGCTGCCGTGGAGGTCCTGCTCCCGGCCCCGGGCCGTGGCGGTCGCCCCCGGCGGGTCTCGGTACCCGTCGGCGCCGGCGCGGGCCGACCCGGCGCGCGGCGTGCCGGGTCCGAGGTCCCGGCGATCGCGGCGGGTCGCCGGAAGCGGTCACCCGGCCGGTGACGGCCGGCACGATCGAGCATCGGAACCTGTCGGTTCGGACGGGTAAGGCGTTCACGTCGGCGTGTTTCCGCACACGAAAGGCCGAAGTCACACGACCCGTGGAGGAGTGCGCGAGTAGCCTCGAGGTCCGGTCTCGAACCCCGTATCGCAGTGCACCCCATGATCTCAGACCACATACGTACCCGAAGGAGTTCCCCGGTGACCGAGAACGTTCCCGCAGAGACGCCGGCCGAGGGCGGCCCGCAGCCCGGGTGGCGGGTGCTGGTCGTCGAGGACGAGGCCCTGATCCGGATGGACCTGGCCGAGATGCTCGCCGAGGAGGGCTACCAGATCGCCGGTGAGGCGGGTGACGGCGAGGCGGCCGTCAGCCAGGCCCGCGAGCTGTCCCCGGATCTGGTGATCATGGACGTGAAGATGCCCAAGAAGGACGGCATCGAGGCGGCCGCGACGATCGTCGAGGAGAAGATCGCCCCGGTCGTCATGCTGACCGCCTTCAGCCAGCGCGACCTGATCGAGCGGGCCCGCGACGCCGGCGCCATGGCCTACCTGGTCAAGCCGTTCGCCCGGCACGAACTGGTGCCCGCCATCGAGCTCGCCGTGTCCCGGTTCGCCGAGAAGAAGGCGCTCGAGGACGAGGTGGCCACGCTCAACGAGCGCTTCGAGACCCGGAAGGTGGTCGACCGGGCCAAGGGCCTGCTCATGACCCACCAGAAGATGTCCGAGCCCGAGGCGTTCCGCTGGATCCAGCGCACCGCCATGGACCGTCGCACCACGATGAAGGCGGTCGCCGAGGCCGTCGTCGACGGGCTGGCGCCCGCCAAGTCGTCCTCCTGACGCACCAGCTCCCCGCAGCCCCCGCAGCCTCCCGGCGGCGGGGGCTGCGCTCGTCCGGCCGGTGACGCCAATCGCACCTACCCGCCCCGGTGTTACGGCGTCGACAGTTTCAGAACGATTTCGATTCGGCTTCTCCGGTTCACCGAGAAACGGAGTGGTCACCGCCGGTGTCGCGGCCGCCGCCGGGAAAGATCATTACGTGACGTTCATGAGTCAGATCATCACATTCGTGTCACGAGTGGTGACCGGCTCCCATTTCCTGGTGCGCGCGTACTAGTTTTCCGCCATCCTCCCGCGCCACTTCGACGGCGGGGGGCGGTCGAAGGGGAACCTGAATGACGCGATCAACGTGGCGATTCGCCGCTCTGGCCGGGGTGACGACGCTGGTACTGGCCGGCTGCGGCGGCGGTGGGGACACCGGTGCCGGCGGGGAGGACACGGCCGGGAGCGAGGCTCCGGCCGCCGCGGGCCAGGAGTGCACACCACCACAGGCACAGCCCACCGGTAATCCCAGCACCGAGCCGCTGAAGATCGGCACGCTGCTGCCGGAGACCGGCAGCCTGGCGTTCCTCGGTCCACCGGAGTTCGCCGGTGTCGAGGTGGCGATCCAGGAGATCAACGAGGCCGGCGGTGTCCTGGGCAACCCGGTCGAGCACCTGCGCGGTGACTCCGGTGACGACACCACCGACATCGCCAACCAGACGGTCGACCGGCACCTGGCCGCCGGGACCCAGGTGATCGTCGGTGCCGCGGCGTCCGGTGTGTCCAAGCTGGTGATCGACAAGATCACCGGTGCCGGCGTGGTGCAGTTCTCGCCGGCGAACACCTCGGACGAGTTCACCTGCTGGGAGGACGCCGGACTGTACTTCCGGACCGCTCCGCCGGATGTCCTCCAGGCGCAGGCGCTCGCGCAGCTGATCACCTCCGACGGTGGCCAGCGGGTGAGCATCCTGGCCCGTAACGACCCGTACGGTGCCGGTCTGGCCGACAACACCGAGCAGAACCTGGTCGCAGCGGGAATCCCGCAGGACCAGATCCAGAAGCTCATCTACGACCCGAACGCGGCGTCGTTCAACCCGGAGATCGACCAGGTCGCGCAGTTCGCGCCGGACTCGGTCGCGGTGATCGGCTTCGACGAGTCGAAGCGGATCATCACCCGGATGAGCGAGGTCGAGATCGGACCGGCCCAGGTCGGGGTCTACGGCACCGACGGCAACATGGGCAACGCGCTGGGCGAGGGCCTGCCGCCCGGACTGTTGGAGGGCATGAAGGGCACCACGCCGCTGACCGAGCTCTCCGGGGACTTCGAGGAGCGGTTGCGGGCCGAGGACCCGGGCCTGACCGACGTCAACTATGCCGGTGAGTCGTACGACGCCGTGATCATCTCGGCGTTGGCGGCCGAGGCGGCGCAGTCGACCAACGGGGCCGACATCGCGTCGGAGATCAACGGGATCACCAAGGACGGCGAGAAGTGCTCGACCTTCGCCGACTGCAAGGCGATCCTCGACCAGGGCGGTGACGTCGACTTCGACGGCGTGACCGGCACCCTGGACTTCACCGACGCCGGTGAGCCCGGTTCCGGTTCCTACGGTGTGCTCACCTTCACCGCGGAGAACACGCTGAGCGACGAGACCACCTTCATCCGGGTGGGCGCTCAGGGCTGAGCCCGGCGCACGACCGACGACGAGGGGGCGGGCCACCACCGGTCCGCCCCCTCGTCGTCGTGCCGCACGCCCGGCCGCGGTACCCGTCGGCGCCACCCCGCCGGGGCCCGGACAGACGGCGGCGCCGCCGACCGCGGTGCTGGTCGGCGGCGCCGGGACGGTGTGGCGTCAGCCCTTCTTCTCGCTGCTCCCGGCCAGTGTGCCCAGGTAGAGTTCGATCACCTTCGGGTCGTTCAGCAGCTCGGAGCCGCCCGCGGTGTAGGCGGCCCGGCCCTGGTCGAGGACGTAGCCGCGGTCGCAGATCTGCAGGCACCGGCGGGCGTTCTGCTCGACCATGATGACCGAGACCCCGGCGGCGTTGATCCGCTTGCAGCGCACGAACACCTCGTCCTGCAGCATCGGTGACAGGCCGGCCGACGGCTCGTCGAGCAAGAGCACCGAGGGCTCCATCATCAGGGCCCGGCCCATCGCGACCATCTGGCGCTCGCCGCCCGAGAGCGACCCTGCCTTGGTCTTCCGGCGCTGGCCGAGCATCGGGAACAGGTCGGCGACCTCGTCGAACCGCTTCGCGAACGACCGGGGACGCAGGAACACCCCCATCTGCATGTTCTCCTCGATCGAGAGCGAGGGGAACACGTTGTCCCGCTGCGGCACGTAACCGACGCCCTTGGTGACCAGGACGTGCGCCTTCGCGCCGGTGATGTCGGCGTCGCGCAACCGGACGGTCCCGGTCCGGACCGGGATGAGGCCGAACATCGCCTTGAGCAGCGTCGACTTGCCGGCGCCGTTCGGACCGATGATCCCGACGATCTCGCCGTCGCGCAGGAAGAAGTCGCTCCCGGTGAGGATGTCGACACCCGGCACGTACCCGGCGACGAGCGAGTCGATCCGCAACAGGGCACCCTCGGCGAGCCGGTTGTGCACCTCGGGGGTCGCGGCCTGTTCCGGGGTCATGACGGGTGTGGCGTCGCTGTGCTCGCTCATGTGCGCTTCCCCTCCGCGCCGCCCGCCTCGGGCGGTGGACCGTCCAGCCCGCCCTCGGCCTCGACGGCCTCCATCTCGGCCACGATCTCGGCGGTCTCGCCGACCGGGTTGCCCTCGGCGTCGAACTCCAGGACCTGGTCGTGGTGCGAGCCGAGGTAGGCGTCGACGACGGCCTGGTTCGACGACAGCGCCGAGGGCGGCCCCTCCGCGATCACCTGCCCCTGGGCCATGACGACCACCCAGTCGCTGATGTCACGGATGACGTCCATGTCGTGCTCGACGAACACCACGCTCATGCCCTCGTCGCGCAGCGACTTCACGTGGCCGAGCAGGCTCTGGGTGAGCGCCGGGTTCACCCCGGCCATGGGCTCGTCGAGCATGACGACCTTGGGCTTCATCATCAGCGCCCGGGCCATCTCCAGCAGCTTGCGCTGCCCACCGGAGAGCGACCCGGCGAGGTCCTCGGACTTGGTGTCGAGCTTGAAGCGGGCCAGCAGCTCCCGGGCCTGCTCGGTGATCTGACGCTCCTGCGCTCCCCAGCCGGTGAACAGGGCACCGAGGAAGCTCTCACCGCGCTGACCGGTGGCACCGAGCTTCATGTTCTCCATGACCGTCATGCCGGCGAGGGCCTTGGTCAGCTGGAAGGTCCGGACCACGCCGCGGCGGGCGACCCGGTGCGGCGGCAGCTTGTCCAGCGGGGTCCCGTCGTACACCCAGGAGCCGGTGTCGGCCCGGTCGAAGCCGGTGAGCAGGTTGAACAGGGTCGTCTTGCCCGCCCCGTTCGGCCCGATCAGGCCGGTGATGGCGCCGCGCTGGAACTCCAGGTGCGCAACGTCGACGGCGGTGAGACCGCCGAAGGTGCGGGTCACACCGTCCACGGTGAGTACCGGGTCCGGCTTGGCGACGCCCGGTTCCGGGGCGACGCCCGCGAGGGCGTGGCCCGGATCGGGGACGCCCGCCGGTACGACCGGGATCACGGCCGTCTCGTCGGCGCCACCGCCGCGGGCGGCCCCGGTGTCGTCGGCGGTGTGGTCGGTGTGGTCTGTGTGGTCGTCGGGGTGGTCGTGGGTGCGGTCAGCGGCCATCGCCGAGCACCTCCCTCCGGCGTCCGAAGATGCCCTGTGGTCGGAACACCATCATGAGCCCCAGGAAGACGCCGACGAGCACGAAGCGGATCGCACCGACGTCCTGGGACGAGATGAAGGGCAGCAGCGGGTTCTCACCGGCGGTGGCCTGGCGCAGGAACGCGTCCGACACCGACAGCAGGAACCAGAACAGCATCGCGCCGACCACCGGGCCGAAGACCCGCCCGGCGCCACCCAGGATCAGCGCGGCGTAGGCGAAGAAGGTCTGCGGCGGCGAGTAGAAGTCCGGCGTCAGCGACTGGGTCGCCAGGGCGAACACGATGCCGCCGAGGGCGCCGAACACGCCGCCGAGCGCGAGCGCCTGCATCTTGTAGGCGAACACGTTCTTGCCGAGGGCGCGGGCGGCGTCCTCGTCCTCCCGGATGGCCTTGAGCACGCGGCCCCACGGGCTGCGCACGAGCAGCCAGGTGAGCAGCACGCACAGCCCGACCACGGTCCAGCCGACGAGGATCGACCACAGGTCGGGCCCGCGCACGGTGAGCCCGAGGATGGTGTAGGTCGGCTGGGTGAACGGGTTGGCGGCGGCGAACGCGTCACCGAAGCCGGTGAGGCCCTGGGTGCCGCCGGTGAAACCGGTCTGCGACGTCGACCGGGTGACCAGGCGCAGGATCTCCGACGCCGCGATCGTGACGATCGCCAGGTAGTCGGCACGTAGCCGCAGGGTCGGGATGCCCAGGATCAGTGCCAGCGCGACACCGCAGGCCATGCCGATCAGGACACCGAGCCAGAGCGGGGCCCCGTAGTTCGCCACCGAGATGCCCATGCCGTAGGCACCGACCAGCGCGAAGCCGATCTGGCCGAAGTTGAGCAGGCCGGTGTACCCGAAGTGGATGTTGAGGCCGAGTGCGAGCAGCGCGAAGAAGATGGCCGACGGGCCGATGAGCTGCGAGAACCCGACGGTGAGGAGCTGTCCGAAGTCGATCATGATGTCCCCCTCAGCCGATCCGGGCCTTGGACCCGAGCAGGCCCTGCGGTCGGAACACCAGGATCACGATCAGCACCGCCAGACCGCCGAGGTACTTGAGGTCCAGCGGCAGCACGAGCGTGGAGAGCTGCACCAGGATGCCGACGATCAGGCAGCCGAGCAGCGCACCGTAGGCGGTGCCCAGGCCCCCGAGGATGACCCCGGCGAACATCAGCAGCAGCAACCGGAAACCCATCTCGTACTGCACGGTGCTGGAGAGCTCGGAGAGCGCGAACAGCACACCGCCGAGGGTGGCCAGTGCCCCGCCGAGCATCCAGACGAACAGGATCACCCGGTCGACGTTGATGCCGGAGGACGCGGCCAGGTCCCGGTTGTCGGAGACGGCCCGCATCGCCTTGCCGATGCGGGTCTTCTGCAGCAGCAGCGCGACCGCGACCAGCACCACGACCGACACGATGATCGCCGACAGGTCCTTGTCGGTGAGCGCGATCGGCCCGTAGTTGCGGACCGTCTGGGCGGTGTAGTCGGCGAACGACTCGGACCGCCCACCGAAGATGATCAGGACCAGGTAGCGCAGCGCGATGCTCAGACCGATCGAGACGACGAGCTGCGCGATCAACCCGGCGCCCCGGCGTCTGAGCCGTCGCCATATGCCGAGTTCGTTGGCCGCACCGAGGAGTGCGCCCACGAGCATGGCGACGATGGTCGCCGGGATCAGCTGGACCCCGCCGCCCACATTGATGAACCAGGCGACGACGGCACCGATGGTGACCATCTCGCCGTGCGCGAAGTTGGTCAACCCGGTGGTGCCGAAGATCAGCGAGAGGCCGACCGCGGCGATGCCGATGACCAGGCCGAACCGGATACCGTCGACGAGCAGGCGCAGAAAGGTGGCGAAGCCACCGCCTGCGTTGCCCGCGACCTCCTCGCCGAACCGGAAGACCACGGTGTTCAGCGCGCCGTCGCTGACCTCGCGGGTGGTCTCGCCCTGCAGCACCTCGGTGCCCTCGGGGAGCGTGGTCTCGTCGAGCCGGAACGTGTAGCTCCCGGCGGTGGGGACGGTCAGCTCCCAGCGGCCGGTCGCGTCGGAGACGGCCTCGGCGGCCGGGGCGCCGTCGAGCTCGGCCAGGATCGTGACGTTCGGCAGCGGCTCACCGTCCTGGTCGCGCAGCGTGCCGCTGACGTCGATGCCGTCGGTCTGCTGGGCGGGGGAATCCGTGCCCTGGGAGGCGGTCTGCGGGGCCGTCGTGGGGGTCGCGGCCGCGGCGAGCGCGGTGCCGGACAGCGCGAGCCCGCCGATGAGCACGACGAGCAGGCCGATGAGCCAGCGTGCGGTGGCCGGGGCCGATGGGCGTCGCGGGCCGGCGCCTGCGCGGACGGCCCCGGCGCTGTCGGCGCGCTCGCGGCGCGGAGTACGGGGTGGTGACAACGTTCGTCCGTCCTCGTGGGTCGTCGTGCCGGCACCCGGGTGGGTGATCGGGCGAACGTAGCCGAGGAGAGGACTGGTACGAACGTCTCGAACCAGGCCGTAGCCGAGACGTAACCCGTGTCCAGCTGTTTGCGACGATCAGGACACGCGGGGTCGTGTGTCGCGGTGCAGGCAGGTGAGCCGAGCGGTGCAGACGCGGCGGCCGTCGTCGTCGACGAGCACGATCTCCGACGTGGAGGTGGATCGTCCGACGTGGAGCGGCCGGGCCGTCCCGGTGACGTGGCCGGAGGTGGCCGAGCGGTGGTGGGTGCAGGCCAGCTCCAGGCCGACCGGGAACCGCTCGGGCAGCGCGTGCAGCGCGGAGAGGGTGGAGCCGAGGGTCTCGGCGAGCACGCCGTTCGCGCCGCCGTGCAGGAGTCCGAACGGCTGCAGGTTGCCCGCGACCGGCATCCGGCCGACGACCTCGTCGAGACTCATGGAGACGATCTCGATCCCCATCCGCTCGTTCAGCTGGCCACCGGCGTGTTCCGGCGGGATCGGGGGGAGCTGGGCGGGATCGATCGGCACCAGGGCACCCTAAGCCTCGGCCGGCCTGCCCGGACGAGCGGTTCCGGACACATCACGGCGTGCGCACTTGCCGTGGCCGCACCGGTCGGCGATCTTGACCGTGCCCGCCGCGGCACCGGAACAGGAACGGGAGAGTGCATGGTCGACGACGTCAGGCCCACCGCGACCGAGGCATGGTCGATGCTGCTCGAGGGGAACCTGCGCTGGCAGCGTGACGAACGCAAGGAACCGCGCCGGTCCGCCGAGGAGCGGGCCGCGGTGCTCGCCGAGCAGAAGCCGGCCGCCATGATCCTGTCCTGCTCGGACTCGCGGGTGCCGGCCGAGCTGGTGTTCGATCTCGGACTGGGCGACCTGTTCGTCGTCCGGACGGCGGGCCAGGTCGTCGACGACGCGGTCCTGGGGACCCTCGCGTTCGGCGCCGGCGCGCTCGGCATCCCGCTGCTGGTGGTGCTCGGCCACTCGCAGTGCGGCGCGGTGAAGGCAGCGGTCGAGGTCGCCGGGGGAGCGCCGGCGCCCGCGCCGGCCACCCTGGGTGCGCTGGTGCAGGACATCGTGCCGGTGTGCGCCGGCGCAGCGGCCGGCGACGAGGGCATCGCGGCGGCGGTCGACGCCAACGTCCGCCGGGTGGTGGCCCAGCTCACCGCGGACCCGTCGCTGTCCGGGGCGGTGTGCAACAACCGGCTGATGATCGTCGGCGCCCGTTACGACCTGCCGACCGGAGCGGTGCTGGAGGTCTGAGCCCGACCGGGCCTGCGGGTCACGAAGATCGCCGTGCCGGGGAACAGCTCGCCGCGCAGCGGCGACCACTGTCCCCAGATCCGGTCGTGCCCCTCCGGCCACTCCGGCTCGACCAGGTCCTCGAGCACCAGCCCGGCGGCGACCACGTCGCGGATCCGGTCGCCGAGCGTCCGGTGGTGCTCGACGTAGGTGGCCCGGCCGGTCGCGTCGACCTCCAGGTACGGCGTGCGGTCGAAGTAGGACTGGGTGACGGTCAGGCCGTCCGGTCCGGGATCGTCCGGGAAGGCCCAGCGCATCGGGTGGTTCACCGCGAACACCCAGCGTCCGCCGGGCCGCAGCACCCGGTGCACCTCGCGCATCACCCGCGCCGGGTCGGCCACGAACGGGATCGCCCCGAACGCCGAGCACGCCAGGTCGAACGTGCCGTCGGCGAACGGCAGGTGCTCGGCGCCGGCCTGCACCAGCGGGACGTGCGTGCCGAGCTCCCGGTTAAGCCGGGCGGCGTGCCGGAGCATGCCTGCGGAGACGTCCAGGGCCACCGGGTGCGCGCCCTGGGCGGCGAGCCACCGGCTGCACGGCGCCGAACCGGCGCCGACCTCGAGCACCCGTGCTCCCGGCAGCGCCTCCGCCGGGGCGAGGAGCCGGGCGTCGGCCTCGTGCAGGCCCTCCGGGCACCAGACGAACTCGGCCTCACCGATGTCGGTCCCGTGCTCGGCGAGGTAGTCGTCGGCGTCGGCGTCCCACCACCGCCGTCCCGCCCGCTCGGACTCGGCGCTGCCGACCCGGCGGCGGGCCAGTCCGGTGGTGCCGAGCGCGGACTCGGCGGTGCTGTGGTCGTCTCGGGTGCTCATGACCACCCGATCGTCGCAGAAGTCACCGGTCGCGGGCCCGCACGCCCCGCTCACCCGTTCACCGGACCCGCATTGCCCGAGTGATTCCGGTCCGCGTAGCATGTTCTGCGCACTGTGGTCAACGTGGCGGACGACCGTCGACAGCGGGCTCGCCGACTCGACCGTTCCACCGCACACGGTCCCGGCCACGGAATCGACGCCAGAGGGTGACAGTTAGAACGTCACAGCTACACACACCAGAAGCGGGGGCTGCTGCAGCAGCGTCCGCGCCGAGACCGCCAGAGAAATCCATCGGAGCACCCCACTACATGTCCACCGACACCACCGCCGCCCCGACCACGCCGCAGGTCGCTATCAACGACATCGGGTCGGAGGAGGACTTCCTCGCCGCCATCGACCAGACGATCAAGTACTTCAACGATGGCGACATCGTCGAGGGCACCATCGTCAAGGTCGACCGTGACGAGGTCCTGCTCGACATCGGCTACAAGACCGAGGGCGTCATCCCCTCGCGGGAGCTGTCGATCAAGCACGACGTCGACCCCGCAGAGGTGGTCGAGGTCGGCGAGTTCGTCGAGGCCCTTGTTCTCCAGAAGGAGGACAAGGAGGGCCGCCTGATCCTGTCCAAGAAGCGCGCGCAGTACGAGCGCGCCTGGGGCACGATCGAGGCCCTCAAGGAGGCCGACGAGCCGGTCGAGGGCACCGTCATCGAGGTCGTCAAGGGCGGCCTCATCCTCGACATCGGGCTCCGGGGCTTCCTGCCGGCGTCGCTGGTGGAGATGCGCCGGGTGCGCGACCTCCAGCCCTACGTCGGCCGCAAGATCGAGGCCAAGATCATCGAGCTGGACAAGAACCGCAACAACGTGGTCCTGTCCCGCCGCGCCTGGCTGGAGCAGACCCAGTCCGAGGTCCGCAGCGAGTTCCTCAACCAGCTGCAGCGCGGCCAGGTCCGCAAGGGCGTCGTCTCGTCGGTGGTCAACTTCGGTGCGTTCGTCGACCTGGGCGGTGTCGACGGCCTGGTGCACGTCTCCGAGCTGTCCTGGAAGCACATCGACCACCCGAGCGAGGTCGTCGAGGTCGGCCAGGAGGTCACCGTCGAGGTCCTCGACGTGGACCTGGACCGCGAGCGTGTCTCCCTGTCGCTGAAGGCGACCCAGGAGGACCCGTGGCGGCTCTACGCCCGGACCCACGCGATCGGCCAGATCGTGCCGGGCAAGGTCACCAAGCTGGTGCCGTTCGGCGCGTTCGTCCGCGTCGAGGAGGGCATCGAGGGCCTGGTGCACATCTCCGAGCTGGCCGAGCGCCACGTGGAGATCCCGGAGCAGGTCGTCCAGGTCGGCGACGACGCGATGGTCAAGGTCATCGACATCGACCTCGACCGGCGCCGCATCTCGCTGTCGCTGAAGCAGGCCAACGAGGGCATGACGGTCGACACCGAGTTCGACCCGACCCGCTACGGCATGGCCGCCGAGTACGACGACCAGGGGAACTACATCTACCCCGAGGGCTTCGACGTCGAGACCGGTGACTGGAAGGAAGGCTTCGACGAGGCGCGCGCCGCCTGGGAGAAGCAGTACGCCGAGGCGCACACCCGCTACGAGCAGCACATCGCGCAGCTCCGCAAGGCCGCCGAGGCCGAGGCGGCGGGTGGCGACGACGTGGCTCCGGCGAACTACTCGTCGGGCGGTGACACCGAGGAGCGCTCGTCCGGCCAGGCCGAGAGCAGCAGCGGTGGTTCGCTCGCGAGCGACGAGCAGCTCGCCGCGCTGCGGGAGAAGCTCTCCGGCGGAGCCTGATCCGGCGCGGTCCGGCCCCGCTCCGGGCCGGACCACGATCCGCACCGAGCCCCGGCGACCCGCGTGGTCGCCGGGGCTCGGCGCGTCTGCGGCAGGGTCTCCCGGGTGGTGCACGAGTGGGTGAACAGGTCACGACGGCCCGGTTCCGTTGCGCGGCGTGTCGTTCGATACGCGCCGAGGGCAGGTCACGTTTCGGCACCGGTCCATGACTCTCCGGGTGCGTCCGCGGAGTCGATCTCGGTATGCGGCCTAGATTGTGCGCATGGCCGGCTGCTCCGTCCGCCGGACGCGATCCGGCACGTCCCCGTTCACGCCCGCGAGCCGCTCGCGGCGCGGCCAGGCCGCTCTGCTCGCCGGCGCGGCCCTGCTCACCGGCGTCCTCAGCGGTTGCGGAATCGCCTCCGGGGATTCCGGGATCGCCGTCCCGACGTTCGCCGCGGAGCAGAGCACGGCTGCCGGTGCCGACGGGCCGCCCCCGATCGCGTTGCCCACCGACTGCGCGCGGCTGATGGACCCGGAGCAGGCCGGGGCGCTGTTCGGGCAGGTGCTCGGCTCGGTGTCGGTCCAGACGGTGCGTGGGGTGCCCGAGCCCTCGGTGAACCGCACCGAGCGGACCGCCTGCACCTACCGGGCCGGCGGGCAGGCCTTCGACGGCCCCGGGAACCGCGGCCCGGTGCTCTACCAGCTCAACATCGGCCGCTACGGCGACGCCGCATCGGCGACCCGGCAGTGGCAGCTCAACACCAACGCCGAACGGTCGAACGCGATCGCCTCCCGCGACGTCACCGTCGGCAGCGTCCCCGGGGTGCTGATCGAACGACCGGACGAGTCGACGCTGGCGCTCGTCTACGGCGTCGACACGCTCACCTTCGTGCTCCCGGTCGCGGCTCCGGGGCAGAACCGTCCGGCCTCCGAGACCCTGCCCGACCTAGCGCAGCGGATCATCCCCGCACTCACCCCGACCCAGCCGCCCGCGGCCGCACCGACGCCCCCCGCGGCGACCCCCGCGGCGACGCCGGAGCCCGCGGCACCGGCACCGCAGGCGGGCCGGGCGCCCGCCGGGGGCCCGACCGGCACCACCTGATTACGGTGGGCCCGTGCTGCGGACAGGGCTGACCGGAGGTATCGGAGCGGGCAAGTCGACGGTCGCCCGGCGACTCGTCGAACGCGGGGCGGTGCTGGTCGACTCCGACCTGCTGGCCCGCGAGGTGGTCGCCGCCGGGACCAACGGGCTCGCCGCGATCGTGGCGGAGTTCGGCGACGGGGTGCTCCGCCCGGACGGGGAGCTGGACCGGCCCGCGCTGGCCTCGATCGTGTTCGGCGACGCCGACGCCCGCCGCGCCCTCGACGGGATCGTGCACCCGCTGGTGCGCGCCCGCTCCGAGGAGCTGGTCGCCGCCGCGCCGCCGGAGGCGATCGTCGTGCAGGACGTCCCGCTGCTCGTCGAGAGTGCGATGGAGACGGCGTTCCCGCTGGTCGTGGTGGTCGGGGTGGACGCCGAGGAACGGATCAGGCGGCTGGTGTCGGCCCGCGGGATGTCCGAGGACGACGCCCGCGCCCGGATCGCCGCGCAGGCGACCGACGAGCGCCGGCGAGCCGCCGCGGACGTCTGGCTGGACAACTCCGGCCCGGAGGAGGACACCCGCCGCCGGGTGGACGCGCTGTGGGACGGGCGGCTCGTCGGGTTCGAGGAGAACCTGCGTCTGCGTCGCCCGGTGCCGGACGGGCCGCCCCAGCTGGTCGATCCCGACCCGGACTGGCCCCGGCAGGCCCGCCGGCTCGCCGGGCGGATCGAGCGCGCCGTGGGGGAGCGCGGCCGCGGCGTGGAGCACGTGGGAGCCACGGCCGTGCCGGGCCTGCCCGCGCGCGACGTGCTCGACCTGCAGCTCGCGGTGGAGTCCCGGTCGGACGCCGCCGACCTCGGTGACCGGCTCGCCGGGGCCGGGTTCCCGGAGGACCCGGGTGCCGTCCCGGACGGGGCGGGAACGCTGCGGCTGCACCGGTCCGCGGACCCGGGGCGGCCGGCCGTCGTCGTCGTGCGGGTGCACGGATCCCCGGCCTGGCGGCACGCGCTGGGCACCCGGGACCGGCTGCGGGCCGACCCGCGTGCCCGCGACGGCTACACCGAGCGCCGGCGCGCCGCCGCTGCGCTGTACGGGTCGGATCCGGACTCCCGTCGCTACACCGCGCACACGTCCGCCTGGCGCGCTGACCCGGACGAGTGGCCTTCCTGACCAGGTTCACACGGTTCGTGACGGGTGCGTGAAGAGCCACCCGTTTCTGTAACGGCGTCCGCTCGTTGGTCGATTCAGGCGGGCAAGGAGCATCGGCGCTCGGTGTCCCGCCGAGGCAGGGGCGGGATTTCCGCCGATCGCGCCGGTCCGCCGGTGCGATCGCGCGAACCCGGGTTGCGGCGACGAGAGGGCGCGGGGTTGACCACGGTGGTGCATCGATACGGGGCGGACGGCGGAGGAGCCGGGCCCGGTCGCGCCCCGGACCTCCCCAGTCCGGCGCAGCACGAGCCGGCCCGGCCGGGTGCCGGGACCGAGCACATCGACCACGACGCCTGGACCGGTGGCGCCGAAGAACCCCCGCCGATCAGCGGCGCGATGGTGCAGCAGCACCGCACGCTGCCGCACGGGGAGCTGCGCGCGGGCTTCGGCGCCCACCTGGAGACCCACTACCCGCGGCTGGTGGCCCAGCTGTACGCGATCACGCTGAACCCGCAGGAGGCACACGACGCCGTCCAGGACGCGTACTCCCGCGCCTGGCGCCGCTGGTCGGCCCTGTCCGATCGCGGGGCGGCCGGGTACGGCGAGCACGAGGACCCGGCCGTCGGCTGGATCCGGCGGGTCGCCATCCGGACCTCGATGCGCGGGCGGTTCCTGCGCCTGCGCCGACGCCGCCGACCGGCCGCGGAGGAGACCGACCCGCGGACCGGGGCGCTGTTGGAGGCACTGGGCAGGCTCGCCCCGGCGGACCGCCGGGCCGTGGTGCTGCACCACATGGCGGGCCTGTCGGTGGCCGCGGTCGCCGAGCTGGAGGCGGCCGACGAGTGGGAGATCGGCCGGCGGCTCGCCAGGGGACGCGAGGTCGTCACCGAGGGGATGGCCGAGGTGCTGGAGGAGATCGTCGGGGCGCCCGCACCGTACGTGGCCCGCCCCGCGTACGGCGGTCACCGCGGGTACGGCCCGCACGCCGCCGAGGGGGGACGGGGATGAACGGCTACGAGGACATCGACCACGAGTTCCACCGGCTCGACGACGTGCTGGCGGCGGCGGTGCCGCTGCCCGCCGTCGACGACGTGATCGCCCGCGCCACCGGGGCGCGGCGGGCGACCTCGGCCGCCGCGGCAGCGGTGCTGACCGTCGGCTCGCTGGGCGGGCTCACCGCGGTCGCGACGGCAGCGGCGCCGGAGGGCAGCTTCGTCGGCTCGCCGTTCGCCATCGCCTCGCCCGGGAGCACGGCACCGGCGCCGGAGCGGATCGTCACCGGTGAGCAGCCCGGTGGCGCGCCCGCCGGTGATGCGGTCCCGCCCGCGTTCGACCCGGGCACCGCCGCGACCGGAGGCGTCCCGGGCGTCCCCGCACCGGGTGCACAGCCCCCGGGCGGACCCGCGCCGGTCGCCCCGGCGCCGCAGCCGGGCGGCGGGGCAGCGCCGCCGCCGGGCGGTGGCGTGAACCCGCCACCCGGTGGCGGGGTGGCCCCACCGCCGTCGTCGACCCGGCCGTCGGTCACGCCACCGCGGCCGACCGGCCCGCCGCCCACGACCAGGCCGCCGGAAGGATCGCCGGACCCGACCACGCCGCGGCCGACCGACCCGCCGGAGACCTCCGCACCGGAGGAGACCGACACGCCGGACCCGACGACCCCGCCCACCTCGAGCTCGAACGACGAGGGCTCGCCGGACCCGTCGACGTCGAACTCGGCGGCGCCCACCAGTGGCTCGGAGAGCCCGTCGCCGACCGGACCCTCGGGCTCGTCCACCAGCGCGGTGGGGCAGGGCCCGGCCCAGCACCCGGCGCTCTGAGCCGTGCTCAGCCCGCCAGGTCGGCGGGCGGCGCGGGTTCGGTCCGCGGCCCGAGCACGATCCCGTGCCCGGCCAGCCACGCCTCGTGGTCGTGGCCGTTGCGGGCCAGCTCGGCGAGCACGGTGTGCGAGCGTTCCAGCGCGTACTCCGCGGTCGCCCGGTCGAGCAGACCGGCCGCGACCGCGGCGACGAACTCGTCGACGTCGAGCAGCTCGGTACCACGGCCCCGGCGCACCACCAGGTCCAGGTACAGGTCGGTCATCCGGAGCAGTCCGCCGTCCCGGGTGATCCGGGCGATGTCGATGTAGATGTCCTGGTCACGCTCGTGCCCGGGGCGCCACCGCCAGTCCGACAGGCAGACCCCGAGGTCGGGGATCAGCCAGGACTCGATCCACCAGGCGTTCGGCCGGGCGACGACCGGGCGGGACAGGTAGAGCCCCCAGGCCTCCTCGCGGAGCGTCTGGATGTCGCGGCGGGTGCCCTTGGTGTCGTACTGGACGCGGTCGCCGACATCGACGATCTGGGTCTTGGGCGGATGCACGGGAGGCATCCTGCCGGTGCCCGGCCGGGCTGTCAGGGGCGTGCGGCGGGAAACTGTCGGGGGACGCTCGTACCCTTGAGGGCATGGCATTCGCGACGGAGGTCCCGGGCAGCGCGGCGGACCCGCACGGAGACCCCGAGAGGGCGACCGGGCTGCCGCTCGCGCACTCCGAGCACCGGCCGGTCGGTGACATCGAGCGGAAGGCCGGGCGGTTCCGCGTCGTCAGCGACCTGCAGCCGGCCGGTGACCAGCCGGCCGCGATCGCCGAGCTGGACCGCAGGCTGCGGGCGGGCGAGCAGGATGTCGTGCTGCTGGGTGCCACCGGCACCGGCAAGTCGGCCACCACCGCCTGGCTGATCGAGAAGCAGCAGCGGCCGACGCTGGTGATGGCACCGAACAAGACCCTCGCGGCGCAGCTGGCGAACGAGCTGCGCGAGATGCTCCCGCACAACGCGGTCGAGTACTTCGTGTCGTACTACGACTACTACCAGCCCGAGGCCTACATCGCGCAGACCGACACCTACATCGAGAAGGACAGCTCGATCAACGACGATGTCGAACGGCTCCGCCACTCGGCGACGATGAACCTGCTGTCCCGGCGCGATGTCGTCGTCGTCGCGTCGGTGTCGTGCATCTACGGCCTGGGCACGCCGCAGTCGTACCTGGACCGGTCGGTGTCGCTGAAGGCGGGCGACGAGATCGAGCGCGACCGGTTGCTCCGGCTGCTCGTCGATGTGCAGTACACGCGCAACGACATGTCCTTCACCCGCGGCACGTTCCGGGTCCGCGGGGACACCGTGGAGATCATCCCGGCGTACGAGGAGCTGGCGCTGCGGATCGAGTTCTTCGGCGACGAGATCGAGGCGCTCTACCATCTGAACCCGCTCACCGGTGACACCATCGAGCAGGTCGAGGAGATCAGGATCTTCCCGGCCACGCACTACGTCGCCGGACCGGACCGGATGGAGCGGGCCGTCCGCGACATCGAGGCCGAGCTGGAGCAGCGGCTCGCGACCCTGGAGAACCAGGGCAAACTGCTGGAGGCCCAGCGGCTGCGGATGCGCACCCAGTACGACGTCGAGATGATCCGCCAGGTCGGCTTCTGCTCCGGCATCGAGAACTACTCCCGGCACATCGACGGGCGCGGCGCGGGCACCGCCCCGGCCACGCTCATCGACTACTTCCCGGACGACTTCCTCCTCGTCATCGACGAGTCACACGTGACGGTGCCCCAGATCGGAGGCATGTACGAGGGCGACATGTCCCGCAAGCGCAACCTCGTCGAGTACGGGTTCCGGCTCCCGTCCGCGGTCGACAACCGGCCGCTGACCTGGGAGGAGTTCGCGGACCGGATCGGTCAGACGGTGTACCTGTCGGCCACCCCGGGCCCCTACGAGCTGAACCGGACCGGCGGTGAGTTCGTCGAGCAGGTGATCCGACCGACCGGGCTGGTCGATCCGGAGGTCGTCGTGAAGCCCACCAAGGGCCAGATCGACGACCTGGTCGCCGAGATCCGGGACCGTACCGAGCGCGACGAGCGGGTGCTGGTCACCACGCTCACGAAGAAGATGGCGGAGGACCTCACCGACTACCTCCTGGAACTGGGGATCAAGGTCCGCTACCTGCACTCCGAGGTCGACACGCTGCGCCGGGTCGAACTGCTCCGCCAGCTCCGTTCCGGCGAGTACGACGTGCTGGTGGGCATCAACCTGCTCCGCGAGGGCCTCGACCTGCCCGAGGTGTCGTTGGTGGCGATCCTCGACGCCGACAAGGAGGGCTTCCTGCGCTCCGGGACGTCGCTGATCCAGACAATCGGCCGGGCCGCCCGGAACGTGTCCGGCCAGGTGCACATGTACGCCGACACGATCACGGACTCCATGCGCTACGCGATCGACGAGACCGACCGCCGCCGGGCCAAGCAGATCGCCTACAACACCGAGCGCGGGATCGACCCGCAGCCGCTGCGCAAGCGGATCGCCGACATCCTCGACCAGGTCTACCGGGAGGCCGAGGACACCGAGGCGGTCCCGGTCGGCGGGTCCGGCCGGAACGCCTCGCGGGGCAAGCGGGCCGCCGGCGAGGCAGGGCGGTCCGGCGCCGCGGCGCACAGCTCCGGGGTGGTCGCCGGCAAGGACACGGCCGGGATGCCGCGTGCCGAGCTCGCCGACCTGATCCAGCAGATGAACGACCAGATGCTCGCCGCCGCCCGGGACCTGCAGTTCGAGCTCGCCGCCCGGCTCCGTGACGAGATCGCCGACCTGAAGAAGGAGCTCCGCGGCATGGACGCGGCCGGGGTGCAGTAGTCCGCGGCCGGCGGCGGGGCGGCGCCCGGGTTGTGCGGCCGGGTCCGCGCGGGTCGCGACGGGTGCCCCGCTACCGTGGACCACCGTTCCCGCACACCCGGCCGCCCGGCACGCTCCCCGCGTCGCCCGGACCCGGCCCGCCGCGCAGCGGAGGAGCCCGCGTGACCGTCACCCGCACCACGCCCGACCCGGACGTCCCGCCCGGGGCGGGCCCCGACGGGCAGCTCGGCGTCGTGTCGTGGCTGCGCAGCGCGGCGACCGCGTGGGTGACCCTGCTGCTGACCGTGCCGCTGCTGGCCGCGTCGCTGTACTGGTCCTGGATCCGGCTCCGGAACTACGCGCTCGACCTGGACATCTACCGGATCGGGGTGCAGGTCTGGCTGGCCGGCGGGGACATGTACGGCGAGCTCCCACCGCCGCTGCACGGCCCGGTGCTGCCCTTCATCTACCCGGTGTTCGCGGCGATCGCGATGATCCCGCTGGCGGTCGTCCCCTACGCGGTCGCCTTCACGACGCAGTTCGTGGTGTCGGTCGCCTCGTTGGCGGTCTGCATCGCCCTGGCGATCCGGGTCGCCTGGCCGGCCGGGGGCTGGCGGGGCGGGGTGGTGCTGGGCGTCCCGGTGCTGGCCGCGGCGCTGCTGACCGAACCGGTGGCGCAGACGTTCGCGTTCGGTCAGATCAACCTCGTTCTGATGCTGCTCGTCCTCGTCGACTGCCTGGCCCCGCGCACGCTGTGGCCGCGCGGGATGCTGCTCGGCCTCGCCGCGGCGATCAAGCTGACACCGGCCGGGTTCGTACTGTTCCTGCTGGTCCGCCGGGACTGGAAGGCGTGCGCGGTCGCCGTCGTCACCGGGGTCGTCGCGACGCTGATCGGCTTCGTGGTGGACCCGGCCTCGTCCTACCGGTACTGGTTCGTCAGCGGTCCCGCGTCCGGGGTCAGCGGATCGACGTTCTTCTCCAACGAGACCGTGCAGGCCGTGCTGGCCCGCCAGGAGGTTCCCGAGCCCTGGTTCACGGTGCTCTGGCTGGCCGTCGTCGCGGTGCTGCTGGCGCTGGCCGTCCCGGTGATCCGGCGCTCGGAGCCGGTGCTCGCGCTGGCCGCGACGGCGGCGGTCGTGCTCATGGCGACGCCGACCGCCTGGTCGCACCACTGGGTCTGGGTGGTCCCCGGCCTGATCGCGATCGGCGCGCACGCCGTCCGGCACCGCTCGGTGGCCTGGGCCGCGATCGGCGCCGTGATCGCCGCGATCTTCTACATCGCGCCGTTCCGCTGGATGCCGAACGTGTGGGGTGTCGAGATGAAGTGGAGCCTGTGGGAGCAGGTGCTCGGGGCGAGCTACGTCATCCCCGCGGCGATCGCGCTCGGGCTGGGTTGCTGGTACGTCACCCGCGGGCCCGGTCGTCCGGGCGGCCCGCAGGCCCCCGAGCCGGAGCGGTTGCGCGTCGGCGGGTGACCCGCCGGCCCGACCGGAACCGGCCCGCCCGGCCGGCTATGGCGCGCGCCACACGGCGGACCTAACCTGGGCCCGGTGGAGGTGCACCCTGCCGGCGACGCCCGGGACCAGGCGAGCATCTGCGCGGTCCGGCCGGGCACCGACCTGGGCCGGCACGCCCGGATGCTCTCCCGCCTGCACGAGGCGGCGCTGTCCGGTGACAAGGCGCCCGGTCGCGCCCGCAGCCTGGTCGCGCGTTCCTGGGACCGGGTCCGCGCGCAGGGTGTGGACCCCGACGCGGGTGATCCGCCCGGCCCGCTCGATGCGGGCACCGTCGAGCGACGGCGCTCGGAGTCCCCGCTGGTCCCGGTTCTCCCCGCGCTGCGCTCCGCCCTCACCTCGGTCGCCGAGGACGCCCGGCACGTCATGGTCGTCACCGACGCCGACGGGGTCCTGCTCTGGCGGGAGGGTTCCACCGCGGTGCGCCGCCGCGCCGACACGCTCGGTTTCACCGAGGGCGCCGACTGGTCGGAGACCTCGGTCGGCACGAACGCCATCGGCACCGCACTTGCCGAGGGCGGCCCGGTACAGATCTTCTCCGCCGAGCACTTCGTCCGCAGCCACCACGGCTGGACCTGCACCGCGGCCCCGGTGCACGACCCGCGCAGCGGTGAACTGCTCGGCGTCGTCGACGTCTCCGGGCCGGCCGAGACCATCCATCCGACCACGGTCGCGCTGGTCGACACCGCCGTGCGGCTCGCCGAAGCGGGATTGTGGCACCGGCACGAGGCCCGGCTCGACGCACTACGCACCATCGGTGCGCCGATGCTGGCACGGACCTGCGGGCCGGGGCTGGTCGTCGACGACCACGGCTGGGTGGCCGCCGCGACCGGGCTGCCCGCGGTGGAACGGGTCGCCGTCCCGGCCGCGGACCGGTTGCTCGCGGTGCACGGGCTCGGGCCGTGCCTGCCCGAACCGGTGCCCGGCGGCTGGCTGCTGCGCCCCGCGGGGGCGGCCGGGGCGCAGCGGATGCGGCTGAGCCTGGAGCTGGACGGGCGCCCGCCGAACGCCGTCGTCGAGGGCACCGGCCGCTGGGTGCACGCGCTGTCGACCCGGCACGCGGAGGTCCTGGTGCTGCTCGCGTCGGCGGGCGCGGGCGGGCTGGACGCCGCGGCGCTGTCGGAGGGGCTCTACGGGGACCGGGCCCACCTGGTCACGGTCCGGGCGGAGATGTCGCGGTTGCGCCGCCGCCTCGGCGGGATCCTGCTGGCCCGGCCGTACCGGGTCGCTCCCGAGGTCGAGCTGGACCTCGCCGGGCTGGCGCACAGCCGCCTCGTCCGGGAATCGACCGCCCCGGGAGTCGCCGCCCTGGCCCGGGACTGAGCGGGAGCACCACCGCCCCGCGCGCCCCGCCCCGAGCACCGCCGGCTCGCCGAGATGCAGCTCAGCGGGCCACAGAGATCGAGTTCTCCCGCTGCGCTGCATCTCGGCGCGTCGGGCGGCTCGCCTCTCAGCTGGTGATGTCCTTGCGGCTGAAGTGCCAGGCGGCCGCGCCCATGAACACCGTCGCGTAGCAGATCGCGGAGAACGCGCCGTAGGTCATGTCGGCCCAGTCGGCGTCGTTCGCGAGCAACGCCGACCAGGCGTCGCCGTAGTGGGTCGGCAGGAAGTTCCGGATGATGCCGAGGTCCTCGATCTGGTCGATGATCTGCGACACGATCGACGCCATCACGGCTCCACCGACGGCGCCCAGCGGGGCGTCCGTGCTCACCGACAGCAGCAGCGCCAGCCCGGCGACCCAGCTGAGCTGGACCACCAGGAAGAGCGCGCCGAGCATGACCCGCCCGACCGCTGTCCAGAACGGCAGCGACTCGCCGAGCGGGGACACCAGGTCCCCGGTGCCGTAGGCGACGGCGCCGACCACCAGTGACGCCACCGGCAGCAGCAGCAGCGCCGCCACCGACAGCAGCCCCGCGACGATCGCCTTCTGCCGCAGCAACCGGGCCCGGGGGACCGGCACGGCGAGCAGATAGCGCAGCGACGACCAGGACGCCTCCGCTGCCACGGTGTCGCCGAAGAACAGCGCGACCAGGACGACGAGCAGGAAGCTCGCCGAGGCGAACAGGGTGAACACGGCGAAGTTGGCGGCGCTGCCCGACGCCAGGTCGACCAGGTTCGGCCCGGAGGCCCGGCCGTCGTCACCACCGCCGAGGGAGAACGCGGCCAGCAGGATCAGCGGCATCGCCAGGACCAGCGCGAACACCACCTGGGTTCGCCGCCGCCCCAGCTGGCGGGCCAGCTCGGTGCGCAGCGGCAGCGTCCGGCCGGGAACGGCGGGCGGGGCGGCACCGCCCGCGACCAGGTCGCCGACGTGTCCGCGGCGGGTGGAGAGCTGACGCTCGTCGCTCGCCGTACGGTCCGTCACCGCATGCCTCCGCTCACGTCCCGGCCCTCGGGCCCCACCAGGTCGAGGAACGCGTCCTCCAGACGTCCGCGCGGTCCGGCCGCGCTCACCGCCACCCCCGCGGTGACCAGCGCCGTCACCACCTCGGCACGGCCCACGTCGTCCAGCTGGGCGTGCACGACACCCGGCTGCTCACCCGGGACGACGTCGCTGACGCCCTCGATCCCGGACAGCACCTCGACCGCCCGCCCGGCCGGCTCCACGGTGAACGCCGATCCGCCACCGGCCGCGGTGAGCTCGGCGACCGTGCCGGCGGCGACGACCGTGCCCCGGTGCATGACGACCACGTCGGTGCAGGTCTGCTCGACCTCGCTGAGCAGGTGGCTGGACACCAGCACGGTCCGCCCGCCGGAGGCGTAGCGGCGCAGCAGTTCACGCATCGCGTGGATCTGGGGCGGGTCGAGGCCGTTGGTGGGTTCGTCGAGGATCAGCAGCTCCGGCAGCCCGAGCATGGCCTGCGCGATCGCCAGCCGCTGCCGCATTCCCTGCGAGTAGGTGCCGACCTTGCGGTGCACGGAGTCGCCGAGCCCGGCGATCTCGAGGGTCTCCGCCATCCGGGCCTGCTCGACGGGGCGGCCGGTGGCCTCCCAGTACAGTCGCAGGTTCTCCGCGCCGGACAGGTGCGGCAGGAAACCGGGCCCCTCCACGAACGCGCCGATCCGCGACAGCACCGCGGCCCCGGGCCGGATCGGGCTGCCGAACGCCCGCATCTGCCCGGACGTGGGTGCGATCAGCCCCATCAGCATCCGCAGCACGGTGGTCTTGCCGGCACCGTTCGGGCCGAGCAGGCCGAGCACCGCGCCGCGCGGGACGGTGAACGACACGTCGGACACCGCCCGGAAGCCGTTGCGATAGGTCTTGGCGAGCCCGTCGACCTCCAGCGGCGGGGCGTCGGCGTCGTCCGGACCGCCGGCCTCCGGATCGGCGCGGGCGGCCCGGCGCCGGGCCAGCAGCCACAGCACGAACGCACCGGTGAGCACCGCGGCGGACGCGAGTACCGGCCACAGCGGGACGGTCCCGGTGCTCTCGGTGCGGCCGGGCACCTCCGGGACGGCCAGTACCGGGTCACCGGCGAGAGCGACCTGCCAGACCGCCGGGTCGGTGCCGGAGGCGAATCCCCGGTCGGTCGTCGACAGTTGGACCATCAGCCTGCTGCCCGACGGGACGGGGGCGACGACACCGGGCAGCGTCACCGTCGTCCCGACCGGGGTGCCGTCGGCGGGGACGGCGACCCGGATCGGGGCGACCGCATTGCCGAGCAGGGTGCTGCGACCGTCCGGGGAGACCGCGGTGATCGAACCGAACAGCACCGCGGTCTCGGGCGCCGGCTGGCCGGGGACCCGGGAGACCTCGACGGTGACGCGCGCGGAACCGGAGGGCTGCATCGGCTCGGCGACCGGCTCGGAGACGAACCGGGCGGACTGCCCGGGCGCGGCGAGCCCGGACAGCGAGCCCAGCGAGCCCAGCGTCGATCCGAGACCGGGCAGCGATGTGGTCGTGGCCGGGTTGCCACCGGGCGGGTGCACGACGAGCTGCCGGTCCCCGGACAGCGGCACCGCAGTGGTGGGGGTCTCGCCACCGGTGAGACCCGGGTACGCGTCGGCGAGGACGGTGCGACCGGTGGGCGTGTCGCCACGGGTCCGGACGTTGCTGCGCACCTGGTAGGCGAACGGTGCCTCGGCCAGCGCCCCGGACGTGGCGTCGGCGGCCGGCAGCCCGCGCAGGTGCTGGTCGAACCAGTCCCCGATCCGGCTGCGGACCTGTGCGTCCGCGGCGCCGCCGTCGTGGCCCCCGGCGAACCACAGCACCGACACCGAGGTGCCGGCCGCGGCGATCTCACGGGCGTTGGCGTCGGCCTGGTCGAGACCGAACAGGGTGTCCTGCTCGCCCTGCACGAGCAGCGTCGGCGCGGTGATCCGGTCGGTGACGGACGCGGGCGAGGCCCGGTCCATCAGCGCCGCCAGTTCCGGCGAGAGCCGGCCGGTCCGGGCCGCCTCCGAGTAGGCGGCGCACAGCTGTGGTGCGAAGCGGCCGCAGGTCAGCTGAACACCGGGAGCGGGGACGGCCGGCGCGTCGCCCGTGGCGGCCGGCGCGCTCGCACCGGGGCCGGCCACCGCGGCGCCGTCCGGCCCGGCGCCGCCGGCTGCGTCTGCCGTGTCCGGCTCCGCGCCGCCCGGGCTTCCCGCGCCGGGACCGGCACCGTCCGGCCCCGCCCCGTCGGCGCCGCCGCCGAACGAACCGGCGCCGCTGCCGCCCCCGTCGCCCGGCCCGGCACCCCCGCCGGTGACCCGGCCACCGGAGCCGAAGAAGACCCCGGCCCAACCGCTCTTGAAGACCCCGTCCGGTGCCGCCGCGGCGGCGGCCGGAGTTGCGGGTAGCCCGCTGCCGGCGGGGGCGGCGTTGTTCGGGAACAGCGACTGGCCCAGGTCGTTCCAGGTGATCGCCGGTGCGATCGCGTCGACGCGGTCGTCGTGACCGGCGAGCAGCAGCGCGAGACCACCGCCGTAGGAGCCGCCGGTCACGCCCACCCGTGGATCGCCCTCGCCGTCGCGCTGCACCTCGGGGCGCTCGGCGAGCCGGTCGATCAGCCGGGAGGCGTCGGCGACCTCCCGGTCCGGATCGTTCAGGCCGATGAACCCGCCCGACGCGCCGAACCCGCGGGCGGTCCACGTCTGCACGACGTAACCGCGTTCGGCGAGCTCCCGGGCGTCGTCGTGCACGCTGTCCTTGCTGCCACCGAACCCGTGCGCGACCAGCAGTGCCGGCGCGGGCGCCGCCGCGGAGGCCGAGGCCGGCACGTACAGGGAGGTGTCGATCTCCACTGTCCCGGGCTCGCCCGGGCCCACGGGCACCTCCACCCGCTCCTCGGTCACGGCGATGCTCCCGCCGTCGTCACCGGTGGCCGCGGCAGCGACCGGTGCGGCTGACACCAGCAGGCCCGCGACGAGCAGGGTGATCAGCGAGCCGGGGGAGGCCCGGCGGAGGAGGGGGCGCACGTGCACCTCACCGAAACTACGCAGACCGCGACGGGCGTGCCGTCCCGCCCCCGCGGTGCGGGTGCCGACCCAGGGGTGCACGGAACCGGCGAACCGGACGGACGGGGACACCCGACGGCCACTGCACGGTGCCCTCGATCACCCCGTCTCGCGACGCAATCCGCCGAGGAGGAGACTCGACCCCGAGCAGCACGGAGGCACTCCGTTCGCGCGGCGTCGTCGTCCCGTCCCGGTGCCGCCGGCAGCGCCGTCGTGGCGTGAGGAGACCTCGGGCTGCTCGGTGCGGCCCGGTCCTGGAGGAACTACGTGAACGTCCCCCTGTGGGTATGGCTGGTCACGATCGCCGGCTTCGTCCTGGTGATCGGGTTCGACCTGTTCGTGAACGACCACAAGCCGCACGTGGTGACCCTCGGCGAGGTCACCCGCTGGGTGGTCCTCTACGTCGCGCTGGCCGTCGCGTTCGGCGTCGGCGTGTGGCTGGTGGCCGGCGGTGGGTACGCCGGGGAGTTCTTCGCCGGGTACCTGACCGAGTACTCGCTCTCGGTCGACAACCTGTTCGTCTTCCTGATCATCATGTCGGCCTTCAGGGTGCCGGTGATCCACCAGCACCGCGTGCTGCTGGTCGGGATCGTAATCGCGCTGGCCATGCGGAGCGTCTTCATCGCGGCCGGCGCCGCCGTGATCGACCGCTTCAGCTGGGTCTTCTACCTGTTCGCCGGGTTCCTGGTCTACACGGCCTTCTCACTGGTCAGACGGGCAGCCGGCGGGGACGACGAGGAGTGGCAGGAGGGCCGGGTGCTGCGGCTGGTGCGCCGGGCCTTCCCGGTCACCGAGGACTACCACGGCGCCCGGACCACCGTGCGGATCGACGGGAAGCGCTGGCTGACCCCGATGCTGGTCGTGATGATCGCGATCGGCGTCACCGACATCATGTTCGCGCTGGACTCGATCCCGGCGATCTTCGGCCTGACCCAGGAGCCGTACCTGGTGTTCACCGCGAACGCGTTCGCGCTGATGGGGCTGCGTCAGCTGTACTTCATGCTGGGCGGCCTGCTGAACAGGCTGGTCTTCCTGTCCTACGGGCTGGCCGTGCTGCTCGGCTTCATCGGCGTCAAGCTCGCGCTGCACGCGTTGCACGAGAACGAGCTGCCGTTCCTGAACGGCGGTGAGCCGCTGCCGGTTCCCGACATCGGGACCGGCCTGTCGCTGATCGTCATCGTCGGCGTGCTGGTGGTCACCACGGTCGCGAGCCTGGTCGCGGTCCGGATCCGGCCGGAGCTGGCCGAGCGGAGCGGCCCGATCACGGCGCCGCCGCTGGCCCGCACGAAGGAGGAGGCAGCGCGGTTGGTCGCCGAGGACGAGAAGGCCGACCACCACGTGGCCGCGCCGCGGACGCGACCGGGCGGCTGACGCGCCGGTCGCCGCCGCACCGGCCGACCGGGCCGGGGCCGGTCGGGGGACCCCAGGACCTCCGGCCGCCGAGGCGATGCCGTCCCGGCGCCGTGCCCATGGTGCTCGCGCCCCGTCGGCGCGGTGGCCCCTCGGGGGAAGGACGGCCGGTCAGGTGTCGCCGAGCCCGGCCCAGAACGCGGTGAGGACGCCTGCGGCCCACCGCGGGTCCTCGGCCATCCACCAGTGCCCCAGGTCCGCCGACACCACTGCCGCTCCGGCGCGCGCGGCCGCGGCCCGGCGCTGCTCGTCGGTGCCGACGTTGCGGTCCGCGGCCGCCAGCACCGCGAGTCCCGGGCGGCGCGCGGCCCGCTCCAGGTCGCGGCCGAGGTCGGCCATCGTCGGCTGCACCGCCGACCGGTAGAGCGACAGGACGGCGGTCGCCATGTCCGCGGTCATGCCGGCGGCCAGCTCGGCCGACACCGAGGCCGGGACGCCGATCCCCTCGAGCATCGCCTTCCGCTCCGGCGGCGGCGGCGAGAACTGGGACCGGACGAACTCCTCGCCGGCCCCGGGTGCCTGCCAGCGTTCGGCGAGCGGATGCCAGGTGTAGTCCGGAGCGAAGATCCCGATGGTGTCGGTGGCCCAGCTGCGCAGCAGCTCCGGTCTCCGCATCGCGACCGCGACGACGTGGTTGCCGCCCCAGTCGTGCCCCACCAGGTCGACCGGCCGGGCGAACCGCTCCAGCTCGGCCTCCAGCCAGGACCGGTAACCGGGCACGGTGGCCTCGAAGTCCGGTGGCAGCGGCGCGCCGAAACCGGGCGGGGAGAGCCGCACCACGTCCTCCCGGCCGAGGACGTCGAGCAACGGGTTCCACACGGCGGCGGTCTCGGGGTTGCCGTGCACGAGTACGACGGTCATCGGCCTCCTGCCTCCGGTTCGTCCCCGGGCGACGAGGCGGCGAGGCCTCTCCGGTCGTCCGCGACGGCGGGGCCCGGGTCCGTCACTGCGCTCAGGTAGAACCGTGCGCGGTCGATGCGTCCGTCGCGGGTCGTCATGATGACCGGCCCGCACAGCACCACCGCTCCGCCGTCCGGCCCGGTGCCGGTCATGTCCCACTCCGACCAGAGCTCCGGCCCGGCGGTGGCCCGCCGCAGCACTCGGGCCCGCAGGTCCGGGAGGCGGGCCAGGATCGCGGTCCAGTTGGCGTGCACCCGGTCGGATCCGACGAAGCCCTCTGCCGGGCGGTGCGGTGTCTCGGCGCGGTAGTCCTCGGTGAAGCAGGCGGCGATCCGCCGCGGGTCGTGCGCGTTGATCGCGACCGCGAGACTCTCGATCGGGTCGCTGTCGTTCGGGTCGGGCACTGTCACGGCGTGGGTGCCTCCTCGGTCGGGGCCCGGCTCCCGGCGCTGTGCGCGGGTGCCGTCCGAGCGAGGAGAATCCATGCCGCAGCGGCACGCTCAAGTCGACGACGACGAGTGTGGCGCGGCTCATACCGGGCGCGGTCCGCCGAGCCCCGGCGCGGTCGGGCTCCCCGGCGTGATCGAGTTCTGCGCGGGCGCACCCGGTTCCCAGGGGCACCGCGGCGACGGGTGTGCGGTCACCGCCCGTTCTCCAGGTGGTGCAGGGCGACGTCGTCGACCCGGCCGCCGTCCAGCGTCAGCGTCATCCAGGTGTGGGTCGGCATCCGCCGCCGGTCGGTGGGGGAGCCGGGGTTGAGCAACCGCAACCCGCCCGCGGTGGAGTCCCACGGGATGTGCGAATGCCCGAACACGAGCAGGTCGGTGTCCGGGTGCGCGCGCAGCGCCCGCCGTTCGCGGCCCTGCCGGGCGCCGGTCTCGTGGGTGACGGCGACCCGCACCCCGTCGATCACCACGCGGGCCGTCTCGGACAGCCGGGCGCGGAGTTCGGCGCCGTCGTTGTTCCCCCAGCACGCCACCAGCCGGGAGGCACGCTCGGTCAACCGGTCGAGCAGTTCGGGCACACACCAGTCGCCCGCGTGCACGACGACGTCGGCGGCGTCCACCGCCGACCAGACCGGCCCGGGCAGGTCCTTCGCCCGGGCCGGGAGGTGTGTGTCGGAGATCAGCAGCAGCGAGCTCAGTTGACGCCCACCAGGTCGACGACGAAGACCAGCGTCTCGTGGGGCGCGATGACGCCACCCGCGCCGCGCTCCCCGTAGCCCAGGTGCGGCGGGATGACGAGCCGGCGGCGGCCGCCGACCTTCATCCCGGTGACGCCGGTGTCCCAGCCGGAGATGACCTGACCGGCGCCCAGGCCGAAGCGCAGCGGCTGGCCGCGGTCGTAGGAGTTGTCGAACTCCCGGCCGGTGGACTGGGCGACGCCGACGTAGTGCACGGCGACGGTGTCACCGGGCTTGGCCTCGGTGCCGTCGCCGACACCGAGGTCCTCGGCGACCAGGTCGGTGGGCAGCGGGCCGTCGACGATCTCGACGGCGGGCTTCTGCGGTGCGGTCACGGGGCGCTCCCTGTGCGGCGGTTCCGACGTCGGTCGGCTGTCGCGGGCGACCATGCCAGAGCCGGGGCGTCGGGTGCGCAGGGGGACACCGTGACGCGTTGTGCGCCTGAACGAGGTCGAGGCGCGGACAGGTCCACGTGGAGCGTGGACCACCTGCCGGTCTCACCCGCCGTCGTGCGCATGGACGAGCTCGCCGTCGATGTACGTCTGGAGGACGACCGTCGCCCCGATCTCGTCGACCGGCACGGCGAACAGGTCGCGGTCGAGAACAAGATAGTCGGCGACCTTCCCGGCCGCCAGCGTCCCGCGGTCACCGAGCTTGCCACGCGACTCCGCCGGGACCCGCGTGACCGCGGCCAGGGCGGAGTGCAGATCGATCGGAGAGGTCGCGTGCTGCACCGTGCCTTGGATGGCCGGGAAGAGGTTCGGGTCGGGTGTGTTGATCCAGTCGGATCCCAGGACCATCCGCACCCCGTGGTCGAGCATGTTCCGGAACGCGAACTTGTGCGCCATGCCGAAGGCGTCGAGGTGCCATACCGCAGGTGACATCTCCGCCGTGACGTTCAGCGGCGCGAGGCGCACCATGTCGGAATCCGTCACGAACGCGGCATGGGCGAGCTCGTGCATCGTTCCGTCGGGGTTCTCGGCGCGAAGTCGCTCGATCGCGTCGAGTGCGGTACGGGTCGCCCCCTCCGCGGCGCAGTGAATCTTCACGGTGCGGCCCGCGGCGTCGAACTTGCGGAGCATGTCCAGCAACTCGTCTTCCTGGACGAGGAGCCAGTCGGTGTCGACCGAACCGTCTTCCCGCAGCCCGGCGACGGTGCTCACGGGAGGCATCGGGGCACCGTCCAGCCACACCTTGACGAAATTGGTGTCGACATGCTCGGATGCCCACGCCGGAGCGTCGTCGAGCAGCGCGTCCAGTTCCTCGTCCGTGCCCATCCCGAAGCCCTGGTTCCGCCACACCAGGTGCGCGTCGACACGGAGCTTCAGCTCACCGTCCTGTTCGAGCGCGCGGAGCGCTTCCAGTTCCGGCCTCGACGCCGACGCCTCCTGGACCGAGGTGATGCCGTACTTGAGGCAGTTGTCGATCGCCCATTTCATGGCGTTCCGGTAGACCTCCTGTGTCCGCGGCGGGATGGCCTGGCGGACGCTCCACCCGGCCTTCTCGATGAGCTCACCGGTGAGCCGCCGCTCCTCGTCACGGAGGAACATCCCCCCGGGCATGTCCTCGACGTCCTCGGTGATACCGGCCGCGTCCAGTGCCTTCGTGTTCGCCACGCCGTGATGGATCGAGTAGTCGTACAGGTAGACGGGGGTGTCGGGGAACGCGTCGTCGAGGTGCTTGCGGGTGAGCCGCTCCGTGCCGTCCGCCGGCGGGGAGACGTCGCCACCGACGATCCAGGGGAACTCGTCGTGCGAATGCGTGGACGATGCGTGCGGCGAATGCAGTTCGAGCAGTTCCTGCACGATCTGCTCACCGCCCGCGCCGACGGACACGCGATCCTCGTACAGGAACTTCAGGCCACCGAACAGGAGGTGGATGTGACTGTCGTGGATGCCGGGCATCAGCATCCTCCCGGCCAGATCGACCGCCGTCGCGTCCGGTCCGGCGATCGCCGTGGCTTCGGTCGCGCCACCCACGAAGGCGACTCTTTTCCCATCGATCACGATGGCCTCGGCGAAGGGGGCGTGCGGATCCGCGGTGTAGATGCGGCCGTTGGTGTACACAGTGGACATCGACGTCTGCTTTCGTCTTCGGGGCGCGCGGGCTCGACGGGTCGAACGAGACCGGTGATGTGCAGGAAAGTGCGATGTGCGGCAGGGGTCCGGAGCGGGAGATGGAGGTTCGCGAACGGGTGTGATCGCCCTGACACGGCCACCGTATCCCACCGCCAGGTCGGGTACGGCCGACTGTGACGAACCGGCCCTTTCGGACAGCCTCTCCGGAGCGCAGCGGCAGTTCTCCGCGCTCGGACGCCGGGTGTCGGCCGTCGTCCGCGGCGACGGCCGCATCGTCGTCGGCCGATGGGCAGTGGGCGCGGTGACGGCACGCCGGGTGCGTGGTCGACAGGTCCTTATCGGACGTCCTCGGTCGACGATCGGTTCCGGGGCCGGAAACGCGACATGGTGCTCCGGTTCGCGGTGAAAATCAACACTGTTGTCGGTGACGCATGTTTGCGAGCATCTGGTCCGTAGCGGCTCCTGGGCGTTCGCTCCGGAATCATGCTGCCCGGATGACAGTTCGTGCGTGACGACCGCGGTCGGGTCCCGTGGTGCGTCCGCGCTGGTCAGAGTGACCAGACTCGTGGGAGGGCTCGATCGCCGATGATGTCGATCCTGATTTTCGCCGCCGGTGCCGCACTGTTGATCTACAGCGCGGAGAAGCTGATCACCTATCTCGTCGGGGCCGCCCGCGGGCTCGCGATCTCGGTGTTCCTGCTCGCCGTCATCTTCACCGGAATCGAGTTCGACGACCTCGTATTCGGGGTCGCCCTGAATCTGGAAGGAATGGAGGAGGTCGCGCTCGGCGTCGTCTTCGGCACCGTGACCTCCATGGTCGGGGTGGTACTGGCACTGGCGGCGTTGCTGGTGCCGTGCCGGGTCGAGGTCCCCAAGGACTACCTGGTGCTCTTCGCGGTGTCGCCGCTCGTGCTGGTCGGGCTGGCGTTCGTCGGTGAGGTCGGCGTGGGTCTCGCGATCGGGCTGATCGCCCTGTTCGTGGCCTTCGTCGCCTATGTCGCGGTCCGCGAACGCACCCGCGCCGTGCCGGTCTTCCGGGACAGCGAGGTGATGGAACGGGCCGGAAGCGTCCGCGGCGGTACGGCGTCCGACGATCTCTCCTACACCGGCGACATCCCGATCACCGCGAAGCGGCACCTGCCCGGCTGGGCGCTGCTCGGGCTGGCGTTCCTGTCCCTGGTCGGGCTGATCATCGGTGCCTGGGTGATGACCGAGGGCACCGAGGGGATCCTCGACGAGTTCGGCATCGCCGGCACGGTGTTCGGTGCGACCATCGCGACCCTGGTGCTGACCCTGGAGGACATCTTCCTCACCGTGGAACCGGCCCGGCGCGGCGCACCGCTGATCGGCATCGGCAACGTGATCGGCTCCGTGGTGTTCTCGGTGACCGCGAAGCTCGGGATCATCGTGCTGGCCGGCGGCGACATCGAGGTGACCGACGACGTCTTCGTCTGGCACCTCCCGGCGTTGATCCTGCTCATCGCGTTCTCCACCTACGCACTGTGGACCGGGCGGTTGCGCCGCTGGCACGGTGTGGTGCTGCTGGTGGCCTACGTCCTGTACTGGATCGTCAGCTTCGTGGTGTTCGGGGTCCTCCCGGCCGACGACGACTGATCAGCGAGCCGTCGCTGCCTACCGGTGCGGACGGGGTACCAGCTGCAGATCGACCGGGAGCGGCCGGTTCGCCTCGCCGACCGCCTCGGCGACCAGGTGATGGTCGGGGGAGAGGTGACAGACCGGGTCGGTGGCGGCCGGATCACCGGTCAGCTGGAACGCCTGGCAGCGGCAGCCGCCGTGGTCGAGCTCGCGGCGGTCGCAGGTCCGGCACGGGTCCTGCATCCAGCTCGCACCGCGATAGGCGGTGAACAGCGGCGCCGACTGCCAGATGTCGGCCAGCGAGGCGTCCCGCACCGACGCGCGGGGCAGCGGCAGCGTCTGGGCGGCCGGGCAGGGCAGGGCGTCACCGTCGGGCGCGACCGTGAGCTGGCGCTGGGCCCAGCCGCCCATGCACGGCTTGGGGTAGCGGCTGTAGTAGTCGGGCAGGACGTGCACGACCTCCATCCGCCCGGCCAACCGCTCCCGGGCCGCCGTGACGATCTCCTCGGCGCGGTCGAGCTGCTCACGGGAGGGCAGCAGCGCCGTCCGGTTCCTCCACGCCCAGCCGTAGTACTGGGTGTTGGCCAGCTCCACCCGGTCGGCCTGCAGCTCCTCGACGAGATCGAGGATCGGACCGACCCGGTCGATGTTCTGCCGGTGCAGCACCACGTTGACCGTCAGCGGCCAGCCCAGCTCGCGGACCAGCCGGCACGCCTGCAGCTTCCGCTCGAACGACGGGATGCCGGCGATCCGGTCCGAGGTGGCCGGCTCGTCGGCCTGCACGCTGACCTGCACGTGGTCCAGGCCCGCCGCGCGCAGCTCCTCGGCGCGCCGCGGGGACAGCCCCATCGCACTGGTCACCAGGTTGGTGTACATCCCGAGCCCGGCCGCGGTGCGGACCAGCTCGGGCAGGTCACGGCGCAGCAGCGGTTCACCGCCGGACAGGTGACACTGCAGGACGCCGAGGTCCGCCGCCTCGGTGAAGACCCGCTGCCAGTCCGCGGTGCCCAGTTCGTCGTCGTAGCGGGCCAGCTCGATCGGGTTGGAGCAGTAGGCGCAGGCCAGCGGGCAGCGGTAGGTCAGCTCGGCGAGCAGCCCGAACGGGCGAGGCGCGGCCGAGGCGGTGCTCGTGTCCGTGCTCATGTCCGTGCTCATCCCATGTCCACCAGGTTCCGGTCGGCGAGCCGCTCCAGGTACCCGCGCACCTGCTCGCCGACGGTGAGCTCGTCGGCGCCGTCGTGCCCCTCGACGAGCGCGGCGACGATCTCGTCGACCGTGCGCTCGCCGTCGCACAGCCGCAGCACCGCATGACCGGTCCGGTTCAGCACGACGACGGTCTCCGGCCCGAGCAGCACCCAGCCACCGGTCGGCCGGTCCGGCCGCATCCGGACGTGCCGGCCGAGCCGGGGCCGCGCCTGCCCGCTGATCACCTCGGCCGCACCTCCCTCGCCGCTGCGGGGGACGGGAACCGTGGCGGCCCCGTCACGCGTAGGCATGGTCGATCCCATCCATGATGGCCCACAGGACGTCGCACTTGAAGGACAGCGCGGCCTCGGCGGCGTCCTGCTCGGCCGCGGTCCGGCAGTGCTCCACCACGATCTCCAGGGCGTGCTCGGAGTCGCGCGGCGCCTGGAGGAGCCGGTTGCGGAAGTACTCCAACCCGCCCGGCTCGATCCAGGTGTAGTACTTCTCGAACGCGGCCAGCCGCTGCGCCATCAGGTCCGGGGCGAACAGCTCGGTCAGCGACGAGGCGACCGCCTCGACCCACGGCCTGCGCCGGGCGAAGTCGACGTAGGCGTCGACCGCGAACCGCACCCCGGGCTGCAGGTGCCGGTGATCGAGGATCTCCTCGCGGGTCAGCCCGCACGCCTCGCCGAGCCGCAGCCAGGCCTCGATCCCGCCGGAGGTGGGGCCGTCGTCCACGGTGCCGTCGTGGTCGGTGATCCGGCGGATCCAGCGCCGCCGGACGGCGACGTCCGGGCAGTTCGACAGGATCGCCGCGTCCTTGACCGGGATGGCCTCCTGGTAGGCGAACCGGTTCGCGACCCAGCCGCGGATCTGCTCCGGGGACAGGGTGCCCTCGTTCATCCGCACGTGGAACGGGTGCGCGCTGTGATAGCTGCGGGCGTGCGCGCGCAGGCGGTCCACCAGCGCTGCGGGGTCGGGGGACGCGGTCACTCAGACCTCCAGTTCCAGCCCGTCGTGGCCCACGGTGACGCCGGCCTTCTCGACCTCGGCGCGCTCGTCGGAGTCCTCGAGCAGGATCGGGTTGGTGTTGTTGACGTGCACGTAGACGATCCGCGGCAGGTCCAGCGCGGTGAGCACGTCCAGGCTGCCGCCCGGCCCGCCGACGTGCAGGTGCCCCATGTCGTGCGCGGTCTTCGCGGCGAGCCCGAGCCGGACCAGCTCGTCGTCGTGCCAGGTGGTGCCGTCGATCAGCAGCAGGTCGGCGCCGGCGAGCTCGTGGAGCACCTCGGCGGTGAGCGCCTGGACACCGGGCAGGTACACCGCGGCCCGTCCGGTGCCGGTGTCGGTGAACCGGTACCCGACGACGCGACCGCTGCCGTTCCCCGAGGTGCCGAACCGGTCGTTCTTGCCGGTGGGCGCGTCGAACGCGCGGTAGCTCAGGCCGCCCAGGTCGTGGACCGTGCCGGGGACCACCTCGGTCCAGGTCACCGGGCAGAAGCGTTCGAGCGTGGGCAGCAGGCCGGTGCCGTCGACCAGGGTGCGGTGGGTGGCGGCGGTGGCGTGCAGGTGCACCCCGCCGCCCTCGCGCAGCAGCACCAGCCCGAGGGTGTGGTCGATCTCGGCGTCGGTGAGCAGCACGCCCTGCAGCGGGGTGCCTCGGTGGCCGACCGGGTGCAGCGCGGGGGTGTCGGTCAGCTGGGTACGGATGTCGGGTGAGGCGTTGACCAGCCACCAGCGCTCGCCGTCGGGACTGACGGCGATGGACGACTGGGTGCGCGGTGTCGCGGGCCGCGACCCGTCGCGGACCGCGCGGCAACCGGGACAGCCACAGTTCCACTGCGGGAATCCGCCGCCCGCGGCGGAACCCAGGACACGCACCCTCATCGGTCCCCTCCTCGTCGGTTCCCCGGACGTGGCAGGGACGCCGGACCCGGTCCGGCGCCCCTGGACGTCACCGGCGTCACGCCTCGGTGCGGGCGATGTACATCGTGACCTCGGGTGCGCAGCCGATCTCCTCGAACTCGGGCGCCTCCCACTCGGTGGTGGAGTCCATGTTCACCTCCTCTCGTGCGGGTCTGCGGACAGGTGTGGGGCCGGGTCAGTCCTCGGGCAGGGCGAAGCAGAACAGCGCGTCACCCGCGGCGGCGCCGAGCAGGCCCGGCAGGAACCCTTCGATCCAGCCACCCCAGCCGGTCGGTACGGCGATGTACTGGCGGCCGTCCACGCTGAACGGGGTGGGGCTCGAGTGGTGCCCGCTGCCGCACTGGAACGACCACAGCTTCTCGCCGGTGTCGGCGTCCAGCGCGACGAACTCACCGGTCGGCGTGCCCTGGAAGACCAGCCCGCCCGCCGTGGTCAGGGTGGACGCGCACATCGGGTACTCGTTGTTCCAACGCCACTTCTCCTCCCCGGTGAGCGGGTCGATGGCGGCGACGAAGCCGTAGAAGTCCTCGATGTCCACGGCGACACCGGCACCCCAGTACGGGATCGACTCCTTGAACTCACGACGTCGGCGGGTGGCGGTCGCCCCGACCTCCTGGACCGGGACGTAGATCAACCCGGTGTTCGGGTTGTAGGACATGTGCGTCCATTCCTTGCCACCGGCCGGTCCCGGCCAGAAGTGCACCGGGACGCCCTCCTCGTCCGGGTAGATCTTGGGCGTGACCTTCCCGTCGGGGGTGATCTCGCCCCAGGTGATCCGGTCGACGAACGGGAAGACCCGCACCAGCTCGCCGTTCGTGCGGTCGAGGACGAAGAAGTACCCGTTCTTGTCGGCGTGCGCGAGCAGCTTGCGCCCGTCGGGTGCGTCGAAGAGCAGGTTCTCCATCGTGGAGTCGTAGTCCCACAGGTCGTGCGGGGTGAACTGGTAGTGCCACCGGATCTCGCCGGTGTTCACGTCCACCGCGACGACGCTGTCGGTGTAGAGGTTGTCACCGGGGCGGACACCGCCGTCGAAGTCCGGCGCCGGGTTGCCGGTGCCCTGGTAGAGCAGCTCCAGCTCCGGGTCGTAGGTGGGGGTGACCCAGCAGTTCGCACCGCCGCGCTGCCACGCCTCACCGTCGTCCGGCCAGGTCTCGGAGCCGGGCTCACCGGGCTTCGGGACGGTGTAGCAGCGCCAGCGCCGCTCACCGGTGTGCGCGTCGAAGGCGTCCAGGTGCCCGCGGACGCCGAACTCCCCGCCGGCGCTCCCGACGATCACCAGGTCCTTCACGACCAGGGGGGCGACCGAGCCGCTCTCCCCGGCGCGGACGTCACCGTTGGTGGTGTCCCAGACCTTCTCCCCGGTCGTCGCGTCGAGCGCGATGATGTGCGCGTTGAGGGTGTACATGTAGACCTTGCCGTGCCCGACGGCGAGGCCGCGGTTGACGTTGCCGCAGCACAGCGACACGTCGTAGGGCGAGGCGTGCTTGTAGCGCCACAGCTCCTCGCCGGTGGTCGCGTCGATCGCCCAGGCCTTGCCGTCCGGCCCGGAGACGTACATGACCCCGTCGACGACCAGCGGGGACGCCTCGAACGAGTAGGTCGAGGCGCCGGACTGCATGCCGGTGGCACCGGCCTGGAAGACCCAGGCGGGGGCCAGCCGCCGGACGGTCTCCTTGTTGATCTGGTCCAGCGAGCTGTACCGCTTGCCGTCGTAGGTGCCGTAGTAGGTGAGCCAGTTCTGCGGCTCGGACGTCGCCGCCCGGATGCGCTCGTAGTCCACGTTGGTGGTGGCGGGGGCGATCCCCTTCACCGCGCTGAGCTGGGTGTGCGGGATCGCCTCGCCCGCATCGACGTAGTCGGTCATCTGGTGCTCCTGTTCTACGGGCGCGGCTGCGGGGGACGGTCGAGCTTCGCGTGGTCGGGGACCTCACCACCCATGACGAGGGCACCGGTCAGGCCGCGGCCCTCGTCGTTGCCGCTCTGGGATCCGTAGTAGTAGGTGCCCGGCCCGTCCAGGTTGAGCCGGGCGGTTCCCTTCGCGTGGTTGACCAGCCAGATGAACTTGGGGTCCCCGTTGCTCGGCAGGACGGCGCAGTGGGTGTTCTTGTCGTCGTTGATCAGAGTGAGCTCGATGTCACCGCCACGCGGGAAGATGAGGATCGAGGGTTCGTAGCGCAGCTCGTCCTCCGGGATCCGGATGGTCGCGCGCATCACGCCGTCGGTCCCCTCCTCGGCGTACCCGATGCTCCCGGTGTTGAGCAGCCGGCCGAGCGCTGTCCTGTTCTGGCCGTCGAGACCGGCCGCGGCCAGCTCGGCCGATCGATCTTCGGTCGTCGTCATTGACATATCCTCCCGAGCGAAATTGTCGGCGGTGCCGTGATCACTTTCACACTGGGTCGAGGTGGGCGTCAACCCCGGGCGGTAGCTCATTCACGGGAAAGATCGCGGGCCGGTCGGATGTCTCCTCGAATGGCCAATCCCGGTCCGCGCCCGGGCCCGGCGGATTGCACGACGGACCGCTGTGGCGCGCGCGGCCGGGTCGGGTGGTCCTGCCGGTCGAGCCACGTGGGGCGACCGGTCGACGGCTGCCCACAGGGCCGAGGTCACCGGTGATCGTCCAGGTCAGCGCGATGGCGACGGTGCTGTTCCGGGTCACGGGCGCGGCTGCCACCCGGCGCCGGCCGCCCGCGCCGGTGGGGGATCTCCGGCCCCTCGCCCGGTACGCCGGAGCGGCAATTCTGCGGTGGCCCGCGCGACGGTTCCGTGTCCCGTTCCGGGGGCGTGCGCAGTCGATCGCCGAACACCGTGCAGGCGCATTGTGATGGCAACTATTCGGGTGTCTGCACTCCCTTTCCGACGGAATTTCCGATGCTCGTCGGGTGCTTCCCCCCCGAAAGCGCGACGGGCGCGGCCGAGCGGTTCGGGACCCGGGACCCGGCCGGGCTCCCGCGCGCGGCCCGGTGCTCCGGCGGCGCCGTGACGTGCGATGTTCGGCCGCTTCGTGATCGTTCGCCCGGTCGTCGCGGAACCGGCGGTGTCCGGTGTGGATACCGCCCGAGTGCGGCTCGCCCACCGGTCCGGTGATCGCCGAGCCCCGGCATTCCCGGCCCGTCACCGATGCGACGACGGGAATGAAACACATGTTTCTCATCGACGTCCGGCGAGGCCGGCCGGAGGCGAGCGGGTGACTCATTCGCGAGCCGGCGGTGCGCGGGGCGGCGGCGCCGATCCGCCGCGGACGGGTCCGCCGGGCGGTGTCACGGACCGCCACCGGCACCATGCCGCTCGACCTCACCTTCGGGAGAGGTGCCGGAGCCGGAGCGGGCCGGGCCGGCGGGCCGGGGATCACCAGAACTTGATGCCTGCGGCCTTGAGCCGCCGCCGGTGCTGGCGCATCGCGGTCTCGATCGCGTCGGTGGTGATGAGGTCGCCCCAGACCTTCGCGGCGGTCTCGCCCTGCTCGAGCATCGCGTCGGCCTCCTCGGGACCGATGTCGGCGCTCTGCACGATCCGCGAGCCGAAGCCGATGTGCCAGCGTTCGTCGCGCAGCACGAGCTCCATCCCCTTGTGCACGCCGGGCAGCCCGACCGAGAGCCCGTCCAGCGTCGCGAGCATGGCGTGCTGACCGGCGAGCAGGACCACCCCCTCGATCACCATGTGGTAGAGACCGACCGCCCCCGTCAGGTCCTGGCGGCCGTCGGCGAGCCGGCGGGCGGTGTCGGGCAACCGCACCTCGAACAGGTCGACGAGCTCGGTGGCCGCCCGGTCCCGCAACACCTCCAGCCGCCGGGCGGGGCTGTCCCCGGGAACGCCGGCGACCTCGGCGGCGACCAGGTCGAAGAAGCGGGCGTGCCGCGCCTCGTCCCGGGCCTGGGCCCGGAAGCAAGCCTCCATCGAGTCGTCGAGCGCCGCCGCCTGGTACGACCCGAGCTGGCCCGCGACCGCGAACTCGGCGATGCAGAACCCGGCCAGCAGCCCGAGCACCCTCGTGCGCTCGGTGTCGGTGAGCTGCGGCCAGGCCGCGCGGTCGGCGGTGTAGTCGATGGCCGCCTCGTCCCACTGGATCGAGTCGGCGAGGGTCACGAAGTGTTGGTATCCGGTGATCATCAGACTGCGTCCTCGCTCCCCTAGAAGTCCTCACCCGGTTCCAGCAGACGGAAGTCCGCCTTGGTGGCACCGCAGATCGGGCACATCCAGTCGTCCGGGATGTCCTCGAACGCGGTCCCCGGCGGGATGCCGCTGTCCGGGTCGCCCTCGTCCGGGTCGTAGATGAACCCGCAGGGCTCGCAGACCCACTGCCGGGTCTCCGCCGCGGCCTCCGCCGCGCCGACGCTCATGCCTGGCCCGCCGGGTCCGCGGCGCCTCCCGGCCGCCCGGACCGGGGTCTCGTCCGGCGGCCGTGGGCCGGTGGTGGCGGGTGCACGGCGGCATCCTCGAGCGTCGTCATGTGACTCCCACGGCTCCATCGCCTCGTCGCGGACGCGGACGCCCTCCCACGGGAGGGGGCGTCGCCTTCCCCAGGGAGCCATACCCCGTGCGCCGACCGCAAGGGGAGGCGGTAACACGTGTTTCGATCACGTGGTCAGGCGGCCGCACACCCCTTCACCCCGCTACACACCGGTCGCAACAGGTGTGAGCCGGGGCGAAGGGGTGTGCGGACGCCTGACGGCCGCGACTCCCGACGGCACCCGTGTGGACCGCTCAGCATGCGAGGCTCCCGGTATGACGGACCCCGCCGCGGACGACCCCGGTCCGGCGACGATCGGCCCCTACCGGCTCGGCCGGCTGCTCGGCTCCGGTGCCTCGGGACGGGTGCACGCCGCCGTCGACGGCCGGGGGCGGCAGGTCGCGCTGAAGCTGGTCCGTCCCGAGCGGGCGGCCGACCCCGGGTTCCGTACCCGGTTCCGGCGAGAGGTCGAGGCGGCCCGCCGGACGATCTCCTCGTGCAGGGTCGGCGCGTCCAGGTAGGCGGTGGCCAGCCACGGCCGCGGGGCGTCCGGGTCGGCGTCCAGGAACGCGGCCGTCCAGCCGGGCGGTGCCTGCGCGGCGAGCGCGACCTCCCGGCGGAACCGGGCCCGGAACCCCTCGGTCTCGACCAGCTCGGGGTGCACCAGCTTGATCGCCGCCCGGCGGCCGTCGGGCGCCTCGCCGAGCAGCACCCGGCCCATCCCGCCGGAGCCGAGCACACCGGTGACCCGGTAGCGGCCCACCGTGCGCGGATCGTCCGGTCCCGGAGCACTCGCCACGGCCGAGAAGACTAGCCCGCGACCCCCAGCGCCTCCTGCAGAAACCGGACCTGGAGCAGCAGCAGGTTCTCCGCGACGACCTCCTGCGGTGTCATGTGCGTGACCCCGGACAGCGGCAGCACCTGGTGCGGGCGCCCGGCGGCGAGCAGCGCCGACGACAACCGCAGGGTGTGCGCCGCGACGACGTTGTCGTCGGCCAGCCCGTGCACGATCATCAGCGGCCGGTGCGGCGCCTGCGGGGTCGGCGGGGTCGCGGCGTCGTCGATCAGCGACGAGCGCCGGTACGGCTCCCCTCCGGGCAGGCCCAGGTAACGCTCGGTGTAGTGGGTGTCGTAGAGCGCCCAGTCGGTCACCGGGGCGCCCGCGACACCGGCGTGGAAGACGTCCGGGCGGCGCAGCACCGCCAGCGCCGCCAGGTACCCGCCGAACGACCAGCCGCGGATCCCGACCCGGGTCAGGTCCAGGTCGGGGTACTCCTGAGCCGCCGCGTGCAGCGCCGCGACCTGGTCCTCCAGCACCGGGCCGGCCAGGTCGCCGTGGATCGCCCGCTCGAACTCCGGGCCGCGACCGGGGGAGCCGCGCCCGTCGGTGACCAGCACCGCGAACCCCTGCTCGGCGAACCACCGGCTGGTCAGGTGGGCGTTGCGGGACTGCACGACGCGCTGCGCGTGCGGCCCGCCGTAGGG
The DNA here is from genome assembly GCF_040659795.1 of Pseudonocardia sp. NPDC049635. Classification (NCBI taxonomy): domain Bacteria; kingdom Bacillati; phylum Actinomycetota; class Actinomycetes; order Pseudonocardiales; family Pseudonocardiaceae; genus Pseudonocardia; species Pseudonocardia sp. NPDC049635. The sequence goes on from NZ_JBFAON010000020.1 coordinate 59,263, forward strand.
GTCGAGCAGCACCGGCAGCGGGGTGCCGGGGACGTGCCCGGTGGGCAGCAGCACCGCCGACCGCAGCTCCCGGTCGCCGAACGCGTGCAGCGCGACCGCAGGGGCCCGGCCGGGATCGGCGGCGTGGCCGGTGATCGGGTGCACGGTGCCGTCCGCCGTGACCAGCTCGGCGTGCGGACCGACGTCCAGGTCCTGCGAGACCCGGACCAGGGTGCCCCCGGCGGCCGTCCCCGAGTGCAGACCGGTGGTGGGCGACAACGCGACCGGGGCGGCGCCCGGCGCGACCGAGTACAAGGCCGTCGAGGTCGGCTCGGGCGAGGCACGGAACAGCACCGTCTCGCCGTCGATCCCGAGCACCTCGCGGACCTGCAGCTCCGGCCCGGTCAGCTCGGCCCCACCGGCGACGAGCCGGCGCGCCCCGGCGGAGTCCACCGCCCGGACCAGCACACCGGACGCCGTCCGCGCCGGGACGCCCGGCACGTTCTCCACCCACACCGGGTCGGTCTGCGAGTCCAGCGCGGTGGTCGCACCGGTCCGCTGATCGACGGCGAGGACGAGCACCTCACGCTGGTCGCGCGGCTGCACCGAGATCAGCGGGCCGTGTGCGTCCCACCGGGCGGTCGCCAGGTACTCGTAGCCCGCGCCGTCCCAGGTGACCGGCGTGCGGGCACCGTCGGTGGTGACGATCTCCAGGCCGACGACGGCGTTCGGCGTCCCGGCGGCGGGGTAGCGCATCTCGGTGGGGACCCGGTCGGGGTGCTCCGGGTCGGCGATGTGCCACCGCGCGACCGGGGACTCGTCGACCCGGGCGACCAGCAGGGACCCGCCGTCCGGGGACCACCAGAATCCGCGGGTACGTCCCATCTCCTCGGCGGCCGCGAAGTCCGGGAGCCCGTAGGAGACGTCGTCACCGTCGGGTGTGAGCAGTGCGGTGGTGCTTCCGGCGGCGAGATCGTGCAGGTAGAGCGCCCGGTCGGCGACGAACGCGACCCGGTGCCCGGTCGGGTCGATCCGCGGGTCGACGACGGCCTCGATCCCGCCGACGTCGAGCGGCCGGACCTGCGGTGCGCCGGACAGTGCGACCGTGAAGGGCCGCCCGGACAACGCGAACACGGCCCGTTCGACGGCGTCGTCGCAGGTGTAGCCGACCACGCCGCCCGCCTGCTCGCGCACGCGTTCGCGGCGGGCCCGCTCCGCGGCGGGCAGGTCCTCCTCACCGGGCAGGCCCGGGACGTCGGCCGGGTCGACGAGCAACCGCTCCTCACCGGTGCGGGCGTCGAGCGACCACAGGCAGGTGACCGGGTCGGTGCCGGACCGGCTGCGCTGGAACACCACCCGCGAGCCGTCCGGGGCCACGGTGAACCCGCGCGGCACACCGAGGGTGAACCGGCGGGTGCGGGCGTGCAGGCGGGGGAACGAGTCGGTCACGGGGTCCTCTCCGGGGTGGGTACGTCGCGGGGGCGCTGCCCGGCGGCCTCGGCGCAGCCCTGGGCGGCGAGCCGGTCGGCACGTTCGTTCTCCGGGTGGCCGGAGTGGCCCTTCACCCAGAACCAGGTGACGTGGTGCCCGCGGACGGCGGCGTCCAGTTCGCGCCACAGGTCGTCGTTCTTGACGGGTTCACCGGCGGCGGTCCGCCAGCCGCGGGTCTTCCAGCGCGGCAGCCACTGGGTGATGCCGTTGCGGACATAGGTGCTGTCGGTGTGCAGGTGCACGACGCTGCGCCGGGTCAGCACCCCCAGCGCCCGGATCGGGGCGGTGAGCTCCATCCGGTTGTTGGTGGTCGTGCCGGGCTCCCCGCCGTACAGGTCCCGCTCGTGGGTGCCGTAGCGCAGTACCGCGCCCCAGCCGCCCGGACCCGGGTTGGGCACGCAGGCACCGTCGGTGAAGATCTCCACGACCACCGTCACGGGCCGCGACGTTAGCGGCTCAGTAGAGGTCGTAGGACGCCCGGGCCGCCGTGAAACCGTGCCCGGTGCGGGCGTCGCGGCACTCGACGCCGGTGCGCCGGCTGACGCAGGTGAGGTCGCCGCGGGTCAGATGGGTTCCGTAGTCGAGCATCGCGGCGCCGGTCGCCGCGGGCGCCGGGTCGCAGCTCGTGCGGGAACCGGCTGCCCCGCCGACGACGAGACCGGCGTCGGCGGGACAGCCGTCGATCGTCCAGTCCCGGGTGGCGACGTCGCAGCGGGCTTCACCGGCCCCCATCGAGCAGGTGATGTTGCCGGTCGGGGAGGTGAAGGAGGCCGGGTCGCCGAAGCCGGCCGGATCGGCGGGCGTGCTGTCCGCGACGAGATCGGCCGGCACCACGGCCGGTGTCTCCACCTGCGCCGATCCTGTGCTTCCCGCCTCCTGCGCATCCGGTTCCGCCGTGATCGCGCCGACGACGGCCAGCACGAGTGCCACGACGACCGCGACGGCCGCGATCCGGTGCGGCACCCGCTCCCGGACCGCACCGGCGAGCGCGCCGGCCCGGCCGGTGTCGATCGCGTCGAGGGCACGGCGCCACGCGGGCCGCGCCGACGGCCCGGCCGGGAACACCGACGGCACCGGGGCCCGGCCGGGCGGGACGGACGCCGGGGAGACGGCGTGCCAGGGCAGCGGCGGGGTGCGCGGGCCCGGCTCGTGCACGGGGCCGGGCAGCTCCGCCGTGCCCGGGCCCGCGGCGCCCGGCGCCGGCCCTGGTGCCTGCGGCGGCCGGGGCTGTGGCACGGACGGTGCGTCCAGCACGGTGGCGGTGGGGTGACCGTTGTGCTCGGGATCGGGCGGGGCGGGGGATCGGTCGTCGGCGTGGGGAGCGCTCATCGGTCGAGGACCGTAGGTCGGGACCGGCACCTGGCGCAGCGGCCGATCGGAGCAGTAACGACGGCCGGTCGCCTCGTTACGGTGACGGTCCGCCCCGAGCGCCGAGCGGCTGATCGGATCGCCGGAGGGCAGGAGCTGGTCGTTCACCGGTAGTGCGATCCTGAACCGCGTGAGCCAGGCCCTCTACGAGATCACGGTGAACGCGTTGCTGGACCGGGACCGCCCGCTCACCCGGGCGGAATGGGACGCCGCCGTCGCCCGGGTGGGCGGGAACCGGGTGCCGCAACTTCTCGACGAACTGGACCACGCCGGGCTGCTCGAACCCGGGCTGTTCGCGATCGCCGTGCCCGCGGCGTGGGAGGCGGCGGAGCGGCCGTGGGAGCGGCTGCCCGGCGAGCGGTGGCGGGAGCTGTTCGTGGCGGCCGGCCGGAGCTACCCGGCCGACCCGGGGTGAGGCAACGGCGGATCGGGGTCGGTGTCCGGCCCGGCCGACTTCCCGAGCGGCACAGCGACCGCCGGGGCCGCCTGCCCGGCACGGGCGACCCCGGTCCGCGAGCGTGTCCGCGGCTCCTACCAGCCACGGGCCTTCCACTCCGGCAGGCCCGGGCGCTGCTCGCCGATCGTGGAGTCGTCCCCGTGCCCGGGGTAGAACCAGGTGTCGTCGGGCAGCGCGTCGAAGACCCGCTCCTCCAGGTCCGCGAGCAGCTGCGCGTTGTCCTCCGGCGACCAGGTCTTCCCCGGCCCGCCGGGGAACAGGCTGTCCCCGGTGAACAGGTGCGGCCGGTCGGCCCCGCGGTAGAGCAGCGCGATCGAGCCCGGGGTGTGCCCGCGCAGGTGGATGACCTCCAGCTCGATCTCACCGAAGGCGAGCCGGTCGCCGTGCTCGACGAACTCGTCCATCGGCGCCGGGAGCTCCGGCGCGTCCAGCGGGTGCGCGATCAGCCGGGGCTCGAACATCCCGGCGATCGCACCGAGCGCCTGCCAGTGGTCGTGGTGCCGGTGCGTCGTCACCAGGTGCCGCAGGTCGGGGCGCTCGTCGGTGGCGCCGATCAGGTCCGCGATCCGGCTCGGCTCGGCGGCGGCGTCGATCAGCAGCGCCTCCCCGGTCTGCTTGCAGACCAGCAGGTAGGCGTTGTTGTCCATCTCGCCGACCGAGATCTTGCTGATGCTGAGCCGGTCCAGGTCACGACGGATGGCGGGGCCGCCGGGCTCGGTGTGACCGGTGTAGTTCTCCAGGACGTCCACGGCGCGAGGGTAGCTGCCGGTGGCGCACGTCGCCGTGGGGTGAACCCACCGGTCCGGGCTCCGGTCCGCCCGCCACCCCGCCGGGGGCCGTCCCCCGGCGGGGTGGTCGAACATGCGTACGAGTATCGTGCGTCGCGTACCGACCGGCGCGTGGCGGCGTGCATCCACCGAGGGGCGACCGCGACGACGCCTGCTCGCCGCGTTCCTGTCGGGGGCGCGGCCTAGCATCGAATCCGGAACGGGACGACCCTCGCCAGCCAGGAGGCGCGCATCGTGAGCGACCACAGCACCGACCGCCCGGACGTCGGCGACACCCTGTCCCCGGGTGCGTCGCCGGTCCCCAGCGGTCCGCGGCTGGTCGTCCGCGGTGCGCGCGAGCACAACCTGCAGGGCGTCGACATCGACCTGCCGCGCGACAGCATGATCGTGTTCACCGGGCTGTCCGGTTCCGGAAAGTCCAGCCTGGCCTTCGACACGATCTTCGCCGAGGGTCAGCGGCGCTACGTCGAGTCGCTCTCGGCGTACGCCCGGCAGTTCCTCGGGCAGATGGACAAGCCCGATGTCGACTTCATCGAGGGTCTCTCGCCCGCGGTCTCGATCGACCAGAAGTCGACCAACCGCAACCCGCGGTCGACGGTCGGCACGATCACCGAGATCCACGACTACCTGCGGTTGCTCTACGCCCGCGCCGGCGTCCCGCACTGCCCGCAGTGCGGTGAGCGGATCGCGAAGCAGACCCCGCAGCAGATCGTCGACCAGGTGCTGGAGATGGAGCAGGGCAGCCGGTTCCAGGTGCTCGCCCCGGTCGTGCGGACCCGCAAGGGCGAGTTCGTCGACCTGTTCTCCACCCTGCAGTCGCAGGGCTACTCCCGGGTGCTGGTCGACGGCACCGTGCACCAGCTGACGGATCCGCCGAAGCTCAAGAAGCAGGAGAAGCACGACATCTCGGTGGTCGTCGACCGGCTCTCGGTCAAGGTGACGGCCAAGCAGCGGCTCACCGACTCGGTCGAGACCGCGCTGCGCCTCGCCGACGGTCTGGTCGTGCTCGACTTCGTCGATCTGCCGGCCGACGACCCGGGGCGCGAGCGGCGTTTCTCCGAGCGGATGGCCTGCCCGAACGGGCACACCATCGCGGTCGACGATCTCGAGCCGCGCACCTTCTCCTTCAACTCGCCCTACGGCGCCTGCCCGGCCTGCACCGGTCTGGGCATCAAGAAGGAGGTCGATCCGGAGCTCGTCGTCCCCGATCCGGACCGCTCCCTGGCCGACGGGGCGATCGCACCCTGGTCGGCCGGGCACAACGCCGAGTACTTCGGCAGGCTGCTGTCCGGGTTGTCCACGGCGATCGGCTTCCGGATGGACACCCCGTGGCGCAAGCTGCCCGCCGCCGCGCAGAAGGCGGTGCTGCAGGGCAGCGACGACCAGGTCCACGTCCGCTACCGCAACCGCTACGGCCGGGAGCGCTCCTACTACGCGAACTTCGAGGGCGTCATGCCCTTCCTGGAGCGTCGTCTCGAGCAGACCGAGTCGGAGTCGCAGCGTGAGCGCTACGAGGGCTACATGCGTGACATCCCGTGCCCCGCGTGCGGTGGCTCCCGGCTGCGCCCCGAGGTCCTGTCAGTCACGATGTCGCACCGCGACCTGGGGGAGCGGTCGATCGCCCAGGTCTCCAACATGTCCGTCGCGGAGTGCGCGGACTTCCTGAACGGCATGGTGCTCGACGACCGCCAGGCGATGATCGCCGGAGCGGTGCTCAAGGAGATCCAGGCCCGGCTCGGGTTCCTGCTCGACGTGGGGCTCGAGTACCTGTCGCTCGACCGCGCCGCCGGGACGCTGTCCGGTGGCGAGGCACAGCGCATCCGGCTGGCCACCCAGATCGGCTCCGGCCTGGTCGGGGTGCTCTACGTGCTCGACGAGCCGTCGATCGGGCTGCACCAGCGGGACAACCGCCGGTTGATCGACACCCTGACCCGGCTGCGCGACCTCGGGAACACGCTGATCGTCGTCGAACACGACGAGGACACCATCCGGGCCAGCGACTGGGCGGTCGACATCGGCCCGGGCGCCGGGGAGCACGGCGGGCACATCGTGCACTCCGGGCCGGTCGCCGAGCTGGAGTCGCACGACACCTCGCTGACCGGTGCCTACCTGTCGGGCCGCCGGTCGATCCCGCTGCCGCAGCGGCGCGAGCTCGACCACTCCCGGAAGCTGTCGATCATCGGTGCGCGTGAGCACAACCTGCGCGGGATCGACGTCGACATCCCGCTCGGCGGGCTGGTGTCGATCACCGGGGTCTCCGGGTCCGGCAAGTCGACCCTGATCAACGACATCCTGGCCACCGTCCTGGCGAACCGGCTCAACGGTGCCCGCCAGGTCCCCGGCAGGCACACCCGGATCAACGGTGTCGACGAGCTCGACAAGCTGGTGCGGGTCGACCAGTCGCCGATCGGGCGGACCCCGCGGTCCAACCCCGCCACCTACACCGGCGTGTGGGACAAGGTGCGGAAGCTGTTCGCCGCGACCACCGAGGCGAAGGTCCGCGGGTACGCCGAGGGCCGGTTCTCCTTCAACGTCAAGGGCGGCCGCTGCGAGGCGTGCACCGGCGACGGCACGATCAAGATCGAGATGAACTTCCTGCCGGACGTCTACGTCCCCTGCGAGGTCTGCAAGGGGGCCCGGTACAACCGGGAGACGCTCGAGGTCCACTACAAGGGCAAGACCGTCGCCGACGTCCTCGACATGCCGATCGAGGAGGCCGCCGAGTTCTTCGAGCCGATCACCTCGATCGCGCGCTACCTGCGGACCCTGGTCGACGTCGGTCTCGGCTACGTGCGGCTCGGGCAGCCCGCCCCGACCCTGTCCGGGGGGGAAGCGCAGCGGGTGAAGCTGGCCAGCGAGCTGCAGAAGCGCAGCAACGGCCGCACCGTCTACATCCTCGACGAGCCCACCACCGGGCTGCACTTTGAGGACGTCCGCAAGCTCCTCGCCGTGATCCAGGGCCTGGCCGACAAGGGCAACACGGTGATCGTCATCGAGCACAACCTCGACGTCATCAAGACCTCCGACTGGATCATCGACATGGGCCCCGAGGGTGGGTCCGGTGGTGGGACCGTGGTCGCCCAGGGCACCCCCGAACAGGTCGCGGCCCACCCGGAGAGTCACACCGGGCGGTTCCTGCGTGATCTGGTCACCCCGGACGCCGCCCCCGCCGGGCCGACCCGCAGGCGCACCGGCGCAGCGACGAAGGGGGCGAAGGGCACATCGACCGCGTCGGCGGTGTCCCGGCGCCGCGCCGCCTCCGCGGCGAGCTGAGGAGGGCCCGAGCGTGTGACGCGCGGGGTAGCGAGCTGAGCAGGTGGCGAGCGTGTGATGCGCGGGGTGGCGAGCGTGTCACGCCGAGGCGGTGAGCAGGGGCCTCTCGTCGGTCCGGCTCGCACACGGCGCCCACGGGCGTGGCGAGCAGGCCGATCCCGGTGGGGTCCCGGCGCTCCGAGGGCAGGCCGGTCAGGCGTGCCGGCGGATGCGTGCCGCTCGGCGACGGCTGAGGTCGCCGAGGAGGAACAGCCCGTACCGTCGGAGGAGCGCCGCGTAGCATCCGGCGACCCCGACCACCCGGTCCCGGCGGCGGATCGCCGGCTCGGCCTCGCGGATCAGCCTCCGGGTGAAGGCCCGTTGCACCGCGAACTCAGCGCGGGTCGCGGCGGCCGAGGCCGACCCCGGGTGGATCCGGAACGAGGCGGCCGTGCGGCTGTCGCCGTGCAGCCCGCCGTGGCGCAGCAGCCGGACCCACAGGTCGAGGTCCATCGTGAAGTGCAGGCTTCCGCCGACCCCGCCGACGGCCTCGTAGTGCGCCCGCCGGAACATCACCGCCGCCGAGGGGCCGATCGGGTTGCCGCCGTGCCGGACGACGGCCCTCAGCACGTCCGCCGCCGGGCGCGGGCCGAGCAGCGACCGGGGGACGTGCCGGTTCGGAAACAGCGTCCGGCCGTCGGCGTCGACCATGTCGGTGCGTCCGACGACGATCGCCAGCGAGGGATCGGCGGTGAGCGCGGCGATCTGGGCCGGCAGTGCGCCGGGGGCGACCAGGTCGTCGGCACAGACGATCTTCACCAGGTCGGCCCTGGCCAGCTCCACGGTGCGGGCCCAGTTCTCCGCCATCGGCACCGTCTCCTCGACCCGGACCAGGCGGATCCGCGGGTCGTCGAGACCGCGCACGATCTCCGACGACCCGTCGGTGCTGCCGTTGTCCCGGACCACCACCTCGAGATCGGCGTCCTGGTCGAGCACGCTGCGCAGCGTGCTCTCCAGGTACCGGGCGCCCTGGTGGACCGGGACGCACACCGACAGCGCGGGTCGGGCGGGCACCGCGCACCTCCTCCCGGAGCATCGCCGAGGGGCCGTGACCGGCCACGCCGGACCGTACGAGACGATCGCGGCGCGGCCCGGCAGGCCGGGATGCGACACGGTCGGCGGTAGGCTGTGTGCGGTCACCGCCGGTTCCGGGTGCGGCCCCGTGCGGCCGGTGCCGAGGCGGGCTGCTACCCTCGGGAATGCGACCACCCGGGATCGCGTTGATGCGTGTGTTCCGGGCGTCAAGTGGAGCCCCGCTCCCACCCGCGCCGTGATCGTAGCGGCGTCCGGGTCCATGGTCCGGCCTCGTGGCAGAGCTGTCGCCACCGGCCGATCAACGGGTCTTCGCTTGTCGTCGCCGGCGCAACAGCAGGTAGTAGCGACACAGCGAGTTACTCAGGAGACCCCATCAGCACAGAGCCCCGCATCAACGACCGCATCCGCGTGCCCGAGGTCCGCCTCGTCGGCCCGAACGGCGAGCAGGTCGGGATCGTGCGTATCGAGGACGCCCTCCGGCTGGCGCAGGACGCCGACCTCGACCTGGTCGAGGTGGCCGGTCAGGCCCGCCCGCCGGTCTGCAAGCTCATGGACTACGGCAAGTTCAAGTACGAGAGCGCGCAGAAGGCCCGGGAGTCCCGGCGTAACCAGCAGCTCACCGTGATCAAGGAGCAGAAGCTCCGGCCGAAGATCGACAAGCACGACTACGAGACGAAGCGCGGTCACGTGATCCGCTTCCTCGAAGGCGGCAACAAGGTCAAGGTCACGATCATGTTCCGTGGTCGCGAGCAGTCCCGTCCCGAGCTGGGCTACCGGCTGCTGCAGCGCCTCGCGGAGGACATCGGCGACATGGCCGTCGTCGAGGCCGCGCCGAAACAGGACGGCCGCAACATGACGATGGTGCTGGCACCGACCAAGAAGCCGGCGCCGCGCAAGACCGCGGCGACCGCCGGCAGCGACGCCCCGGCCGAGACCGAGGCGTGAGGGCCTCCCCGCCCGGTGCGCGGGCGGGGAGGGACACGCAGTACCCGCACGACCCCCGGTCCGCCGGGGGCCGACACCGAACGGATACGTCATGCCCAAGAACAAGACGCACAAGGGGACCGCGAAGCGGATCCGCACCACCGGCTCCGGCAAGCTCCAGCGTGAGCAGGCCGGCCTGCGGCACCGCTTGGAGGTCAAGTCCCGCAAGGAGAAGCGTGACCTCTCGGGCGTGGTCGACGTTGCCAAGCCGGATGTGAAGCGCATCAAGAAGCTCCTCGGCCGCTGACTTTCCGCCCCACTTTCTTCGATCCGGCGACGTGCGCCCCGCGCGGACGACGCCGCACCACCCCAGGAGACACCCATGGCACGCGTGAAGCGCGCGGTGAACGCCCAGAAGAAGCGCCGCACCACGCTGGAGTCGGCCGCCGGCTACCGCGGGCAGCGTTCGCGGCTGTACCGCAAGGCCAAGGAGCAGATGCTCCACTCCATGAACTACGCCTACCGGGACCGTCGCGCGCGCAAGGGCGACTTCCGGCAGCTGTGGATCACCCGGATCAACGCCGCGGCCCGCGCCAACGACATGACCTACAACCGCTTCGTGCAGGGCCTCAAGGCCGCCGGCGTGGAGGTCGACCGCAAGAACCTGGCCGAGATCGCCGTGAGCGACCCGGCCGCGTTCGCCGCCCTGGTCAAGATCGCCAAGGAGAACCTGCCGTCGGGCACCGAGCGGGGCTCCGCGGCCTGAGGTGACCCGCAGCGGCTCCGGCGAGGGCCCGACGCCCGGTACCGAGCGCACCCCGCGCGTCGCAGCGGCTCGCAAGCTGCTGCGCCGCGCCGGGCGCGATCGGGCCGGGCGTTTCCTCGTCGAGGGGGCCCAGGCCGTCCGGGAGGCGCTCGCCGCGGGCCCGGTGCACGAGCTGTTCGTGACCGACGAGGCCGCCCTGCGCCATCCGGAACTTCTCGACGCCGCCCGGGACCGCGGCGTGCGCGTCGTGCCGGTCACCGACCGCGCCGCCGCCGGGCTGTCCGAGACGGTCACCCCACAGGGCCTGGTCGCGGTCTGCGACCTGCTCGACGTGCCGGTGGCGGAGGCACTCGCCGGTGCGCCCGGGTTCGTGACGGTCTGCGCCGGGATCTCCGATCCGGGCAACGTCGGCACCGTCGTCCGGGTCGCCGACGCGGCGGGTTGTGACGCCGTGCTGCTGGCCGGGGACACCGTCGACCCGCACAACGGCAAGGCCGTCCGGGCGTCCACCGGCAGCGTGTTCCACCTGCCGCTGGCCAGGGACCGGGACGCGGCCGGCGTGCTCGAGGCCTGCCGGGCCGCCGGCCTGACCACACTGGTGGCCGACGGGCGCGGTGAGCTGGACCTGCACGATCCGGCGACGACGCCGTTGCTGGCCGGACCGGTCGCATGGGTGCTCGGCAGCGAGGCGCACGGTGCCGGGCCGGGCCTGCTGGCCGCCGCGGACCATCGCGTGCGGGTACCGATCCACGGCCGCGCGGAGTCGCTCAACCTGGCCACCGCCGCGGCGATCTGCCTGTACGCGACGGTCGGTGCCCGCGCCGGGGTCGCCCCCGCGCCGGACCGCCGCGACGGCATCGCCGGGACCTGACGCCGCGTGCGCCGGCGTGGGCCGGTGTCGGCCGATCCGGGTCGGAGCCCCCGGGCGGCCCGCCGACCTGCGGGAAACCGGTTGGCAGCCGCCCTCTACGATCGAGGACACCATGAGTGACGACGCCGTGAACGAGAGCCCGCTGGACCCGGACGTGCTGAAGTCGGCCGTCGAGGCCGCGCGCACCGCGTTCGACGCCGCCGCCGACCTGGACGCGCTGGCCGCGGTGAAGCCCGCGCATCTCGGTGACCGGGCTCCGATCCCGATGGCCCGCCGTTCGCTGGGGCAGCTGCCCGGGCCGGAGCGGGCCGACGCCGGGAAGCGGGTGAACGCCGCCCGCCAGGAGGTGCAGGCCGCCTTCGACGAGCGTCGTGCGGTGCTGCTCGACGAGCGCGACGCCCGGGTGCTGCGCGAGGAGACCGTCGACGTCACGCTGCCCACCGACCGTCGCCCCCGCGGCGCCCGGCACCCGATCACCCAGCTGTCGGAGCGGATCGCGGACATCTTCGTCGCGATGGGCTGGGAGATCGCCGAGGGTCCCGAGGTCGAGGCGTCCTGGCTGAACTTCGACGCCCTGAACTTCGGCAAGGACCACCCGGCCCGCACCATGCAGGACACCTTCTACCTCGGTGATCCCGAGCGCGGCCAGGACTCCGGGATGGTGCTGCGCACGCACACCTCGCCGGTGCAGGTCCGTTCGCTGCTCGAACGCGACCTCCCGGTCTACGTCGCCTGCCCGGGCCGGACGTTCCGGACCGACGAGCTCGACGCCACCCACACCCCGGTGTTCCACCAGGTCGAGGGCCTCGCGGTGGATTGCGGACTGACCATGGCGCACCTGCGCGGCACCCTGGACGCCTTCGCCCGCGCCATGTTCGGTCCGGAGGCCGGCACCCGGATGCGACCGTCGTACTTCCCCTTCACCGAGCCGTCCGCCGAGGTCGACCTGTGGTTCCCGCAGAAGAAGGGCGGGCCCGGCTGGGTCGAGTGGGGCGGTTGCGGCATGGTGAACCCGAACGTGCTGCGCGCCAGCGGTGTCGACCCGGAGGAGTACTCCGGGTTCGCCTTCGGCATGGGCATCGAGCGGACCCTGATGTTCCGCAACGGCATCCCGGACATGCGGGACATGGTCGAGGGTGACGTCCGCTTCTCGGCCGCGTTCGGCGTCTGAGACGCCACCGAGGCACCACTTCCCGATCGAGGAGTTCTGAGCAGTGCGAGTGTCCGCGTCCTGGCTCGCCCGGCACATCGACCCGGCGGCGCTCCCGGCGAGTCCCGAGGACATCGGGGAGGCGTTCGTCCGGGTCGGGCTGGAGGTCGAGGAGATCCACCCGGCACCGGAGATCACCGGCCCGCTGACCGTGGCACGGGTGGCCTCGATCGAGGAGCTGACCGGGTTCAAGAAGCCGATCCGGTACTGCCGGGTCGACTTCTCGGACCGCGGGGACGACACCGCACGGCACCGGTACGTGGTCTGCGGCGCACGGAACTTCGACGTGGGCGACCTGGTGGTCGTCACCGAGCCGGGTGCCGTGCTGCCGGGTGGCTTCGCCATCGCCCAGCGGGAGACCTACGGCCGCATCTCCGACGGCATGATCGCCTCGGCGAAGGAGCTCGGTCTGGGCCCCGACCACACGGGGATCCTGGTGCTGCCGCCCGGCACGGCCGAGCCCGGCGCCGACGCGCTCGACGTGCTCGGCCTGACCGAGCCGGTCGTCGAGCTGGCCGTCACCCCGGACCGCGGTTACTGCTTCGCCGTCCGCGGCCTCGCCCGCGAGCTCGCCACCTCGCTGGACCTCGACTACACCGACCCGGCCGGGCGGGTCGCCGTCGCCGATGCCGACGGCGACGCCTGGCCGGTCCGGATCACCGACGGCGAGGGGTGCGCGCGGTTCGTGGTGCGCCGGGTGAACGGCGTCGATCCCGCCGCGCCCAGCCCCTGGTGGATGCAGCGGGCGCTGCTCTCCGCCGGGATGCGGCCGATCTCGCTGATCGTCGACGTCACCAACTTCGTGATGCTCGACCTGGGCCAGCCGCTGCACGCCTACGACGCCTCCCGGGTGTCCGGCACGATCGAGGTCCGCCGGGCCGCGGCGGGGGAGAAGCTGGAGACCCTCGACGGGCAGACCCGCGTCCTCGACGGCGACGACCTGTTGATCACCGACGGCTCGGGCCCGATCGGGCTGGCCGGGGTGATGGGCGGCGCGTCGACCGAGATCCCCGGCCCGGCGGAGCTGGGCCCCGGCGCCCGGGTGGACGTGCTGCTCGAGGCCGCGCACTTCTCGCCGCCGGTGATCGCCCGGGCCGCCCGCCGGCACAAGCTGCCCAGTGAGGCGTCCCGCCGGTTCGAACGGGTCGTCGACCCGGCGCTGCCGCCGGTCGCCGCCGAGCGGGCTGCGCAGCTGCTGGTCGAGCTGGGCGGTGGGACCCTCGCCGAGGGGCGCACCGACGAGGGCGGGATCCCGCCGGTGGCGCCGATCCGGATGCCGCTGTCGCTGCCCGACCGGGTCGCCGGGGTCGTCTACCCGCGCGGCGCGACGGTCCGACGGCTCACCCAGGTCGGCTGCACCGTCGAGCTGGACACCGGCGCCGACGGCCAGGGTGTCGTCGTGGCGACCCCGCCCACCTGGCGTCCGGACCTGCGGATGGCCGCCGACCTGGTGGAGGAGGTGCTGCGTCTCGAGGGCTACGAATCGATCCCCTCGGTGCAGCCCACCGCGCCCGCCGGCCGCGGGCTGACCCCCGCCCAGCAGCGCCGCCGGGCGGTGTCGCGGGCGCTGGCCGAGGCCGGTCACGTCGAGGTGCTGCCGTTCCCGTTCGTCGCCGACACGGTGTGGGACGACCTCGGGCTGGCCGCCGACGACGAACGCCGGCGCACCGTCGCCGTGACCAACCCGCTCGACGCGGAGCGGTCGCGGCTCGCCACCACGCTCCTGCCGGGGTTGCTGGACATGCTGGTGCGCAACCGTTCCCGTGGCAGCGAGGATCTCGCGCTGTATGCGATCGCGCAGGTCGTCCAGCCGCAGGAGAACCCGCCCCCGATGCCGGACCCGGCGGTCACCACTCGTCCGTCCGACGAGGAGTACGCGGCGATCCGGGCGGCGCTGCCGGCGCAGCCGGTGCACGTCGGGGTCGTGCTGGCCGGGAACCGGGAGCCGCGCGGCTGGTGGGGTCCCGGTCGCCCGGCGACCTGGGAGGACGCCGTGGAGGCCGCCCGGCTGACCGGTGCCGCGGCCGGGGTGGAGCTGCGCCCGCGGCGCGCCGAGCGTGCCCCGTGGCACCCGGGCCGGTGCGCGGAGCTGGTCGTCGCGGGTACCCCGACGGTCGTCGGGTACGCCGGTGAGCTGCACCCGAAGGTGGTCGAGGCGTTCGGGCTGCCTGCCCGGACCGTGGCCGCCGAGATCGATCTCGACGCGATCGAGCTGGTGGAGAACCTGCCGGTGCCGCGGGTGTCGGCGTTCCCGCCGGTGGCGGTGGACGTGGCGCTGGTCGCGGACGCGGAGGTGCCCGCGGCCGATCTCGCCGAGGCGCTCACCGCGGGCGCGGGGGAGCTGCTGGAGTCGGTGCGGCTGTTCGACGTCTACACCGGTGACCAGGTCGGTGCGGGGAAGCGGTCGCTGGCGTTCTCGTTGCGGCTGCGGGCCGACGACCGGACGCTCACCGGCGAGGAGGCCAACGCGGCCCGGGACGCCGCGGTCGCCGAGGCCGGTTCCCGGCACGGAGCCACTCTGCGCTGACGTGCCCGCCTCGTGCGGCGGGGCCTCCAGCGGCTCGCACCGGCGCCCAGCCAACATCACAGTCAAGGCTGACTGTTTCCCTGCTAGCGTCGGGACCCGGTGGCGCCGCCGGCGCCGTGTCCACCACCCGAAGGAGCGTGGAACGTGCGAGATGCAGTCATCGTCGAGGCGGTGCGGAGCCCGGTGGGCCGCCGCAAGGGCGGCCTGGCCGGGGTGCACCCGACCGACCTGTCGGCCCATGTCCTGCGGAGCCTGGTCGAGCGGGCCGGGATCGACCCGGCGCAGATCGACGACGTCGTCTGGGGCTGCGTGTCCCAGGCAGGCGAGCAGACCTTCGACATCGGCCGCAGCGCCGCGCTGGCGGCCGGGTTCCCCGAGACGGTGACCGGTGTGACCGTCGACCGCCAGTGCGGATCCAGCCAGCAGGCGGTGCACTTCGCCGCGGCCGGGCTGATCGCCGGGCAGTACGACGTCGCCGTCGCCGGCGGGGTCGAGTCGATGACCCGGGTGCCGATGGGCACGCCGCTGATGGACCAGAACCCGTTCGGCGAGGCGTTCATGGAGCGCTACGGCTCGTTCCCGAACCAGGGCGTCGGCGCCGAGATGATCGCCGAGAAGTGGGGCTTCTCCCGCACCCGGCTCGACGAGTTCGCGCTGCTCTCGCACGCCCGCGCCGCGCAGGCGCAGGACGCGGGCCGGTTCGAGGGCCAGATCGCGCCGGTGGCCGGGGTGAGCGCCGACGAGGGCATCCGCCGGGGCGGCACGCTGGAGAGCCTGGGCCAGCTCAAGACCGTGTTCAAGGACGCCGACCAGGGCGGCGTCATCCACGCCGGCAACTCCTCGCAGATCTCCGACGGCTCCGCCGCCCTGCTCATGACGACGAGCGAGAAGGCGAAGGAGCTCGGGCTGACCCCGATCGCCCGCGTGCACACCGCCGTGCTCGCCGGTGCCGACCCGGTCATCATGCTGACGGCACCGATCCCGGCGACCGAGAAGGCGCTGAAGCGCTCCGGCCTGTCGCTCTCGGACATCGGGGCCTTCGAGGTCAACGAGGCCTTCGCCCCGGTCCCGCTGGCCTGGCTCGCCGACATCGCCGGTGACGACGCGGGCGTCGCCGAGCGCACCAACCCGCTCGGTGGTGCGATCGCACTCGGACACCCGCTCGGCGGCTCCGGTGCCCGGATCATGACGACCCTGGTGCACCACATGCGCGACAACGGCATCCGCTACGGCCTGCAGACCATGTGCGAGGGCGGCGGGCAGGCCAACGCGACCATCCTCGAACTGCTGTAGACACAGCTCCCCGAGCGAACACCGGAAGGACACACATGGACATCAACGGATCCGTCGCGGTCGTCACCGGCGGCGCGTCCGGCCTCGGCCTGGCCACCACCGAGCGGTTCGTGGAGGCCGGCGCCAAGGTCGTGATCATCGACCTGCCGACCTCGCAGGGCGAGGCGGTCGCCGACAAGCTCGGTGACGCCGCCCGGTTCGCCGCCGCGGACGTCACCGACGAGCAGCAGGTCTCGGCGGCGCTGGACGCCGCGGAGGAGCTCGGCACCCTCCGGGTGGCGGTGAACTGCGCCGGGATCGGCAACGGCATCAAGACCTACGGCAAGGGCGGCCCGTTCCCGCTCGCCGACTTCGTCAAGGTCGTCAACGTCAACCTGATCGGCACGTTCAACGTGATCCGGCTGGCAGCCGAACGCATCGCGAAGGCCGAGCCGCTGGACGGTGACCGCGGGGTCATCGTCAACACCGCGTCGGTGGCGGCGTTCGAGGGGCAGATCGGGCAGGCGGCCTACTCGGCGTCCAAGGGCGGCATCGTCGGGATGACGCTGCCGATCGCCCGCGACCTGGCCGGTCTCGGCATCCGGGTGAACACGATCGCCCCGGGGCTGTTCGAGACCCCGCTGCTCGCGTCCCTGCCCGAGGACGTGAAGGAGTCGCTGGGCAAGCAGGTGCCGCACCCGTCCCGCTTGGGGCAGCCGGCCGAGTACGCCAAGCTGGCCGCGCACATCGTCGAGAACCCGATGCTGAACGGCGAGACGATCCGTCTCGACGGCGCGATCCGGATGCAGCCCCGGTAGGAGGCCCCGCAATGAGGCGCACGCTGTACGAGTCCGATCACGAGGACTTCCGCGAGGCGTTCCGCTCCTTCGTCGAGAAGGAGATCGTCCCGCACGAGCTGCAGTGGGAGCGGGACGGGATCGTCCCCCGCGAGCTGTTCACCACGGCCGGAGCGAACGGTTTCCTGGGCATCGACGTGCCCGAGGAGTACGGCGGGGGCGGGGTGCCGGACTTCCGGTTCAACGCCGTCATCGCCGAGGAACTGATGCGCTCGGGTGCTGCGGCGTCCGGGCTGGGCCTGACCCTGCACAACGACATCGTGCTGCCCTACCTGCTGGCCTACTGCAACGAGGAGCAGAAGCAGCGCTGGCTCCCCGGGGTGGTGGCCGGGACCTCGATCCTCGCCATCGCGATGACCGAGCCGGGCATCGGTTCCGACCTGGCGTCGATGTCGACGACCGCGATCCGCGACGGCGACCACTACGTCGTCAACGGAGCGAAGACGTTCATCACCAACGGCATCAACAGCGACCTGGTGGTCGTCGCGGTGAAGACCGACCCGTCGCAGAAGCACAAGGGCATGAGCCTGTTGATGCTCGAGCGCGGGATGGCGGGGTTCGAGCGCGGCCGGAACCTGGACAAGCTGGGCCAGCACGCGCAGGACACGGCGGAGCTGTCGTTCACCGACGTGCGGGTCCCGGTGGCGAACCTGCTCGGACCGGAGGAGGGCCAGGGGTTCACCCAGCTGGTCAGCAACCTGCCCCAGGAGCGGCTGTCGATCGCGATCGCGGCGGTCGCCGCGGCCCGCACGGCGTTGCACCACACGCTCGACTACGTCAAGGAGCGCAAGGCGTTCGGCTCGCCGATCGGATCGTTCCAGAACTCGAAGTTCGTGCTCGCCGAGCTGGACACCGAGATCGACATCGCCGAGCACTACGTCGACGACTGCGTGCGGGCGCTGAACGCGGGCGAGCTGACCGCGGTCGACGCCTCCAAGGCGAAGTACTGGTGCACCGAGCTGCAGGGCCGGGTGGTGGACCGGTGTCTGCAGCTGCACGGCGGCTACGGCTACATGACCGAGTACCCGATCGCGAAGGCGTACGCCGACGCGCGGATCACCCGGATCTACGGCGGTACCACCGAGATCATGAAGGAGGTCATCGGTCGGGGTCTCGGACTCTAGACTGCACCATGACCTCCGAACGGAGCACCACGACCAGGACCCGGGCGCAGCGGTCGCAGGACAGCCGCGCCCGGATCCTGGACGCCGCGGTGGCGTGCCTGATCGAGGGCGGCTACTCGGGCTCGACGACGTTGGTCATCCAGTCCGAGGCCGCGGTGTCCCGGGGCCGGCTCCTGCACCACTTCCCGTCCCGGGACCGGCTGCTGGTCGCCGCGGCGCAGCACCTCGCGGTGAAGCGGGTCGCCGACACCGAGGAGCGGGTCCGCCGGGTGGTCGAGCAGAACCCGCCGGCCGACGTGTTCGAGCGGGCCGACCTGGTGATCGAGCTGCTCTGGGAGAGTTTCTCCGAGCCACACTTCTGGGCGTCGATCGAGCTGTGGACGGCGGCGCGGGTGAACTCCGAGATCGCCGACGTGCTGCGGCCCGAGGAGAAGCGGCTCGGCGCCGCCATCCGGGCGTCGATGGCCAGGATGTTCGGCGACGAGCTGGCGTCCCGGCCGCGGTTCAAGCAGCTGCGCGACCTGCTGCTCACCTCGATGCGCGGGACGTCGATGACCTACACCTTCGACCGGCGCGATCCGCGCGAGGACGCGATGCTCGACCAGTGGAAGGACCTGGCCCGGCTGCTGCTGGCGCCGTGAGGCGTTCCCGCGTTCAGATCCCGCTGGTGCCGAAGTGCAGGCCGAACGGCCGGTTGCCGGGCCCGGCCGGTTCGGGGTGATGGACGCGCACCTGGTCGCGGCCCCCGCGCTTGGCGTCGTAGAGGGCGTCGTCCGCGGCGGCGAGCAGCGCGTCGAGCTCGGCGCCGTGCTCGCGGGAGGTGGCGACACCGACCGACACCGACAGCCCGCCGACCCGGCCTGCGGTGGCGGTGTCGACCTCCAGGGCCCGGACGCTGCGCCGGATCCGCTCGGCGACCTCCCGGGCCCGGCCGGACGCGACGTCGTCGGGTCGCAGACCGCCGAGCGCGACGACGAACTCCTCACCGCCGAAGCGGCCGGCCAGATCCTTCTCGCGGACCTCGTCGGTGAGCACGGCGGCGACCGCCTGCAGCACGTCGTCCCCGGCGAGATGACCGTGCCGGTCGTTGACGGTCTTGAAGTGGTCGAGATCGAGCAGCAGGACCGCGGTCTCGCGCCCGTTGCGCACGCAGTGCTCGATCATCCGCTGGGTGCGCCAGCGCCAGGCGGCCGGGTTGAGCAGACCGGTCTTGGTGTCGGTGTCCACCTGGTTCTCGAGCTGGCGGACCACTGTCGTCTGCTCCAGCACCAGCAACGGGAGGACGGCCAGCAGCACCAGCCACGGCGAGGTGTTGTCGATGATCACCGCGACCAGCCCGCCGAGCGAGAGCGTCGCGAGCTCCAGCAGGAACTCCGCGCCGAGCAGGACGGACAGGAACCTGGTGCCCGGCCGGGCCAGCCGGACCGCTCCGGTCACGAGCAGCGTGTTGACCGCGCAGTAGGCGAGCAACGAGCCGAGCACGACGGTCGCGTCACCGTGACCGGCACCGGGCGGTGGCAACACCTGCGCGGCGAGCCGAACCGCGTCGACCGCGAACACCGCCAGCACGACGGTCGCGGCGCTGAACACGTGCCGGTGCGCCGGTGTTCCCGCCGCGCGGGCGACCCGCAGGTAGAGGTGTGTGTAGACGGCGACGACGACCGCGGCGGCGAGTGCCGGCGGCAGGAGCAGGGCGCCGGAGAACGTCCAGACCGATGTCATGTTGACGTGATGGCTGCGGGCGACCCGGCGCCGGGTCCGTTCGGCGTTGAGCGAGAGCTCGGTGTGCCCGACCGGCGCCAGGGTCAGCAGCGCGGCGAGCAGCAGCTGCTCACCCGACGGCACGGAGGTGTGCAGCACGGAGGCGGTGAGCAGCCCGAGGGCCAGGGTGTCGACGGCGAGGACGAACACCAGCGCGCCGGTCGGGAGCTGACACGAACGGAACCCGAAGCGGCGCCGCACCGCGTGCCGCGGTGCCGCCTGGTGAGAACTCACGTTCCCGCTCACCGCCCGTCCGTCCGTCCGTGGCCGATCGGGACAGAGGCTACCGCCGGGTACCGGGCCGCCCCGGGAAGATCGTTCCGGTGGTCGGTCCGCACGGTGAACGGCACGATCGGGGCGACGGGCGCCTCAGGACGTGGTCAAGTCGTGACGCCCCGGTCCGGGACCACTCGGACGGGTGGGTAGCGGTGCCCGGTCGGGGCGCCCCGGGGTGACGGTGCCGGCTACGGCGCGGACTCCCGTTCGAGCCGGAGCAGCTCGAGGTGCTGCTCGTACTGGTCGAGCAGGTCGTCGACGAGCTGGCCGTAGTTGTAGCCCATGACGTTGTAGCCCTGCCCGCCACCGTGCAGGTGCACCTCGACCCGGTGGTGGTCGGTCCAGGACTCGGGTTCGGCCGCGGAACCGGGCTCGGCGGGGCGGCCCCGGCCGCCCCCGTCGGTGGCGGTGTCGTCGAGGGCGTAGCGGGGCAGGCCGGTCACCCGCGGCACGAGCCGGTAGACGAACGGCAGGCTCTCGTGGACCTCGGCGACGAGCTCGAGCGGTTGCATTCCCTCCGGCCGCTGCTCGCCGGGCTCGATCTCCGGGCCGTCGGCCGCCGAGCAGCGCCGGACCGTGGTCGGCACGCCCTGGCCGCGCAGCTCCGCGGCGACGTCCTCGAGCACCGAGGTGGCGGTCCCGGAGAGGAAGCTGTCGGCGCCCCGGCTGTCGGCGTGCCCCATCGTGCGGCGCAGCCGGCCCCGCCAGTCTCGGCCCGCGTCACCGTCACCGGCCGGTGTGCCGGGCCTGCTGCGTCCGGACAGCAGTGCGGGCAGGCTGGACTGCTTGCTCTGGGAGCGGTACCGCTCCAGGCGCAGTGCCTTGAACAGGCCGAACATCACCAGGAGCATGACGAACGCGAACGGCAGGCCCATGATCACCGTCGCGTTCTGCAGGGTGGTGATCCCGCCGACGAACAGCATTCCCAGGGTCAGCAGGCCGGTCGCGGCGGCCCAGAAGATCCGGTTGGCGGGCGTGCCGTCGTCGCGGGGGGTCTTGCGGTACGAGGTCAGGTTCGCCATGACCAGGGCGCCGGAGTCGGCGGAGGTCACGTAGAAGAGCAGCCCGGTCAGTGTCGCGAGCCCGGCCAGGAACGGGAACCACGGGTACTGCTCGAGCAGCATGTAGAAGCCGGACTCGGGCGCGTTCACCGCCGCGTCGGCGAGCTCGGTGTTGCCGCCCCGGACGCTCTCCAGTGCGGCGTTGCCGAAGATGGAGATCCAGAACAGGATGTAGAAGAACGGGATCACCAGTGTGCCGACGACGAACTGGCGGATCGTCCGGCCGCGCGAGATGCGGGCCAGGAAGAGCCCCACGAACGACGCCCAGGCGATCCACCAGGCCCAGAAGAACAGCGTCCACAGGTTCAGCCACTCGGCGACGTCCGGGTTCGCCTGTTCGAACGCGAACGTCTCCATGGTCAGCGCCGGGAAGCTGGACAGGTAGTCGCCCAGGTTCGTGACCAGCGCGTTGAGCAGGAACGAGGTGTTGCCGGTGACCAGGATGAACAGGGCGAGCAACAGCGCGGCGGCCACGTTCAGCTCGGAGAGCCGCTTGATGCCCCGGTCGACGCCGGACACGGCGGAGATCGTGGCGATGACCACGGCCACCGCGACGAGCGCGATCTGCGCACCGAGCCCCTGCGGGACCCCGAACATCACGTTCAACCCGACGTTGAGCAGCACCACCGCGATGCCCAGCGACGTGGCGATCCCGAAGATGGTGCCGAGCACGGCGGCCAGGTCCACCGCGTGCCCGACCCGGCCGAAGACACGCTTGCCGATCAGCGGGTAGAGCGCGGAGCGGATGGAGAGCGGCAGCTCGCGCCGGTAGGCGAAGTAGGCCAGGGCGATGCCCATCAGCGCGTACATGCCCCAGCCGGTGAGGCCGTAGTGGAACAGCGTCCACACGGTCGCCTCACGGGCCGCCTCGACGGTCTCCGGCTCGCCGACCGGCGGTGCCATGAACTGGGTGACCGGCTCGGCGACCGAGAAGAACATCAGGTCGGTGCCGATCCCGGCGGCGAACAGCATCGCCGCCCAGGAGAGGTTCGAATAGTCCGGCCTCGAATGGTCCGGGCCGAGCCTGATCGAACCGTAGGGCGACAGCGCGAGGAACAGCACGAACACGAGCACCAGTGAGGCGACCAGGATGTAGAACCAGCCGAAGCTGCTCGCGATCACCCCGACCAATGTGCCGATGACAGCGTCAGCGTTGTCCGGCAACAGGATCGCCCACAGTGCGACGACGACTACGCCGATCGCGGAACCGTAGAACACCGGCTTGTTGAGCCGGACGCTCGGCTCGTCGGGGCCTGCGCCGGCGGATCCTGGCTCCGCCTCGACGGACGGGTGATCGCTCATCGGGTCGAACCTCCTCGGATGCACAAACGGACCGACCCTATTCAGGTGGAAAGGCGTCTGCCATCCATTCTGGATAACGAATGGGACGCATCGTTAAGCGATGCCCGGACACATGGACGTCCGCTCGCTCACTCGGCGCGTTCCGCCGGGGGCGCCGTCAGGCGCGGGTCGCCGCCGTGAGCTCCCCGACAGCGCCGGCCACGGCACCGGGGTCCTCGTGCACCGCGGTCTCCCCGACCCCGGGCACGACCCGCACCTCGGAACCCATCAGCGCCTCCACCGGGCGGGCGATCCGGTCGTGGCGGTGCATCGCGTCGTGCTCGCCGACGAGAACCCGGTGCGGGATGTCGCGCCAGCGGCTCAGTACCGCGTTCGGCAGCAGCGCAGGCGGATCGCTCGGCCACACCGTGCGGCCGAGCAGCATCGTCCACTCGACGAGCAGATCGTGGTCGGGCGGCAACCCGTCGCCGTAGAACGGGCGCAGCAACCGGTTCGCGTTCGCCTCGGTGGGGGAGAGCCCGACCCGCAGCTCCCGCAGCGCGTACCCGAGATCGCCCGGGTACTCGTTGACCCCCACCGGGGAGACCGCGACGAGCCCGGCGACCCGGTCGCTGGTGGAGCAGAGGGCGACGGTGGCGCCGAGCCCGTCGGCGACGAGCACGACGGGCTCGTCACCGGCCACCGCCGACACGATCTCGGAGAGCCAGTCGTCGTAGCGGCCGACCAGGTCGTCGTGCGGCGGCTCGTCGTGACTCAGCCCGGGTTCACCGGGCAGGTCGACGACCGCGACCCGGTGCTGCCCGGCCAGCGCGGCGGTCAGTCCACCGAGGACCGCGGCGCTCTCCGCGGCGGCCGGCAGGACGAGCGCCCACGGCCCGGCCCGGCCGGCCAGCGTGACATGGGTCAGGCCGAGCGTGGTGGCCACCTCGGCCCGGTCCCGGACGGTCTCGTCGGCGGCCAGGCGGGCGGTGCACCAGTCGCGCACCTCGTGCCTGGCGGCCTCGCTGTCGTAGATGGACATCCGTCCTCGCCCCCGCCCTGATCGGTCCGTCCCAGACGGTACCGGCGGCCGTGCCGGGTCAGCTGCCGGGCGCGTTGCCCGCGACCGCCTCGGCCAGCTTCGGCGCGACGTCGTCGATCGCGTACGGCAGCGACAACGGGCTCGAGTACCCCAGTGCCGCGGTGAACTCGGTGTCGAACGGGCCGAGATAGATCACCCGGCCCTGTTCGACCGCGGGGATCGCCCGGAACACCGGATCGGTCTCGGCCTCGGCCCGCGGGCGGCCCAGCACGGCGAGCACGTCGGCGTCGAGCAGGCCCTGCTCCTCGAGCGAGAGGGTCTGCGAGTCGGGCCGGACCTCGAAGCCCAGGCCCTCGAAGAGCTGCGCGCGCAGGTCGTCGGTGCCCATGTCGTACGGGGTGCCCTCGATGTAGAAGCCCAGCTTGAGGGTCTTGCCGGCGAACTCGGGATGGGCTCGGGCGGCTTCGTCGAACTTTGCCCGGGTGTCGGCGACGACCCGCTCGGCCTCCGCCGTCCGGCCGGTGGCCTGACCGGTGATCCGGGTCTGCTCGTCCCAGGGCGCCGGGTCCGTGCCGTCCTCGGTGGACTGGGCGATGGTCGGTGCGATCCGGGACAGGGCGTCGTAGGTGGCCTTGTCCATGAACGAGTAGACGCCGAGGATCAGGTCGGGCTGCAGCGCGGCGACCTGCTCGACCGGGATGTCGGTGCCGGTCAGTAGCTGTGGTGCAGGCCCGCGGGACAGCGCCTCCTGGGCCCACGGGCGCTGTTCGTAGTCGTAGTCGCCGATGTTCTCGCGGACCCCGACCGGCTGCACGCCGACGGCGAGCGCGAAGTCGGCGTCGTTGAAGCCGACGGTGACCACCCGCCGGGGCTGTTCGGGGACGGTCGTGGAACCGAAGGCGTGCTCCAGCGTCACCGGGAACGCCCCGGACGCCGGGGCGTCACCGGCTGCGGGTTGCTCCTCCTCGGGGCCCGACGAGCAGCCCGCGAGGGCGAGCAGCAGGACCGCGCAGGCGGCGGTCGCGCGGAGCAGTGATCGGTGCATGACATCCTTTCCGAGGACCCGCCTGGTGCGGATCACGTGTGAGGGTCGCTCCGGGCGTGGGCACCCGACCAGGCCTCCCAGAGCCGGGCGTAGCGGCCACCGGCGGCGATCAGCTCGTCGTGCGGCCCCTCCTCGACGACCCGGCCGTCGTCGAGCACGACGACCCGGTCGGCTGCGGCGGCCTGGCTGAGCCGGTGGGCGACGACCAGGCCGGTCCGGCCGGCCAGCGCTGTCTCGGCGGAGTCCTCGAGCACGCGTGCGCCCGCGCTGCCGGCCTCGGCGGTGGCCTCGTCGAGCACCAGCAGGCGGGGATCGGCGAGCACGACACGGGCCAGCGCCAGCTGCTGTGCGGCGACCACCGGGAGCCGGTGACCACCGTCGCCGACGACGGTGTCCAGGCCCTCGGGCAGCGCACGCGCCCAGCCGCCGGCGCCGACCCGGTCGAGCGCGTCGAACAGCTCGGTCTCCCGGGCGTCGGGCCGGACGAGGCGCAGGTCCTCGGCGAGGGTCCCGGCGAAGACGTGTGACTCCTGGGTGACCAGCACGACCGCGTCCCGCCGCCGGTCCGGCTCGATGTCGGCGAGCCGGGCACCGCCGATCTCGACGGTGCCCGTGGTGGGGGCGTGCACCCCGGCGACGATCCCGGCCAGCGTCGACTTGCCCGCGCCGCTGGCACCGACCAGCGCCACCCGCTCCCCGGGTGCGATGTCGAGATCGACGTCGCGGAGCACAGGGTGGCCGTCGACGTAGTGGTGGGTCAGCCCGCGCACCCGCAGCCCGGCGCCGGCCGGGACGGCGGGGAGCGGGGGATCGGCGGGGCGATCGAGATCGGCGACGCCGACGATCCGGCGCAGCCCGGCCAGCGCGGTCTGCGCCGCGTCCAGCTGGTACAGCACGATGTTGATCGGGGTGAAGAGGTTGACGAAGTAGAGGGCGGCGGCGCTGGCCGTCCCGATCGTCGTAGCCCCGGCCGAGACCAGCCAGAACCCGGTGACGAGCACCGCGGAGAGCCCGATGTACTCGGCCAGGTTGAGGCGGGCGAACAGCCTGGTGTGCATCCGGACGACGGTGATCACCAACCGGGCCACCTCGGCGGCCCGTTCGGCGATGCCGGCCGCGTGCCGCTCGTGCAGCCGGAACGCGCGCACCGTGGGCAGCCCGGCCGCGGTGTCGAGCAGCAGCTGCTGCTGGGCGCCGCCGGCGATCCGCTGCGCGGTGTAGACCGGCGTCGAGCGGCCCAGGAACGACCGTGCGGTCCACACCTGGACGGGCACCGCGAACAGTGCCGCCAGCAGGAACCGCCAGTCCAGGACGGTGAGCGCGACCAGCGTGAGCGCGACGAGCAGGATCGCCCGGGCCAGCTCCGGGACGGCCTCCCGGACGGCTTCGCCGACCACCTGCACGTCGTCGGTCACCCGGGAGGTCAGGTCGCCGGCTCCGGCTGCCTCCACCCGCGCCTGCGGCAGGTGCAGGGCCCGGTCGACGAACCGGTCGCGCAGCCCGGCGAGCAGCGTCTCGCAGAACCGGGCGGCCAGTGCCACCCCGAGCGCCGCCAGGACACCCTGCACGACGGCGATCGCGGCCAGCCCGAGCACCGGCGGCAGGATCGTCGCGACACCGCCGGCGCCCCGGACACCGGCGACCCGGTCGACGATCTCGCCCAGCAGCGGTGCGGCGAGCAGGCTCGCCGCGGCGCCGGCCACCAGCACACCCAGCGCGAGGATCGCGGTGCCGCGGTGCGGCCTGCCCAGCTCGGTGAGGACCGCGCGGATCCGCCGGCCGGACGCGATCGGCAGCAGTACCTGGCTCACGCCGTCACCACTGCGCGGTAGCCGGTGTCGGCCATCAGTTCGGCGTGCGTGCCGCGCGCCCGTACCCGCCCGTCGACGACGAAGTGGACGGTCCCCGCCCTGGCCAGCAACGCCGGGCTGGTGGTGATCAGCAGCGTGCTGCGGCCGGCGCGGTGCTCGGCGAGGCCGTCGGCGATCCGGGCCTCGGTGACGGCGTCCACCGCCGTCGTCGGGTCGTGCAGGACCAGCACCGGCGCGTCGGCGGCGAGTGCGCGGGCGAGCGCGATCCGCTGCCGCTGCCCGCCGGACAGCGAGCGGCCCCGGGCCGCGACGTCGGTGTCGGCGCCGGCGGGCAGGGTGGCGGCGACCTGATCGGCGGCGGCCGCCGCCATCGCCGGCCGGGGGTCGGTGCCCTCCGGCGCACCGGCGACGACGTTGTCGTGCAGCGACCCGGCGAACAGGTGGGCGTCGTGCGCGGCGACCAGCACCGCTCCCCGGGCGACCTCGGCGGGCCAGGCGTCGAGCGGGACACCGTCGAGGGTGATCCGGCCGGCCGCGGGCTCGGTCTCGCGGGCCAGGCAACCGAGCAGTGCCGCGGCCTCCTCCGGGTCGGCGGCGACCACCGCAGTCAGGGCACCCGGAACGACGTCCAGGTCGATGCCCTCGGTCCGGCCGTCGAGGCGGACCCCGCGCAGCGACAGCACCCCCGGGCCCGAGCGCGGGTCGGCCTCGGGCAGCGGGGCGGCGGGCTCGCCGACGGCGGCGGGGGCGAACAGCACGGCGGCGATCCGGGCGGCGGACGCACGCGCCTGGGCCAGCCGGGCACTGACGAAGCCGACCATCTGCATCGGGCCGACCAGGAACTGGGCCAGCCCGACGGCCGAGACGAGCTGGCCGACGGTGATCGAACCGTTCAGTGCGGCGAGCCCGCCGACCAGGGCGATCACGGCCAGGAACAGGCCGTTTGCCAGCTGGACCACGCCGAGGAAACCCGCCTCGGCGCGGGTCGCCCGCAGGGTCGCGGCGAGCGCGTCCCGGCTGGAGGCGCGGTAGCGCCGGACGGCGGCCGGCCGGGCACCGAGCCCGGTGAGCACCCGCAGCCCGGACACCAGATCGGCGGCGGTGCCCGCGGCCCGGGCGGCCCGCTCCTGCTCAGGTCCGGACCGTCGTTCCAGCGGCCGGACGACCAGCTGCACCAGCCACAGCAGGGGCGGCGTGCCGAGCAGGATCAGCAGTCCGAGGGAGAGGTCGATCGTGAGCAGTGCGGCGGCGGCGACGACGACCGCGGCGATCGCGGCGAGCCCGAGCGGGAGCGCGGTGTTCAGCTCGGCCACCCGTTTGGTGTCCGAGACGGCGATGCCGGTCAGCTCGCCGGGGAGCCGGCCGGACTCACCACCACCACGGGGATGGAGCAGCCGGCCCGCGACCAGCCTGCGCAACCGGGCGTCCGCCCAGGCGTCGGCGTGCCACGCCTGCCGGGCGCCGAACCGGTAGGAGAACGAGAGCAGCAGGAAGTCCAGGGCCAGCACGGTGAGCCAGCCGGCCAGCGCCACCGGGTCGCCGGTCGCCACGGCCCGGTCGATGATCGCCCCCACCAGCAGCGGGACCAGCGCCTCACCGGCCTGGTGGGTGCAGAACAGCGCACCGGCTGCGCTGATCCGGCCCCGGTGGGCCCGGAGCGAACCGCGCAGGACGTCGCGCCCGGAGACCTCCCCGAGCGGAGATGGCTGCACCGACCCGATCACCCGGGGAGGGTAACCTTACCTTTGCAAGTACCTGGTTACCGGGCGGTCATGAGCGTGCGGTGAGGATCTCCCAGAGCACGTCGAGGTGGGCCCCGGTCGTGCCGACGGCCCCGAAGGCCACCCGGATCACCTGCCGCCCGTCGACCTCGGTGCCGGAGAGGAACACCCGGCCGTCGGCGTTGACCCGCCCGAGCAGCGCCGCGGTCGCGGACCCGTCCCGGTCACCGGTGACGCGCAGGCAGGCCAGCGACAGCACCGGATCGCAGGCCAGCTCCAGGCCGTCGTGCCCGCGGACCCGGCGGGCGAGCTCGTCGGCCAGTGCGACATGCCCGCGAAGGTGCTCCCGCAGCCCGGACAGCCCCTGACCGTGCAGCACCGCCCACAGCTTCAGGGCGCGGAACCGGCGCCCCAGCGGGATCTGCCAGTCCCGGAAGTCGACGACCGTCCCGGACTCCGACGCGGGGTCCCGCAGGTAGGCCGGGGTGATCGACAGCGCGGCCGGCAGCGCCCGCGCGTCGCGCACCCAGAGCAGCGAGGCGTCGAACGCGGTGAGCAGCCACTTGTGCGCGTCGGTGCAGAAGGAGTCGGCACCGGCCACGCCGTCGAGCACCCAGCGGTGCTCGGGGCACAGGGCCGCGACGCCGGCCCAGGCGGCGTCCACGTGCACCCACACGCCGTGGTCGCCCGCGATCCGGACGATGTCGGCGACCGGATCGGTGGCACCCGTCGAGGTGGTCCCGACGGTCGCGCACACCAGTACCGGCACCAGCCCGCCGTCGAGGTCGGCCCGGATCGCCTCGTCGAGAGCGGCCGGGTCCATCGAGGCCGTGCCGGGTGTGCAGGGCACGGTGCGCAGCCCGGCCGCGCCGAGCCAGGTGACCCGGACCGCCTTCGCCAGCGAGGAGTGCGTCTCGGGGGAGACGTAGACGCGTTCCCGGCCGGTCACCCCGCGGGCCCGCCAGCCGGTCTCCGGGTCGGGCGCGGCGCGGTGCAGGGCGGCGGTGAGCGCGACCAGCGCGGCCGACGACGCCGAGTCCTGGATCGATCCGCCGCCCCCGCCGTCGTGGGTGAAGGTCTCCGGCAGCCCGAACGCCCTGCCGAGCTGGTCGGTGATCGCCTGCTCCACCTCGGTGCAGACGGGGGAGGTGGACCAGAGCATGCCCTGGACGCCCGCCGCGCCGCTGAGCAGCTCGCCGAGCAGCGAGGTCAACGAGGCGTTGGCGGGGAAGTAGGCGTGGAACCCGGGGTGCTGCCAGCGGGTGTCGGCGTCACCGGTGACCGACTCGACCAGCGAGGGGAACCCGGCCAGCGGTTCCGGGGACTCGGCGGCCTCCCGCGGGAACCTGGCCCGGACCGTCCCGGGCGGGACGACGTCGCGGACCGGGTGCCGCTCGATCCCGGCCCGGGCGTCGGCCACCGCATCGACGAACAGGTGGCCGAGGGCGCGGAACTCGTCCGGGGTCAGATCGGGCACGGCCGCGACGCTACTCCGGTGCCGTGTTCGCTCACCTGGTGAGCGAACACACGGAGAGGGGGCACCAGACGGGGCCGGGACAACCCGGAAGGGGGAGGGGGAGTCGAACGGAACCGCTCACCAGGTGAGCGGTTCCGCAGTACCTGTGGGCCCTGTCCGGCCCGGCTCGCTGCGTGGCGCGCCTCCGGGGGAGAGTGCACCGGTGACCACCCCCTCCGCCGATCCGGTCGCGGACGGCCCCCGGCGGCTGCGGCTGTTGCAGCTCGCCGCCCTGATCAGCACCTGCGACCGGTTCGCGATCGCGCCGCTGCTGGTGCCGGTCGCCGTGTCGTTCGGCGTGCCGCTCGCCGCCGCGGCCGGTGCCGCGGGCGGCTACTTCCTCGCCTACGGCCTCATGCAGGTGGTGTGGGGGGTGCTCTCCGACCGGATCGGGCGGGTCCGGGTGATGCGGATCGCGCTGATCGGTGCGGTGCTCGGTGGGCTGGCGTCGGTGCTGGCCCCGACGCTGCCCGTGTTGATCGTGGCCCGGGTGCTGACCGGGGCGTGCACCTCGGCGCTCATCCCGGCCACCCTGGTCTACGTCGGTGACTCGTGGCCGGCCTCGGTCCGGCAGCGTCCGCTGTCCGACCTGCTCGCCGCGACCGCGGTGGGGACGGCGCTGGCCACCGCGGGTGCCGGGCTGCTCGCCGACCTGGCCGGGTGGCGTGTGGTGTTCGGGACGACCGCGGCGGCGGCCGCCGTCCTGCTGGTCGCGTTGCGCGCGTTGCCCGAACCGGTCCCGGCCGAGCCCGCGCCCGCCCGCGGCGCGGACGCCGACGGGCCGGCCCGCGGATGGTCGACCCTGCGGCCGGTGGGCACGGTGCTCGGCACCGGTTGGGCGTGGGTGGTACTGGTGCTCGCGTTCGTCGAGGGCGCCGTCGTCCTCGGCGTGCTCACCTACCTGGCGCCTGCGCTGCAGGCGGGTGGCAGCACGGCCGCGCTCGCCGGGATCGCGGCCGGCGGCTACGGCGTGGGGGCGCTGCTGTTCTCCCGGGTGGTGCGGCGGCTGGTCGGCCGGGTTCCCGCCGCCGCGCTGGCCGGGATCGGCGGCGCGTTCCTCGCGGCGGCGTGGGTCGGTCCGATCGTCGTGGTGCACCCGGTGACGGTGGCCCTCGCCGGGTTGATGCTCGGCGGCTGCTGGGCCTTCCTGCACTCCACCCTGCAGACGTGGGCGACCGACGTCGTCCCGCAGGCACGCGCGACGGCGGTCGCCCTGTTCGCCACCATGCTGTTCCTGGGCAGCTCGGCCGGGACCGCGCTGGGCGCGCCGCTCGCCGACACCGACCGGTTCGGCGCGCTGTTCCTGGCCGCGCTGGTCGTGTCCGTGCCGCTGGGCGTCGCGGCGGCACTGGCCCGTGCCCGCTACGCGCGGCACCGACCGCCGAGGGCTCAGACGTAGCGGTCGCGCAGTTCCCGCTTGACCAGCTTGCCTGTGGGCGTGCGCGGCAGGAAGTCGGTGAAGTCCACCGAGGCGGGCGCCTTGTAGTGGGCGATCCGCCCGCGCACGAAGTCGATCAGCTCGCGTTCCAGCTCCGGGCCGGTCTCGACCCCGTCGGACGCCTGGACGACGGCCTTGACCTGCTCGCCCATCTCCTCGTCGGGCACCCCGATCACCGCGACGTCGAGCACCTTCGGGTGCAGGGCGAGTGCGTCCTCGACCTCCTGCGGGTAGATGTTGACCCCGCCCGAGATGATCGTGAACGCCTTGCGGTCGGTGAGGAACAGGTAGCCGTCCTCGTCGACGAAGCCCAGGTCACCGGTCGTCGTCCAGTTGTCGTGCTCGGGATGCTGCGCGGCGAGCGTCCGGCCCGGGTCGCCGTGGTACTCGAACGGCCGGGTCTCCCGCTCGAAGTAGACGGTGCCGACCTCGCCGGGCCCGAGTTCGTTGCCCTCGTCGTCGCAGATCCGGATCGTGCCCAGCCCGGCCCGGCCGACCGAACCGGGGCGCTCGAGCCACTGCGCCGAGTCGATGAAGGTGATGCCGATCGCCTCGGTGGCGGCGTAGTACTCGTGCAGCACCGGCCCCCACCAGTCGATCATGGCCTGCTTGACCTCGACCGGACAGGGCGCGGCGGCGTGGATGGCCACCTTCAGCGACGAGAGGTCGTACGCGGACCGGACCTGCTCGGGCAGCTTCAGCATTCGCACGAACATCGTCGGCACCCACTGCGAGTGGGTCACCGAGTACCGCTCGACGAGGGCCAGTGCCTGCTCGGGATCGAAGCGCTCCATCACCACGACGGTCCCGCCCAGCGCCTGCACGGTGGCCGAGAACCGCAACGGCGCCGCGTGGTAGAGCGGCGCGGGCGACAGGTAGACCGTGTCGGTGTCGAACCCGTACATCGGTCCGAACAGCGCCTGGTAGGTGTCGCCCGGCTCGTCGACCCGGCGCCCCGGCAGCGCCGGTTTGACGCCCTTCGGGCGCCCGGTCGTGCCGGAGGAGTACAGCATGTCGGCACCGCGCGGCTGCTCGGCCGGCGGCTGGGCCGACACTCCCTGCAGCGCGGAGTCGTAGTCGGCGTAACCGGTCGCGCCCGGGATCTCGCCACCGAACGCGAGCCGCAGCGGGACCTCGACGTGGTCCTCGACCGCGGCGGCCAGCCCGGCCACCCCGGCCGAGGCGATGAGCGCCTTTGCGCCGCAGTCCCGCACGATGTAGGCGGCCTCGGGCGCGGACAGGTGGTGGTTCACCACCGTCACGTAGAGCCCGGAGCGCTGCGCGGCCCAGTAGACCTCGAACAGGCGCGGGGTGTTGTCCGAGATCAGCGCGACGACGTCGCCCTCCCGCAGGCCCGCCGCACGGAAGTGGTTCGCGAGGCGGGCCGACCCCTCCTCCAGCTCACCGAACGTGAGCGTCTCGCCCGATCCACCCATGATCACGGCCGGCTTGTCGGGAGTGGTTGCGGCGTGCGTGCCAGGGAACATCAGGGCCTCTCGTCGTCGGTCGTGCGATGTCGCACGGACTCTCCGGCGCTGATCCTGCCATCCGGCCGCCGCGGGGCGGCACGCACCGATTCCCGACGCCCCCCGCCCCGCCCCGGCGGGAGCGGTCAGTGCGCGTTCTGATACGCCTGCAGAACCGATGTCGGGATGCGCCCACGCTCCGAGATCTTCATCCCCTGGGCGATCGCCCATTCGCGTACGGCCCGGTTCGCGGCCCGTTCGGAGGCGCTGGAACCGTTCGACGACGACGTCGCCTGCGCCGACCCCCGCCGACCGCTCGACCGGCGGGCGGCGGCGATGAAGGGGGCGAGGGATTCGCGGAGTCGCTGGGCATTCGCAGCGGACAGGTCGATCTCGTAGGCGCGGCCGTCGACGGCGAACTCCACCTGCTCGTCGGCCTCGGAGCCGTCGATGTCGTCGATCAGCGTGATCGTCGTCTGCTGCGCCACGTCGTCATTCCTTCCGGGGGAATCTCGGAGCTCCGAGCGGATGAATCGTCACCGCCGGTGCGAGTCGGTATCCCGCTCGGGGCCCTCGGAACCGCGGTGAAGCATTTTCTGAGCAGAACAGTAAGGGATGCTGATGTGCCGTGTCGAACCCCTCGCGGATAAGCGCCGGAGTTGTTACCGGGCGAACCGGGGATACGGCGTCCGGGTGAGGCGGAATCGGCGGAAAGGCCGCACGGCCCGGCGGGGACGATCAGCGTGGCGTCGGCCACCACGGCTCGGTCGGGAGGGCGGTGGCGTACGTGGCGGGACCTTCGGACAGGTCGATCCGCCGGCCCGGTCGCGGCAGCGCCAGCAGGACCCCCTGCGCGGCGGCGGCCCGGCGGACCCGGGCGGCCGGCTCGTCCCACGGGTGGAAGCCGAGGTTGAAGGTCGCCCAGTGGATCGGCAGCAGCACCTGCCCGCGCAGATCACGATGCGCGGCGACGGCCTGCTCCGGGTCGGTGTGCACGTCCGGCCAGAGATCGGCGTAGGCACCGATCGGCAGTACCGTCAGATCGAACGGGCCGTGCTCCGCCCCGGTACGGGCGTGCACCCGGCTCGGGCCGGTGTCGCCGCCGAGGTAGACCGAGTGCCGGGCACCGGCGACCTTCCAGGCCGCCCACAGCGTGGTGTTGCGGCGGATCCCGCGCCCGGAGAAGTGCCGGGTCTCCAGGCAGGTCAGGGTCAGCCCGCGCACCTGCACGACGTCGTCCCAGTCGCGTTCGACGACCCGGTGGCCGGGGATGCCCCAGGCCCGCAGATGGGCTCCGACACCGAGGGGACCGACGAAGACCGCCTGGGTGTCGCGGGCCAGCCGGAGCACCGTCGGCCGGTCCAGGTGGTCGTAGTGGTCGTGGGTGAGCAGCACCAGGTCGATCTCGCCGAGTGCGGACAGCGGGGCGACCGGGGGATGCAGCCGGCGCGGGCCGAGGCGGGGGACCGGGGTGGCGTACTCGGACCAGACCGGGTCGACGAGCACCCGCGAACCGTCGACCTCGAGCAGTACGCAGGCGTGTCCCAGCCAGGTCACCGCCAGCGCGGCAGGTTCGGGGGTCCGCTCCAGCGGGGCCAGCGGGACCGGGCCGGCCGGGACGCCCTCGGTGGTCCGGCTGCGCAGCATGTTGAGCAGCATCCAGAACGACGCCTTGGCACGCGGCAGGCCGGGTTCGGTGTTGGCGAAGATCCCGTTGATCGCGTTCGGCGAGCGACCGGTGACCCGGCGCAGCTGTGCGCGCGACGCGCCCATGTTGCGGCGCACGTGCAGGCCGAGTCCGGCCAGGCCCAGCAGCGGTGCGGTCAGTGCGGCGAGGGTGGCGGCGCGGGAGAGGCGGGACACGATCACCACACTACGATCACCCCGGTACCGCCACCCGGCACCACCGCCCCGGCAGGATCGTCCCCGGTGCGGCCGTTCGGGCCCGACGTGCGGGCCCGGGTCGCGCCTACGCTGCGGGGCGTGACGGACGTGACGGAACCGCGGGTGGCGACGGAGCGGCACGGGCACGTGCTGCTGATCCGGATGATGCGGGCGGACAAGCGCAACGCGGTGGACGCGGCGATGACGGCCGCGCTCGACGAGGCGCTCAACGAGCTCGACGACGACCCGGACCTGTGGTGCGGGGTCCTCGCCGGGGACGCCGCGGCGTTCTGCGCCGGGACCGACCTGGCCGCGGGATCGGGCGGGCCGACACCGCGCGGCGGGAACTACGGCGTCGTCCGCCGGGACCGGCGGCGGCCGTTGATCGCCGCCGTCGAGGGCGTCGCCTACGGCGGCGGGTTCGAGATCGTGCTGGCCTGCGACATGGTCGTCGCCGGCACCGGTGCCCGGTTCGCACTGCCCGAGGTCGCCCGCGGGCTGGTCGCCAACTGCGGGGCGCTGTTCCGGACGCCGCGGCCGCTCCCGCTGAACGTCGCCAAGCAGCTGCTGGTCACCGGACGCCCGATCGATGCGCAGCGCGCGTACGCGCTCGGCCTGGTCAACGAGCTCGTGGCGGCCGGGGCGGCGGAGACCGCCGCGCTGGAGCTGGCCCGGCAGGTGTGCGAGAACTCCCCGCTGGCCGTGTCGGTGACGCTGCGGGCGCTGGAACGGGTCGTGTCCGAGCCGGACGAGCGCGGCTGGGCGGCGACCGACGTCGCGTCGGCCGCGATCGAGCGGTCCGAGGACCGGGACGAGGGGATCGCCGCGTTCCTGGAGAAGCGACCTCCGCGGTGGACCGGCCGCTGACCGGGACCGCCGGCCGGGACCGCTCCTGCGACGCCCGTGAACCGGGGGGCCGCTCGCGACAGGGGGACGCGACGACCGGCCGATTGCGCACCGGTCGGGCGGCGGGGAAGGTGCTGGCATGAACGACAGTGCCGCCCGTCCTGCCGGCCCCCATCCGGCCGGTGTCCCCGCCGACCTCACCGGGTTGTCGTTCGAACCGCTCACCCCGACCTCGTTCCTGGACCGGGCCGCGGCCGCGCACGGCGACCGGGTCGCCGTCGTCGACGGGGACCTGCGGCTCACCTACACCGAGCTGCACCGGCGGTGCCGCAAGCTGGCCGGTGGCCTCGCCGCGATCCACGGCGGCCGCCCGGTGGCGGTGCTGGCGCCGAACACGCACGTCGCGCTGGAGGCCACCTACGGCGTGCCGTGGTCGGGCGCCCCGCTGGTCGCGGTCAACACCCGGCTCTCGGCGGGCGAGGTCGGTTACATCCTGCGCCACTCGCGGGCCTCGGTGCTGGTGCACGATCCCGAGTTCGACGAGCTCGTCACCGAGGCGCTGGCCGGGCTCGACGAGCCGCCGCAGGTCGTGCGGGTCGGCGAGGACTACGAGCGGCTGATCAGCTGGGGCGAGCCCACCGCCGTCACCCCGGACGACGAGCGCTCCCTGCTGTCGATCAACTACACGTCCGGGACGACCGGCCACCCCAAGGGCGTGATGTACCACCACCGGGGTGCCTACCTGCAGGCGCTGGCGATGGTCGGGCACACCGGGCTGACACCGTCGTCGGTGCACCTCTGGACACTGCCCATGTTCCACTGCAACGGCTGGTGCTTCCCCTGGGCGGTCACCGCCGCCGCCGCGACCCACGTCTGCCTGCCGAAGGTGGAGCCCGCCCGGATCTGGGAGCTGATCCACGAGCAGGGCGTCACCCATCTCAACGGTGCTCCGACGGTGCTGTCGATGATCGCCTACGCGCCCGAGGCGGCACCGGTGCGGACACCGGTCCGGGTGGCGACGGGCGGGGCACCGCCCAGCCCGGCGATCCTGCGCCGGATGGCCGAGCTCGGCTTCGACGTCACCCACCTCTACGGCCTGACCGAGACGTTCGGCCCGGCGATGATCTGCGACTGGCGCCCCGAGTGGAACGACCTCGACGGGGACCGGCAGGCCAGGCTCAAGGCCCGCCAGGGCGTCGGGAACCTGATCTCCCAGGCCGTGCGGGTGATCACCGACGACGGGGCCGACGCCCCTGCCGACGGCACCACCACCGGGCAGATCGCGTTGCGCGGCAACAACGTCATGCTCGGTTACCTCTACGACGAGCAGGCCACCCGCGACGCCGCGCCGGACGGCTGGTTCCGGACCGGTGACATCGGCGTGATGCACCCCGACGGCTACGTGGAACTCCGCGACCGTTCCAAGGACGTGATCATCTCGGGCGGCGAGAACATCGCCAGCGTCGAGGTGGAGCAGGCCATCGCCGACCATCCCGCGGTGCTGGAGGTCGCGGTGATCGCGATCCCGGACGGGCGCTGGGGCGAGGTGCCCGCCGCCTACGTGACCCTGCAGGACGGCGCCTCCGCGACCGAACAGGAGATCGTCGAGCACGTCCGCGCCCGGCTGGCCCGGTTCAAGGCGCCGAAGCGGGTGACGTTCACCGAGCTGCCGAAGACCTCCACCGGCAAGATCCAGAAGTTCGTGCTGCGGGACGCGGCGTGGGCCGGCCACGAGCACCGGATCGGCTCCTGAGCGACCCGGGCCGGGCTCAGGAGCCGGACCGCCACTCCTCCCACGGGATGGTCCAGTCGTAGTAGAGGCCGTCCCGCGGGGTGAGCGGCTCGGAGCTGCCGGTGACCTCGACCGGGTCACCGAAGGTCGCCATCGCGAAGAACTCCTTCGCGTCGGCGGTCGACAGGTTGATGCAGCCGTGGCTGACGTTGCGGTTGCCCTGGGCGTAGGCCGACGACGGGTTGGCGTGGATGAACTCGCCGTTGTTGGAGATCCGGACCGCCCAGTACTGCGGCTGGTCGACGTAGCCGTACGCCTCGTTGGTCATCAGGACCTTCTCCGACTTGGCCATCACCACGTGCACGCCGGAGCGGGTGACCCGGTTCGGGTCGGACTCCAGCCCGTAGGACGCGTCGTAGCGGGCGATCTCCCGACCGTCCTCGACGACGGCGATCTGGTGGCTGCGGGTGTCGGCCTTCACGATCCGGCTGGTGCCGATGGTGAAGGTGCGGTCGACGTCGGCGGTGGCCCAACCGGCGTCGCCCAGGTCGAGCCCGCGCAGCGCGGCCCGCACCCGGACCTGGGTGCCCGACGGCCAGTACTCCTTGGGCCGGTAGTGCACGCGGGAGCCGTCGGCGTCGTCGGGCATCCACCGCCAGGCGCCCTCGACCGGCGTGGACGTCTCCACCGACAGGGTCGCCGTGACAGCGGCCTTCGCCTCGTCCGACAGGTCCGCCGGGAAGCTCAGCGCGACCGGGGCGGCGATGCCGACCTGCGCGCCGTCGCGGATGTTGAGCCGCGCCTCGATCTCGTTGTCCGGGTCGACGGTGCTGAACGCGTCCTCGGCCAGCGGGCGGCGGGTGCCGTCGCCCCGCACCCAGGTGCCCGACCAGCGGTACGTGCTCCCGAACTCCAGCGAGGCGGTGGCGGTCCAGCTGCGGCCGTCCGGGGACAGGACACCGGCGACCGGGCCCTCGTCACCGGTCAGCGCGACGCCCTCCAGGTGCCCGGTGCTCACCGCTGCCCGTACCTGGCCGCGCGGCGTGACCGGGGGCCCGGGGCGGGGGACGGTCGTCACGAACGCGGGCAGCTGCGGCGCCGGCGGCCCGGCGACCGGCCCGGCGAGGTTGCGGGCGACCACCCCGCCGAGCCCCCCGCCGGCGACCGCCACCGTGGCGCCCGCGACCGAGGCGACCAGCACGACCAGGCCCGCGATGAGGAACACGAGGCTGCGCCGGTGCAGCGAACGTCGCCGGCGCGGCGTGTGCCGGCCACGTGACTGCTCCCAGGACCTGGACCTCGACATGCGCTGATGATCCCCCGGGCGTCACCCGTGCGAGGTCACCGACACGTCACCGTTCGGTCACCGGATGCGAGGCTGGGGCCATGAGCTACGACGTCGCCGCCATCCGCAGCCGGTTCCCGGCGCTGCGGGCCGGGATCGCGCACTTCGACGGTCCCGGCGGATCCCAGGTGCCCGACGCCGTGGCCGGTGCGGTCGCCGGTGCGCTCACCTCCCCGCTCGCGAACCGCGGGACGATCACCGGCGGCGAACGGGCCGCGGACGCGATCGTGCACGGGGCCAGGGCCGCGATGGCGGACCTGCTCGGCGCCGACCCGCGCGGCGTGGTGTTCGGGCGGAGCATGACCGCACTGACCTTCGACCTGGCCCGGACCCTGGCTGCGGGCTGGGGACCGGGCGACGAGATCGTCGTCACCCGGCTCGACCACGACGCGAACATCCGGCCCTGGGTGATCGCGGCCGAGGCGGCCGGCGCCACCGTCCGGTGGCTGGACCTCGACCCGGACACCGCCGAGCTCGACGACATCGGGCCGCTGCTCTCGGAGCGGACCCGGCTGGTCGCCGTCACCGGGGCGTCGAACCTGGTCGGCACCCGGCCGGACGTCCCGGCGATCGCCGCCGCCGTGCACGCCGCCGGGGCGCTGCTGATGGTCGACGGCGTGCACCTGACCGCGCACGAGCCGGTGGACGTACGCGCCATGGGCGCGGACTTCTACGCCTGCTCCCCGTACAAGTTCCTGGGCCCGCACTGCGGGGTGCTCGCCGCCGATCCGGCGCTGCTGGAGACGCTGCACCCGGCGAAGCTGCTGCCCGCCACCGACGCCGTACCGGAGCGCTTCGAGCTGGGCACCCTGCCCTACGAGCTGCTGGCCGGTACGACCGCGGCGGTCGAGTTCCTCGCCGGGCTCGACACGGCTGCGACCGGGGACCGCCGGGTCCGGCTGGTGACGTCGATGACGGCGGTGTCCGCGCACGAGCGGCCGCTGCGCGAGCGGATCGAGGCGCACCTGGCGACGCTGCCGGGGGTGACGGTGCGCTCCCGCGCCTCCAC
The DNA here is from genome assembly GCF_040659795.1 of Pseudonocardia sp. NPDC049635. Classification (NCBI taxonomy): domain Bacteria; kingdom Bacillati; phylum Actinomycetota; class Actinomycetes; order Pseudonocardiales; family Pseudonocardiaceae; genus Pseudonocardia; species Pseudonocardia sp. NPDC049635. The sequence continues at coordinate 98,478 of NZ_JBFAON010000020.1, forward strand.
CCGGACACCGACCCTGCTGGTGACGGTCGAGGGCCGCGAACCGGGGGAGGTGTACCGCTACCTCGCCGAGCGGCGGATCGCGGCGCCCGCCTCGTCGTTCTACGCCCTGGAGTGTTCGCGCCGGCTCGGCCTGGGCGACGGCGGAGCACTGCGGATCGGGCTGTCCTGCTACACCGACGACGGCGACGTCGACCGGCTCCTGGAGGCGCTGTCCGCGCTCGTCGGGAACTGACCGACGTATGTGAGACTGTTCAGGTGATTCGATCTCGGTGGCTGGTCACCGCATCGCTGTCCCTGTTCCTGCTCGCCGGGTGCTCGGCACCCGCGACCGCCCCGGAGCAGGCGGCCGCCGGGTGTGTCCCCGGCGCCGGTGACCCGCCCACCACCGACGTCCCGTTCTCCCACGCCACGAACGTCGAGATCACCGGCGGTGACGGCTACCGGGTGCTCAGTGTCCGCCAGCCCTACCCGGGCGGCACCGCGCAGTCGGTGGTGCTGCTCGGCTGCGAGCAGGACGCGCCGGCGCTCCCGGCGGACCTGGCCGGCGCACCGGTGCTGCGCACCCCGGTCGACGGGATCTTCGCCTACTCCACCACCCAGCTCCCGATGATCACCGAGCTGGACGTGCTGGACCGGCTGACCGGTGTCGGGTCGCTCGACCTGATCAGCGACCCGGCGGTGCGTGCGCACGTCGAGTCCGGCGGCGCCGTCGAGTTCGGCCGCAACTTCGCGATCGACGCCGAGCGGGTCGTCGCCGAGGACCCGCCGGTGCTGCTCACCGGCGGCGAGGACGACCCGGCGCTGCCGGCGCTGGCGACGGCCGGGATCCCCGTCGTGGGCTGGGCCGACTACCTGGAGACCGGCCCGCTCGGCCAGGCCGAGTGGATCAAGGTGATGGGTGCACTGACCGGCCGGGACGACGAGGCGGCCGCCGTGTTCGACGGGATCGAGCAGCGCTACACCGAGCTCGCCGAGCGGGTCCGCGGCGCCGAGCCGACACCGATCGTCGCCGGCCAGCCCTACCAGGGCAGCTGGCCGGTCCCGGCCGGCGACTCGACGGCCGGGATCCTGTTCTCCGACGCCGGCGCGACCTGGTCGGGGGCGGGCGCACGGAGCACCGGCCGGATGCCGCAGACCCTGGAGTCGGTGCTCGCCGAGGACGGCGACGCCCGGATCTGGCTCGCCGACGGCCCCTGGGAGACCACCGCCGACATCGCCGCCACCGACCCCCGGCTGACCTCGGTCGCCGCCGCCGGGCCGGACGGGCAGGTCTGGACGCGGGACCGGTTCCTCGGCCCGACCGGTGGCAACCAGATCTACGAGCGGGGCGTGCTGCACCCCGACGAGATCCTCGCCGACCTGGTCGCGATCCTGCACCCGGATCTGCTGCCCGGGCACGAGTTCGTCTACTACCGGCAGGTGCCCGCCGGATGACGGGTGCCGCTCCGGGACGCCCGGTGACCGGCGCCACGCCCTCCCCGGTACCCGTACCGGACCGCTCCGCGCAGCGCTCCGGTGGCCGTGCCGCGGTCGCACTGGTCGTGCTGGGTGCCGCGGCGCTGCTGCTGTTCGCGCTGACGGTGTCGACCGGGTCGGTCGTGATCGGCCCGGCCAGGACGCTGTCGGCGCTGTTCGGCGTCGGATCCCCGGACCCGCGGCTGGACCTGCTGGTCACCGACCTGCGGGTGCCCCGTGCGGTGACGGCGGCTCTGGCCGGGGCGGCGCTCGGCACTGCCGGGCTGCTCACCCAGACCCTGTTCCGCAACCCGCTGGCCGAGCCCTACGTGCTCGGCGTCAGCGCCGGGGCGGGGCTCGGCGTCGCACTGATCACCACCCTCGGAGCGGCCGCCGGTGCCGCGGCGTTCGCCACCGGAGGCCTCGGCGCGGCACCGGTGCCCGGCGGGCGGCTCGGCATGGTCGGCGCGGCCGCGATCGGTGCCGCGCTCGTGCTCGGGCTGGTGCTGCTGCTGTCCCGGTTCGCCCGCTCGGCCACCGCGCTGCTGCTGATCGGCGTGATGCTCGGCTCGGCGATCACCGCTGTGGTCAGCCTGCTGCTGGTCTGGACCGACCCGGACACCGCGCAGCAGTACCTGATGTGGGGGCTGGGCAGCGTGAGCGGCGTGGCCCGCTCCGAGCTGCCGGTGCTCGGCGTGATCGTGGCGGGCGGGCTGCTCGCGGTGCTGTTGCTGGGCAAGCCGCTGGACGGGCTGCTGCTCGGCGACGACTACGCGCGCACCGCAGGGGTCGACGTCGCCCGGGTCCGGCTGGGTGTGCTGGTCGTCGCCGCCGTGCTGGCCGGGACGGTCACCGCGTTCTGCGGGCCGATCGGGTTCCTCGGCATCGCCGTGCCGCACCTGGCCCGGATGGCCGTCGGGACGTCACGGCACCGGGTGCTCATCCCGGCGACCGCGCTCACCGGGGCGGTGGTCGGGCTGGCCTGCGCGATCGTCGCGCACCCGCCGGGGGTGGGCACGGTGGTCCCGTTGAACGTGGTGACATCGCTGGTCGGGGCGCCCGTGGTGATCGCGGTGCTGCTCCGCTCCCGGCGCCTGGGCGGGGGTGCGTGGTGAGCGGGCTGGTGCTGTCCGGGCTGACCGTCGGCTACCGGGCCGAGGGTGCACTGCGCCGCGGTCGGGCGGCACCGGTGCTGTCCGGGGTCGACGCCGCGGCCGGGCGCGGCGAGCTGACCGTGCTGCTCGGGCCGAACGGCGCGGGCAAGTCCACGCTGCTGCGCACCCTCGCCGGGCTGCAGCCCGCACTGGGCGGCTCGGTCACCCTCGACGACGCCGACCTGCTCGCGCTGCGGGCCCCGGACCGGGCCCGGCGGGTCGGGGTCGTGCTCACCGACCGGCCGGACCCGGGCCTGCTGACCGGGCGGGACGTCGTCGAGCTGGGGCGGTTGCCGCACACCGGCGCCGGCGGCGTCCTGGGCCCGGCGGACGACGCCGCCGTCGACACCGCGATCGACGCGGTCCGGGCCGGGCCGCTGGCCGGGCGCCCGCTGGCCCGGCTCTCCGACGGGGAGCGGCAACGGATGATGGTGGCACGGGCGCTCGCCCAGCAGCCCTCGCTGCTGCTGCTCGACGAGCCGAGTGCGTTCCTCGACGTCGCCGCGCGGGTCGCCCTGCTCGGCCTGCTGCGCAGGCTCGCCCGCGAACAGGACCTCTGCGTGCTGCTGTCCACCCACGACCTGGAGCTGGCGCTGCGGCTGGCCGACCGGGCCTGGTTGCTCGACGGCGCGGGTGGGATCGTCACCGGTACCCCGGACGAGCTGGCGGCCTGCGGCGCGATCGGGGCCGCGTTCGACACCGACGAGCTGGTCTTCGACCCCGGTTCCGGCACGTTCCTGCTCCGTGCGGGCGCCGGGGCCTGAGGACCGTGCCGATGCCCGGAGGTCGACCACCGACAGCGGGGTGTGCCGGGGAGGCCTGTGCGAATGCCGTCAGGGGGAGCCACGGCCGGGCAGTTGGGCCGGGGCGGTCTGCGCCGGGTGCTGGTCGTGCTGTGCGCGACCGAGATCGTCAGCTGGGGCGTGCTCTACTACGCCTTCCCGGTGCTGG
>NZ_JBFAON010000021.1:0-3173 GCF_040659795.1 Pseudonocardia sp. NPDC049635
CCCGCCGCAGTAGCGCAGCTCGTCGCCGCGGTCGAGTCCGCGGCCGCACGGTGGGATCAGCTGCTCGCGCAGCTGTCCGCGCACGTCACCGGCCACCTCCCCGAGGCGTTCACCCTCTACGACGACCGTGGTGACCGGTCGGGGGCCGACACCTGCCGGGAGATGGCCGGGGCGCTGGACCAGGCCCGGGTGGCACTCGGCCCGCTCGTGACCGCACTCGCCGCCGCGGCACGGGCCAGCGACCACCTCGGCCACCACTGACAGAGCTGCCGACCCCCGGCGACGGGGCCCGGCTGTGCCGGAGCCCGCGGCCGTGCCCTATGCGAGGGGTGGGCGGAGTCGGGGTGGGGGCACGAACAGGTCGTAGGTCTCGAAGCTGTAGCGGGCCACGGCGGGCGCCCAGCGCTGGTAGGTGCGGGTGGCGGTGTGGACGGGACCGGCCTGGGCGAGCTGGGTGAGGGTATCGCGCAGGTAGTGCGCGGCGGGGTTGGTGATCTCGGCCAGGGCATCACCGATGTTCTCGCCGGTGGCGCGGGGCAGCTGGCGGATCAGGGGCGCGGCGGCGCCGGGGACGCTGATGATGGTGGCCAGCAGCAACCCGGCCGCCTGGAAGGGTCCGCCTTGTTCGTCGCCGAGGAACTCCTCGATGTCGGTGAGGGGGACGCCGATGCGGAGCAGGCGGTAGATGTTGCTGAGCTTTTTCACCGAGCGCGGGGTGGGCAGGTACTCGGCCAGACGGGCCAGGAACTCGATCTCGCGAGGATCGAGCTGCAGCCGCACGAGCGCTCCACCCACGAACCGCGGACCAGCCGACCGCTGTGCCGGCGTCGGCGGCTCGGGTCGTGACGGTTGGCGGGTGGGGCCGCGTGACGGCCGGCCCGTGACCGGCCCCTGGGGGCTGGGCGCTGTGCTGGCCGGGGGCGGGGTAGCGGCGCGGTCGGCACCGGGCCCGGGTGGTTGGGGGGCGCGCGGCGTGGCGGTCGGGTCCGCGGTGGGGAGCAGGTCGCGGAGCATGTCGGCGGCGCGGGACTGCATCGGGGCCATGGCGTAGGGGAGATGGAAGATCTTGTCGAGGTAGTCCAGGACCCCACCACGCCCGGCCCGGACCGCCCCCACGAGATCACCGGAGTCCTCGGGCAGGTCTGCAGCCGTGGTGATGGTGGTGGGTGTGTCGGTGGGGGTGAGCAGGTCGCCGTGGTGGTGGGTCAGGGCGCGGAGCAGCCAGCGCGGGTCGACGGCGACCACGACCAGGAACAGTCGCATCGTCAGCAACAGGTTCACCGCTTGGAGGACCTCGGCGCCCCGGGCCGGGGAGCAGCGATCGAGGTCGTCGACGTAGAGGATGATGCGCCACGGCCCACCCCGATCGTTCTCGGTGGCGGTGAGTGCGTCGGAGAGCGCGCGCAGGTCGCGGTGGATCCGGCCGGTCAGCCCGCGGTAGGACTGGTAGCGCTCGCCGTCGGCGAGCTCGCCCAGTAGCCGGTCCAGCCGCCGGCTCGGATCCAGCCGCTCCAGCCGGGCCTCGAGGGTCTCGATCTCGGCCTGTCGCTGGTGCCGACGTTCGAGCAGCCGCTTGCGGGCGGTGTCGGTGTGCTCGGTGGCGACCCGCCACACCGTACGCAGCCGGGTGTAGACCAGCCCGGCGGCGGCGGCGAGCGGGCCCACCCAGCCGACAGTGGTGACGAGCTGGGCCCAGACACCAGTCAGGTGCGGTTCGGCCAGCAGGGACAGGGCCACGGCAGCGACCGCCACCGCCACCCACGCCAACGACGCCCACGCACCCTGGGCCCGCAGCTCACGTCCGGCGTCCGTACCGGCCGCGCGGGCGACCAACCAGCTCCGGTGGATCTGCCCCAGCCATCCCCACCACCCCCGCTCCGGATCGAGGCGGTCGATCTCGGCCAGGACCTCCTCGTGGCGGGCCTGTTCGGCCTGAGCCGAGGCCAGGCGGGTCTCCAGATCCTCCAGGGCGGCCTCGTCGGGTCCGGCCGGGGCCGGTGTCGCGGGCCGCAGCTGATCGAACAGCTGCTCGATCAGCCCGACCCACAGCTGGTCGTCGCTGTAGTGCCAGGCGTTGAACTGCACCTGCCGGATCTGCCCCACATAGGCGACCGGGTCGCTGCCGGCCAGGCCTTCGACGTGGCGGGCCAGGTGATGGATGAACGTCGACTTGCCCGAGCCCCAGTCGCCCATCACCGCCACCGACAGCGGTGGGCGGGTCGCCACCCCGGCCAGCAACGCCGCCAGCGTCGCCACATCCCGGGTGATTCCGAGCCGATCCTGCTCGGCCTCGGCGTCGGTCACCATCTCCGCCACCGGCGCCCGGGCCCCCGGAACAGACCACACCCGCACCGTCCCGTCGTCGCCGGCGGTGATGATCTGGGTGCCGTCCGGGGTCACCGCCACCGCCAGCACCGGCCCGTGGTGGCCGGTGAGGGGTTCGCCGACCGGGGTGCGGGTGGCCAGGTCCCACACCCGCACCGTCCCGTCGGAGCCGCCGGTGATGATCTGGGCGTCGCCGTCCGGGGCCACCGCCACCGCCCGTACCGGCCCGTGGTGGCCGGTGAGGGGTTCGCCGACCTGGGGTACCGTTAAGGAGCGGACCTGGGGGCCGACCGGGGTGCGGGTGGCCTGGCCCCACACCCACAGCCACACCCGCACCGTTCCGTCGTCGCCGGCGGTGATGATCTGGGTGCCGTCCGGGGTCACCGCCACCGCCCACACCGGCCCGTGGTGGCCGGTGAGGGCGTCGCCGACCGGGGCGCCGGCCGGGGTGCGGGTGGCCCGGTCCCACACCCTCACCGTCGCGTCGTAACCACCGGTGATGACCTGGGCGTCGTCCGAGGTCACCGCCACCGCCAGCACCGCCCCGTCGTGGCCGGTGAGGGGTTCGCCGACCGGGGTGCGGGTGGCCAGGTCCCACACCCGCACCGTCCCGTCGTAACCACCGGTGATGACCTGGGCGTCGTCCGAGGTCACCGCCACCGCCAGCACCGCCCCGTGGTGGCCGGTGAGGGGTTCGCCGACCGGGGTGCGGGTGGCCAGGTCCCACACCCGCACCGTCGCGTCGGAGCCGCCGGTGATGACCTGGGCGTCGTCCGAGGTCACCGCCACCGCCAGCACCGCCCCGTGGTGGCCGGTGAGGGGTTCGCCGACCGGGGTGCGGGTGGCCA
>NZ_JBFAON010000021.1:3412-97593 GCF_040659795.1 Pseudonocardia sp. NPDC049635
ACGTGGCCGGTGAGGGGTTCGCCGACCGGGGTGCGGGTGGCCAGGTCCCACACCCTCACCGTCGCGTCGGCGCCGCCGGTGATGACCTGGGTGCCGTCCGAGGTCACTGCCACCGCTACCACCGCCCCGTGGTGGCCGGTGAGGGGTTCGCCGACCGGGGTGCGGGTGGCCAGGTCCCACACCCGCACCGTCGCGTCGGCGCCGCCGGTGATGACCTGGGCGTCGTCCGAGGTCACCGCCACCGCCCACACCGCCCCGTGGTGGCCGGTGAGGGGTTCGCCGACCGGGGTGCGGGTGGCCAGGTCCCACACCCGCACCGTCCCGTCGTAACCGCCGGTGATGACCTGGGTGCCGTCCGAGGTCACCGCCACCGCCCACACCGCCCCGTCGTGGCCGGTGAGGGGTTCGCCGACCGGGGTGCGGGTGGCCAGGTCCCACACCCTCACCGTCGCGTCGGCGCCGCCGGTGATGACCTGGGTGCCGTCTGAGGTCACTGCCACCGCCAGCACCGCGCCGTCGTGGCCGGTGAGCGGGGCGCCGACCGGGGTGCGGGTGGCCCGGTCCCACACCCGCACCGTCCCGTCGGAGCCGCCGGTGATGATCTGGGTGCCGTCCGGGGTGAGCGCCAGGGCCGTGATCGCCATGGCGGGTATGTCGCTCGCAGTGCGGGATCACTTACACAGTGATCCACCGGCGGCGCAGCTTCGGACGCCCCGACGGTCACCCACTCGGACGTTCACCCTGCGCTTGACCGAATCCGAGGGGAGATCGGAGCGCGCCACGCGTGAGGTACCCGGGCCCGGGCCGCGGGTCGCGGTAGGCCGCGAACCGGTTCTGTACTTCCACGAGTCCAGGACCTGCCCGCCCCGTCCGGTCCCGAGGGTCACCACCCTCGGCGAGGGCATCCGCCGCGCCCCCGGTTACGTCACCGGGGTGGGCGAAGCGTTGGTCGGCCTCGTGGGTCTCACAGGTCTCCCTTGAGCAGGGCGATGATCCGGTCGTTGAGCGCGTCGGCGTCGTCGGCGATGTCGTCGAGGAGGGTGAGGGCCTCCTCGAGGCTGGGCGCCTTCCGGCTTGCGGCAGCCGGCGTGGGTGTGGTGGCGTCCGGTGTCGGTGTGTGGGGAGCCGGTGTGTCGTGCTCGCTCTGCTGTGCTGCGCGGATAGCGGCGAGGGCGAGACGGGTACGGATGGTGCGCGTGGTGATGGGTTGGTAGTCGTCGTGCCAGCCGTAGCGGTCGATCGCGGGTAGCAGGGTGGCGGCGGCGCGCCATCGCTGCGGGTCTCGGAGCTCATGGCGGTGCGGGTCGGTGGCGGTCGTGGCGTGGGCGCTGGTGAGGTGCATGCGGGCTGATCCGCGGCCGAGTCCGTCGAGGACGCCGAGGGTCTCCAGCCAGCGCACGACCGCACAGCTCGGGCAGCGCCGCGGGTCCGGGTCGGTGGGCACCACCTGGTCACTGACCCGCACACCATCGTCGGCGACGTCGACCTCGGTGGGGACCAGCCTTCGGACGTGTGCCTGCGGCAGGTCCAGGACCAGGGCGGTCACGACCAGGAAGGCGTCGCGGCGGCCGTGCAGTCCGTGTGGCCAGCCGCGGGTGGGGCAGGCGGCGATCATCTCGACCGGGTCCGCCCCGCCCGCGCGGGCCGCGCGTGGCCGCGGGGTCGGGTCCGGTGGCGCCGCCGGCCCGTGCTGCGGGCGGTTCAGCAGGTGCCCGGCCCGGCGGTGCGCGTCGGCGATCGCGCGTACCCGCCGGGCCTGGGTGGCTGGGCGGGCCGGGAGCGCGGCGAGGAACCCGGCCAGGGCAGCCACGGTGGTCGGCAGTGCCGGCTGTCCGGTCGCGGTGGCGTAGTCGCAGAACAACGCCCACTCGCGGCGGTAGCCGGTACCGGCGGCGTCCCGCAGTGGCTCCTCGTGAGCCGCCGGGTCTGCTCGACCGGCGACCGGCCGGGCAGCAGTCTCGAAGGTGGGGGTCATCGGCTCACAGTCCGAGTTGGGTGACGGCGTTGCCGGCGAGTGGGGTGTGGTCGCGGTCGTAGGTTTCGATCATGGCGTCGCTGGAGTGGCGGGTCTGGCGGCGTACCGAGCGGTGATCGGCCCCGGCGCGGCGGGCGGTGGTGACGAACCCGGCGCGCAGCGAGTGGAACCCGACCGGGCCCGGTAGGCCTGCGGTGTGGGCGCGGCGTCGGACCATGGCGTGCAGGGCGTCCCCGGTCATCGCGGTGTCGGTGAGGGTGCCGCCGCGGCGGATCGCCCGCAGCAGCGGGGCGTCACCGGCCAGCGCGGGCACCGGTGCACGCCACGACCGGGACGCCTGCTCCGCTGCGTTGGTGGCGCCGGTCTCGGCCGGTGCCGACGTGCCGGCGGCGGAGGTGGTGGGGTCGGGGTGGGTGAACAGGTGGGTCAGGTCGGGCCAGGGCGGGGTTTCCAGGACGGCGCGCATCAGCGCCGGCCGCCCCTGGGGAGCGATGCTGAGGAGCTGGAGCCAGCGCAGCACCACACACGGCGGGCAGGTCCCCGGCCGGGTGCCGTAGGGCAGCACCACGGTGGCACCCCGGCCGGTCTGGTCGGTCTTCGAGCGCGCGATCCGCACGTGCAGCCCGTCGACCGGATGGAAGCGTAGGTCGGCGACGGTGAGCGCGGCGAGCTCGCTGCGGCGCAGGGCACCGGTGAACCCGATCAGCAACGCGGCCGCATCCCGGGCGGCGATCAACCCGGCCGGCCACGTCCCGAACCCCAGCCCGCCCAGCACAGTGCGCAGATCGTCCAGCAGCAGCGGGCGCATCTGGTGCCTCGAATGGGCACGGGCGCGTTTGATACCGGTCAGCACCGCCCCGACCGCGGGGTCGCGGGTCGGGGACCGGTGCCCGGCGTCGTGATGGGCGGCAGCGATCGCAGCCAGGCGCCGGCCCATCGTCGCCGGAGAGAACACCGCCTGCCCGGTGGGAGTGCGGGTGGCCTCCAGGTCAGCGAGGTAGAGCCGCACGGTGTCCACCGCCGCCGGCAACGCCTGAAGCCCCGCAGCAGTGCACCAGCGAGCGAAGTGCGCCCAGTCCCCGGCATACGCGGCACGGGTGCTCGCCGCCCGGGCGGCGACCGCGTGCGCGTCGGCGCGCTCGGCCAACGCCGCAAGGGAAGCAGCGCGGGCCGCCGCGGCCGCGACACCACCGGCCAGCACCGCGGTGTCGAGCCCGTCTGCGGCGCCCCCACCAGCACCCGGATCACCGTCTGGGGTGCTCTCCGTGCTCATCAGGGGCCTTCCCGCCGGCATGGACCTGCGCCCGCATCCGCGGGATAGGTCAGATAACCGGAGATTATCGCGTGTCCTAGCCGATGAAGCGGAAGCGACCAGGTGCGTCGCCAGGAACGGCCGCCAAGAACTAGTCACGCCGTCGTTCACCTGGTGTGAGCAGCAAAGACTGTGACCCATGCCCAGACATCCGCGATCTTGCGAGCAGCGCGTGCGCATCCGATCGCGTAGCGAAGTCGACCGGTACCGCTTCTTCGCTGAACCCGAGGGCTGAGGCCGGACGAACCTGGCTTCGTGATTCCAGCTCGAGGACCGCTTGAGCCCTGAGCTTGATCTTTAACCTCTGAGGTTGACGGCGCGCTGCCGCAGTGACCCCGGGTGACGTGGGGGCAGCCCTTGGTTGATCATGCTTCTGGCGAGTAAGAAGATCAACACAAGGACAGCTGCGGTGAGTAGTGCACGATCAAGCTCAGGTGGCGGCGCTCGGGGAGCTGACCTGGTTCCGCCACGAGTTCTACACGTCGTTGACCACGCGCTCTGATGTGTTGTTTGAGCTGACCGACGCCGTGCTTCGGCGCGATGTTCTTCGCCGACCCGGTCGCTGCGTTCGCCAACGTCGCCGCCGCGCTGCGCCCCGGCGGACGGCTCGCGCTCGTGTGTGCGCGAGCGATGGAGCAGTGCCCGTGGTACGTCGAACCGCTCGCCGCCGTGCTGGAGGAGCGCCCGACCCCGGAGACCGCGCCGTCGGTGATGTTCTCGCTGGCCGATCCCGCCGCCGTCCGGTCGATCCTGGAGCGCGCCGGGTTCGGCCCGGTACGGATCGAGACCGCCGACGTGCCGCTGTGGTTCGGCGCGGACGTCGGGGAAGCCCTGGAGTTCTACGTCGGTGCGGGTCCGGTCCGCGCCGCGCTCGAACAACAGCCGCAGTTGACGGTCGACGGTGTCCGCCGGCGTCTCGAAGCGGTCCTCGCCCGGTACGCCTCCGACAGCGGTGTCTGGATCCCCGGTGCGCACTGGCTCGTGACGACCACCCGAGCCGCTTGACGCCCGTAGAGCGGGCTGCGGCCCACTCGCGTCGCAGGACAGGGCCGTGCACCGCCGTCAGAGCCCGAGGCCCTTTCGCATCGCGAAGCCGTCGACGTAGGTGTCCTTGCGGGTGAACACGCCGTCGGCGTGCCGCAGTAGGTCAACCGCTTCGAAGCGCATCGGAGTGCCCGTCGGGGTGCCGGTCTCGTCGCCGATCGGGAACGGTGCGGCCAGAGTGGCGGTGATGACGTACTCGAGCACGACGAGGTCTCGCCCGATGACGACGCGTGTGATCTCTGCGGCGTAGTCGGGCATTGCGGTGAAGAAGTAGCCGAACAGCTCGCGGAGGGCCTGCGTGCCCGAGATCTCCTCGAATCCGTCCACGTTGCGTTCCGGTGATCCGCTGTGCCCGGCCGATCCCCTGGAGGCAGCCGCCCTCGCCGTTGCCGGGCTGCTGATCGACTCGACCGAGCTCGACGATGCGGACTATCGACGCTTGGCCGAGCAGCTGACCGAGGCGACGCTGTTCGAGATCGTGATCCTCGTCGGCTACTACACGACACTCGCGGACGTCCTGCGGGTCTTCGCGTCCGACCAGTGACGTTCGCCCAGGACACCTCGATCGACTTCGGCCACCCCTGCGCGGCCCGAACCCGGTCGGCCCGGCCTCATGGACCACTTCCACCGGCCCGGCCAGCCCACGCAGCCACCAAGCCCTTCGTCGTGGTCCGGGGTCAACCGGCGCTCATGCAGCTGCCCGGTCACCCGGTCCAGGGCACAGGCGGGCCACCGATCGTGCGTGGACTGCACACCCAGCCCGACGCTCGTACGCTTCCGGCCCACTGGGGCCCGGACCTCCATACCGTCTAGTCTAGAAGCTGACGTTCTGGGCGAGCGTGAGTTCCGCGGCGTAGTTGACAGTGCTGGTGCTCCGTCGCATGTAGGCCCGCCACGCGTCCGATCCGGACTCCCGACCGCCGCCGGTCTCCTTCTCGCCTCCGAACGCGCCACCGATCTCCGCACCCGAGGTACCGAGGTTGACGTTGGCGATGCCGCAGTCGGAGCCCTCAGCGGAGAGGAACAGCTCGGCTTCCTGCTGGTCCCGGGTGAAGATGCTCGACGACAGCCCTTGCGGGACGTCGTTGTGCAGAGCGATCGCCGCGTCGAAGGTCTCGTAGGGCAGGCAGTAGAGGATCGGGGCGAACGTCTCCTCGCGCACCACCGGGGTCTGCTCGCTCATCCGCACGATCGCCGGTTCGACGTAGGCTCCTGCGCCGGGTTGGTTCGCGAACCGGCGCCCGCCACCGACCAGGAGCTTGCCGCCCTCGGCCTGCGCACGGTCCAGCGCGTCCTGCATCGTGTCCTGTGCTGCGGTCGTGATCAGGGGACCGACGAGCGTTCGTTCGTCGAAGGGGTCGCCGATCGGGAGCCGGGTGTAGGCGGCGACGAGCCGCTCGAGCAGCTCGTCGGCGACGCTGGTGTGGACGATCAACCGGCGCAGCGTGGTGCAGCGCTGGCCCGTCGTGCCCGCTGCGGCGAACACGACCCCCTGGACGACGAGATCCAGGTCGGCTGACGGTGTGACGATGGCGGCGTTGTTTCCACCCAGTTCCAGGAGTGAGCGGCCGAAGCGGGCGGCGACCCGGGGACCGACCTCTCGGCCCATCCGCGTGGAGCCCGTCGCGCTGACGAGCGCGATCCGGTGGTCGTCGACCAGCTTCTCGCCGGCTGCGCGGTCGCCGATGACCAGGTGGTGCACCTCGTGCGGGGCGCCGACCTCGGCGGCGGCGCGCCGCAGCAGCGCGTCGGCCGCGATCGCGGTCAGCGGGGTGAGCTCGGAGGGCTTCCACACCACGGTGTCCCCGCACACCAGCGCGATCGCGGTGTTCCAGGACCAGACCGCCGCCGGGAAGTTGAACGCGGAGATGACCCCCACGACCCCGAGCGGGTGCCAGGTCTCGGCCAGCCGGTGGCCGGGTCGCTCGGACGCGATGGTGCGGCCGTAGAGCTGCCGGGACAGGCCGACCGCGAAGTCGCAGATGTCGATCATCTCCTGGACCTCGCCCATGGCCTCGGAGCGGATCTTGCCCACCTCGATGGTGATGAGCTCGGCGAGATCGGCGTGGTGCTCGCGCAGGAGCTCACCCAGCCGGCGCACAAGTTCGCCCCGGCGCGGCGCCGGCGTGGAACGCCACGCTTGGAAGGCGTGGTGCGCTGCCACCACCGCGGCGTCCGCCTCTGCTGCCGATGTGGGCCTGATGGTGAAGAGCTCGTCGCCGGTGATGGGGGAGCGGGCGGAGAGGCCGATGCCCTCGACAACGGTGGCGCCGATGCGTCCCAGGCAGGCACGGGCCTTTTCCCGGAGGGTCTCGGTTTCGGGCAGGGTCGAGGTGTCGCTCATGATTCCTTCCCCTTGAGTGCAGTGGTCAGTGATGCGGGTCGTTCGACGGCGGCGTGATCGAGCTTGAGCCGCTGTCCGATGGTCTGGATCGACCGGGCCTGTTGGTGTTCGTAGAGGTCGAACGGGTCGAGGACCTCTCGGTCGATCGCTCCCGCGAGCCACGCCGGGTCGTAGCCGATACCGGTGATGGCGTCGTTCCGGGTCCCCGCACCGGTCAGGTTCGACTGGAAGATCCCGGCGGCCGAGCGGGGCAGGAAGTCCTCGTAGACGATGGGCTCGGCAGTCACCCATCCCTGGTCGACGAGTTCGGTGACCGTCGTGGGCGGATACCGCCCGTCCCTCGTCCGCTCGCGCCTCAGCTGGTAGGTGAAGAACGCCAGGCCCCGTTCGGCGAGGCCGCGTTCCGTGGCGGGGAAGCCGCCCTCCCAGACGGCGCGAGCGATCTCCGCACGGCTCGTGCCCGGCGTCGCCTCGACCCGACGGTCGATCTCGGCGAGGAGGGTGTCGTAGTGGGCCCGGCCCTTGCGGGTCAACGCGATGCCGCGGGCCTCGACCTCACCGAACCGGACCCGGAGCGCACCGGTCTTGATCACGCCGTCCGCACCGCGCATCCGGCGGGGCTCGGCCAGCGCGCGGAACGACGTCTGGCGCAGCAGCACGTCCGGGCCGCTCCACCGCGGTGGGCCCTGGATCCGGCAGATCATCTCGACGCCCCGGCCCGTCATCCGCCGGTAGAGCTCGTCGATATCCAGAACCCGGGGTGTCAGGTGGTTGACGTGCGTGCTGCGAACCCCCGCGATGTCCGCCGCGACGCTGGAGACCTTCTCGAGCGTCGCGTACCAGGACGTGTCCACCGGTTCCCTGGATAGCCGGAAAGCGCCGACGGCCAGCCGCAGGAACTCCTCGCCCAGAGCCTCCGGTAGCTCCTGCTCCCGCTCGGCCTGGTCGGCCAGCTCGAGCAGCCGCGGCGGGAAGATCCGTCGGGTGCCCAGGAACCGGTCGATCCTCGTGCGCAGCTCCGGGTCGAAGAACTGCGGGTCCCCTGTGGTCAGCAGCGAGGTGAAGACGCGGAACGGGTTGCGCGCGAGCTCCTCGGCGTCGACGGGGCGAAACGCCGTGGAGACGACCGGTACGGCGCTGGTGGCCGCCTCGCGAAGATCGTAAAACCCGACCGGGCGCATCCCGAGCGCGCCGAAGATCCGTGCCACCTGGTTGAGCTCCTCAGGGGTGCCCACCCGGATCGCTCCGTGCCGCTCGGCGGTAACCCGGCCGATCGACCCGAGGCGTTCGGCGTTCGCGCCCGATCGCCGCAGGACGTCCTCGTTCACCTCCTGGGACACGTCGACGAGGGTCGCGTAGGCGGGCACTTCCCGCCCGTACATCGCCGACAGCCGCTGCGCGAACGCCGCCCGCAGCTGCCACTGCTCCATCACCGGCATATGACTGTCTCCTCACCGTCCCGCCCGCGGAACGGGTTCGTTGCCCGAATCAGATCCACGACCACGCCCGATCAGGCCGCGGGTAGCCGTCCCTTGCTGCGCATCGCCGCCCGCACGCGCTGCTCGGCGATGTCGCGGCCCGCCGCGTGGGGGGTGGCGCCGGTGCGTGCGGCCACGTCGAGTGCGGCTTCCGTGGTGACCCGCAGCTTCTGCGAGACGGCCGAGAAGATCTGCTCGACGCCGGGCCGGAACCCGGAGTACCGCGCGTCCATCGCGAAGGCCGCTGCCACGACACCGCCGGCGTTCGCGAGGAAGTCCGGCACGACGGTGACGCCGCGCCGCGCCAGGACCTCCTGTGCGGCCGGCGTGGTCGGGAGGTTGGCGCCTTCCACGACAAGTCGCGCCTTGATCCGGTGAGCGGTGTCCTTGTCGATGACGTCCTGCAGCGCGGCCGGAACGAGTACGTCGCAGTCCACGACGAGCTCCTCGCCAGGAACCAGGGCCGCACCGTCGACGTGCTCGACGAGCCGGTCCCCGTGCTCGGATCGGGCGTCCCGCAACGTCGCCACGTCGAATCCGGTCGGTGCGTGCACGGCACCGTGCGCCGTGGAGATGGCGACGATGTCGGCGCCGAGCTCGGCGAACCGGGTGGCCGCGGCGGCGCCCACTGCGCCGAATCCCTGGATGGCGACGCGAGCTCCGGCGAGCGGGAGCCCTACGCGGTTCGCGGCCGCGTCAGCGGCTTCCGCGACCCCGTAGCCGGTCACGCCGAGCTCATCGTAGGCCACGCCACCCAGATGCGCGGGCGTCCCCACCGCGGCGCCCCGGTCGCCCAGCTCGTCCTGCACGATGGCGGCGTCGTCCTCGGTGAGACCCATGTCCAGCCCGAGGACGTACTCCCGCGGGACTTCGTTGTGCAGCGCCCTGGCGAACGCGCGCAGCACGGGCTCCTTGTCCGGGGAAGCGGGATCGGCGACGATCCCCGCCTTGGCGCCACCGTAGAAGAGGTCGACGCCCGCCCACTTCCACGTCATGTTGCGCGCAAGGCGAGCGACCTCCGCGACCGTCACAGTCGGGCTCATGCGGGTGCCGCCCTTGCCGAGGCCACGGGCGGTGTTGTCTATGACGAGCACCCCCTTCATCCCGGTGCGGCGATGGGAGATGATCACAACCTTCTCGGGGCCCCAGTCGTCGACGAGGGCGAGCGGATCGTTCATGGGACGGGTCCTCCGTGGGTTGCCGGAACAGGCCCGGCTACTGGTGGTCATGGGACGGTGCCGAGGCATCGATCGCCCCTGCGAGGAGTTCGGCGAGGTGTGCCGCGGAGCGCCGGCTGTGCTGCGCGATCTGTGTTCGGCAGCTGAAGCCGTCCGCGAGGATCACGGTGTCCGCGGCGGCGGCTCGAACGGCGGGCAGGAGCACCTGCTCACCCACTGCGACCGAGGTCGCGTAGTGACCGCGCTCGAAGCCGAAGTTGCCCGCCAGGCCGCAGCAGCCCGAATCGAGTGCGGTGTTGTCCATCCCCATGCGGGCCAGCAGCCGTGCGTCGGCGCCGAAGCCACTGGTCGCGTGCTGGTGGCAGTGCGTCTGGCTGAGCGAGCGTCGGCCTACGGGAGGCGGGGTCCAGTCGGCCGCGTGCTGCTCGAGGAACTCGGCGAGGGTGTGGACGGATTCGCCGAGCAGCCGGGCCCGAGGATCGCCGTCGAGGAGCTCGGGCAGATCCGTGCGCAGTGCCGCCGTGCAGCTGGGCTCCAGGCCGACCACGGGCATGCCCGCCTGCAGCGGACCGTTGAGCGCACGCACCGTCCGACGGGCGACCCGCCGAGCGACGTCGAGCTGGCCGGTGCTGATCCAGGTCACCGCGCAGCACTGGGGTCGGTCGGGCAGGTGCACCCGGAAACCGGCGTGCTCAAGCACCCGCGTGCCGGCCTGCAGCACCTCCGGGGTGAAGTGGTTGTTGAACGTGTCGGGCCAGAGCAGGACGTCGCCACGTTCGCCGCTGCCGTGGCCGGTCCGGCTGTGGAACCAGGCCAGGAAGGTCTGCTCGGCGAAGCGGGGCAGCTCCCGTTCGGCGGCGACACCGCAGGCCCGCTTGAGCACCAGTGCTGCGGGGGAGGCGGTCACGGCGTTGACCAGGCGCGGGGCGCGTGCGGCGATCTGCGACAGCAGAGGCAACCAGCCCATGGAGTAGTGCGACGCGGGCCGGATCCGGTGGCGGTAGTGGTGGTGGAGGAACTCGGACTTGTACGCGGCGACGTCCACACCGACCGGGCAGTCCACGCTGCAGCCCTTGCACGACAGGCAAAGGTCCAGTGCGTCGCGCACCTCCGCGGAGCGCCACCCGCCGGTGATGACCTCGCCCTGCGTCATCTCGTGGAGCAGCCGGGCGCGACCGCGGGGGGAGTCCTTCTCGTCGAGGGTGACCCGGTAGCTCGGGCACATGACCTCGCCGCGGTGCGCGGTGGTCCGGCACTTCGCGACGCCCACGCAGCGCCGCGTCGCCTTGGCGAAGTCGCCGTCGTCACTGTGGAACGGACGCACGGTCGTGATCGGGAGGCTGCGCCTGGCGGGATCGATCCGCAGGTTCGCATCGATCGGGCGCGGCCGCACGATGATGCCCGGGTTGAGCTGGTCATCGGGATCCCACACTTGTCGGAAGTCCTCGAAGAGCCCGATGACGCGGGGGCTGTAGATCAGCGAGAGCAGCTCGGAACGGGCCTGACCGTCACCGTGCTCCCCCGACAGCGATCCGTGGTGCTCGGCGACCTCGACCATGAACGCGCGGAACGTGGCCGTTCCTTCCTCGGTGGTGAAGTCGAAGTCGATGCGCACGTGCAGGCAGCCCTCGCCGAAGTGACCGTAGATCACGCCGTGCAGTCCGTGCCGATCCAGCAGCTCGGTGAAGCCGCGCAGGTAGGAGCCGAGAGCGATCGGCGGAACCGCCACGTCCTCCACCCCCGGCCAGGCCTCGCTCCCGTCGGGGAGCCGGGTGGCGAGACCGGCACCGTCCTCCCGGATGCGCCAGAAGGTGCGTGCTCGGGCGGGATCCTGCACGATCTCCGTGCCGGTGAACCCGGCGCGGTGCCCGGCGACGGCGGCGAGGCGGTCGGCCGATCCGGCGACCTCCTCCGCCGTTCTGCCCAGCTCGGCGAACAGCCAGGCCTGCCCGTCGGGCAGGGCGTCGACGACCGCGCGCGTCTCAGGTCTGGTGACGATGTCGGTCAGGGACCGGTCGAGTCCCTCCAGAGCCAGGAGCTCGCGCGACAGGAGGTCCGGCACGGCATCCGCGGCGGTGGCGACGTCGGCGAAGCCGACGACGACGAGCGCGCGAGCCGGCGGCGGCGTGATCAAGCGGACCGTCGCGGACAGGACGATCGCACACGTCCCCTCGCTGCCCACCAGCGCCTTCGCGAGATCGAACCGGTGCTCGGGCAACAGCTGCTCCAGGGCGTAACCCGAGGCCTGCCGCGCGAACCGGCCCAGCTCGGTCCGCAGCACGCCGAGGTTCTCCTGCGCCAGCCGGTGCAGAGCCCCTACGATCCGGCCCTGCTCACCCCCGGCCGCGATCGCCGCGTCGATCTCGGTCCGCGACATCGCACCGATCGTCATGACCGTGCCGTGGTAGGTCAGGACCTCCAGCTCCACCACGTTGTCGGCCGTCCGTCCCCAGGCCAGGGAGCGGGCCCCGCAGGCATTGTTGCCGATCATGCCGCCGAGCGTGCAGCGGCTGTGGGTCGACGGGTCCGCACCGAACAGCAGGCCGTGCTGGGCGGCTGCGTCCTGCAGGTCGTCGAGCACGATGCCGGGCTCGACCGTCGCGGTCTGCTTCTCGACGTCCACGGCGAGGAGCCGGTTGAAGTGACGTGAGAAGTCGAGAACCACACCGGCGCCCAGGGCCTGCCCCGACGTGCTGGTCCCCGCTCCCCGACAGGTGACGGGCAGCTGCAGCGCGCGGCAGGCCGCGACCGCGTTGACGACGTGAGCGCGGGTGCGCGGGAGGACGACCGCGCTCGGTACCTGCCGGTAGTTGGAAGCATCGGTCGAGTACTGCGCCCGCCGGCTCGCATCGGTCATCACGTCGCCGCAGTCGGCGCGGTGCAACGCCTCCGCGATGGCGGTCGCCTGTGGTGCACCGTCGGTGCGCTTCAGGGACATCCTCACCGCTGCTCTCCCCTTGCCGTCGACGGCCCGATCGCCGTCGGTCTCCAGCCTGGGGGGGAGCAGCCGCTCCGCCAAGACCCAGCAGAACGCTAGATTTCGTTCGTGAGCCACAGAGATGCTTATGCTTCGCGGAGACAGGGATGATCAAGCCGCTCCACCTCGCCACGCTGCGCGCGGTCTGCCGGCACGGGTCCTTCGCGCTCGCTGCCCGGGATCTCGGTTACACGGCGTCGGCGGTCTCGCAGCAGGTCGCCGCCCTCGAGAAGGACACGGGCCTGACCCTCTTCGAACGCGAGGCTCGCGGCATCCGCACCACTGCGGCAGCGGAGCGGCTCGTCGAGCTGAGCGGCACCGTGCTCGCCACCCTCGACGAGCTCGACCACCAGGTGCGGGAACTGGCAGCGGGCTCGACCGGGCGGCTGCGCCTCGGCAGTTTCCCGACGGGAAGCGTCCGGCTCGTCCCCGCCGCGCTGTCCACCATCGCCGCAGTGCGCCCACGTGCGGACATCCAGCTGGAAGAGGGCGAACCCGACGAGCTGATCCCATCGCTTGTCGCCGGCGAGCTCGATCTGGCGCTCGTCTACGAGTACGCGCTCAGCAGGGGGAGGTGGCCCGAGGGTGTCGTGGTCCGCCCGCTCGTGCGTGAGGAACTGGTGCTGCTTCAGCCGAAGGGCAGCCCGGCTGCGGAGGTCTCGCAGCTGGCGTCGGCGCGGTGGGTCACGAGCAGGGAGGGCACGGCCGGTGCGCGTTCCCTGACTCGACTGTGCGCCGCCGCCGGCTTCACCCCGGACGTCTCCTTCCGTACCAACAACTACGCTGTGGTCCGCGAACTGGTGGCAACCCGGCTGGGCGTCGCGGTGGTCCCGGCTCTTGGGCACGTCCCGGACGAGCGGGTCCACGCGACCAGGGTGGGGCGGCGCGCGGCCCACCGAACGGTGCTCGCGGTGCACCGCGCGGCGAACTCGAACCCGCTGCTCCCGGAGGCGGTGACGATCCTGCAGCGCTCGATCCCTGCGGACCTGCCCTTCCTCACCCGGCCCGCGCTCAGGCGTACGGGTTCCGGTTCGCCTCGTCGAGGACCCAATTCCAGAAAGCCGAGAGCTTCTCGTTGACGACCCGGCCGACCGGTCGCGCGAGGTAGTACCCGGCCCCCGGGTCCGCGTGCACGTCGAACGGCCGGATTAGGTGGCCGCGCCGGATGTCCTCGTGGATCAGCCCCGAGAAGAAGAGGGCGATGCCCTGACCGTCGAGGGCCACCCGACGTAGCGCGTGGGAGTCGTCGATGCGAACGGCGTCGATCGGCCCGGTCGGCGTCACTCCGGCCTCGACGAACCAGCGGTTCCAGTGCTCGACGTTGAACTCGTAGAACAGGCGCTCGCCGAGGAGGGCCTGCGGGGACAGCGGCGTAGGGAGGCGGGCGAAAAGGTCTGCGCTGCAGACGGCGGTGAGGTCCCCGGACAGGAGCCGGACCGTGGCGGCACCGGGCCAGTCACCGGAACCCCAGTTGATGCCGGCATCGACCTGGTCGCCGAAGAAGTCCATGGGCTGGTACGCGTGGTGGAGCTGCAGATCGACATCGGGGTGGGCTGCCCAGAACGTGCTCAGCCGGGGCGTGAGCCAGATCGCCGAGAAGTAGGGCGCGACGCTCACGGTGAGGGGTCGCTCCTTCTCCAGCGCGGCCGCGTCGAGGACCGCGCGCTTGAGGACCTGCAGTCCTTGCGCGCAGCCGGTGAGGAGCTCACGGCCGGTCGGTGTGAGCTCGATACGCCGGTGCTTCCGCACCAGCAGCGCCGTGCCCAGCTGGCGTTCCAGGTGGCGGACGTGATGACTCAGGGCGGCCGGCGTGACCCACAGCTCCTCTGCGGCCCGGGTGAAGCTCATGTGGCGACCGACGGCTTCGAAGGCGCGCAGCTGCGCGAGCAGGCTCGGGCTCAGGTCCACGACCCATATTCGATTTAGTCTCGCTCACATGTCAACGCAGATCCTCGCTTGAAGGACCCTCGGCGAGCAGGGACTCTTCGTCGGAAGCGGCGCTCGTGCGCCAGTTCGACCAAGGAGGGTTCAAACATGCCCGCACCGCTGTCCGCCGCCGCGCCGGCGTTCGAGATCGTCAAGGGGGAGCGCGAGGTACTGGTTCTGAGCGAGGCCGCGGTGGAGGCCAACCTCGACCTGGCCGACCTGCTCGACGGCCTGCAGGAAGGGTTCGCCGGGCTCGAGCGCGGAGAGGTGCAGTCTCCGCACCGACCGGAGATCACCGTCCCCGAGGCGGGCTTCTCCCTGGCCATGTCGGCGTGGCAGCCAGGGATGCAGATCTGCACGAAGATCGTGAACGTCTTCGAGGCCAACCTCGACATTGGGTTGCCCAACCACCTCGCGATGATCAACTTGTTCGACCCGGCGACGGGGGCGACGACCTGCGTCATGGACGGTACCTACATCACGGGCATCCGGACCGCGGCGTCGGCGGTCCTGTCAGCGCGACTGCTGAGCAACCCGGCGTCGACGGTCGCGACCATCATCGGAGCAGGTGTCCAGGCCCGCGAACACCTGCGCTTGCTTCCCCTGGTCCGCGACCTCGACAGGATCAACATCTGTTCCCTCGATCCCGAGCACGCCGCACGACTCGCAGAGACGCACCCACTCGCGTCAGCCCACGACGACATCGAGTCGGCGGTGCGCGAGTCGGACATCGTGTGCCTCGCGACGCACTCCTCCACTCCTGTCATCGACGCGAGCTGGCTTTCGCCCGGCACGCACATCTCCTCCGTGGGCTACTACCCGCCCGAGGGTGAGCTGCCGCCGGCCGTGGCACGGCAGCATCGCCTCTTCGTCGAGACCCCGGACGCCTTCCTGCCGGCTCCGGTGGGCTGCAGCGAGCTGACCGGGCTCGACCCGGCGAGCGGGACGGCCCTGGGAGCCGTGGTCATCGGCACAGCGGAGGGCCGGACCGACGACACGGAGATCACCGTCTACAAGGCCATGGGCATCGGCATGGAGGACCTGGTCGCCGCCAATCTCGTCTACCGATCGGCGGTCGCCTCCGGCGCGACGCCCACATTCGCGTGGTGACGGGATGAGCACCCGTTCGCATCCGAAGGGTCGGTAGCACCTCCGCGAGAACCGGTATCACCCGGGGAGCGTCGCCGCGACCGGCCGGCGACACCGCCCCGAGCGCTATGCCGCTCGGTGGGCACCCGCCTGCACGCACTGCGGTCCAGTCCGCAACCTGAGGAAGCGAGGCAATACTTCATGGCCAGCGTCGTCCGTTGTGCAGAGATCTGTGCTGACCTGTGTCCTCCGACGCCATGACGTCCGCGCCCCTGACGCCGCCGCCGGCACCCGGTCAGGGCCCGGCCGCCGACGTGCGAGGTGTGCTCTCCGGGGTCGAGAACGCGCTCAACGAGGCCTTCGCGCCGATCGCCGAGACGGTCTCGGCGTTCGTCTTCGCCGAGATCATGCTCTTCGGCGTCACCTTCCCGTGGATCGTCGCATGGCTGGTGCTCGCCGGCGCGATCTTCACCGTGTACTTCGGGTTCGTCCAGTTCCGGAACTTCCCGTTGGCCATCGCGCTCGTCCGCGGGAGGCTTACCAGGGACGACGAGCCGGGCGAGATCACCCACTTCCAAGCGCTGACGTCGGCGTTGTCCGGGACGGTTGGACTGGGCAACATCGCGGGAGTCGGCGTCGCGGTGACGATCGGCGGACCTGGGGCGACCTTTTGGATGATCGTCGCCGGGCTTCTGGGGATGTGCACCAAGTTCGTGGAGTGCACGCTCGGGGTGAAGTACCGCGAGATCCACCCGGACGGCAGCGTCTCCGGCGGGCCGATGCAGTACCTGCGCAAGGGCATCGCCGAGCGCATCCCCGGGAACGTCGGGAAGGCACTCGGTCGGACCCTCGCAGCTCTCGCCGCTGTCTTCATCCTGTTCTTCGGGATCGCGGCCGGCAACATGTTCCAGGCGAACCAGACCTTCGCGCAGCTGCGTTCCGTCACCGGCGGTGAAGCGGGCATCTTCGGTAGCGACGGTGCCGGCCTCGTCTTCGGGGTCCTGCTCGCACTCGTGGTCGGAGCGGTGATCTTCGGTGGAATCACGTCCATCGGACGTGTCACCAGCCGGCTCGTCCCGGCGATGGGCATCATCTACGTGATCGCTTGCTTGTGCGTGATCGTCGCCAACCTGTCCCAGGTCCCGGCGGCCATCGCGGCGATCTTCTCCGGGGCGTTCACCGGCGCCGGGGTGACCGGCGGGGCGATCGGCGCATTGATCGTCGGGTTCCAGCGGGCCTCGTTCTCCAACGAAGCCGGGCTCGGTTCCGCCCCGATCGCGCACTCGGCGGTGAAGACAAAACGCCCGGTGACCGAGGGTTATGTCGCTCTCTTGGAACCGTTCATCGACACGGTGATCATCTGCACGATGACGGCACTGACGATCGTCATCGCTTCGACGCCGTTCTGGCGCGACGCACAGGCGACCGTCATGGCCGGCGGAGCGACCCCAGACGGTGTGCTCGTGACCTCCGACGCCTTCGCCACCGTGATGCCGTGGTTCCCGTATGTACTCACGGTCGCAGTGGCTCTCTTCGCAATCTCGACGATCATTACGTGGGGCTACTACGGGCAGAAGGCCTGGACGTACCTGTTCGGGATGAGCAGGGTGAGCGAGCGGCTCTACCAGGGCTTGTACTCACTGTTCGTGATCGCCGGATCGGTGCTGACCCTGAGCAGCGTGCTGGACTTCGCCGATGCCGTGTTGTTCCTCCTCGCCCTGTTCAACATCATCGGGCTCTACCTCCTCGCTCCGATCGTGCAGCGGGAGGTCCGGGCCTACCGCGACGAGCTCAGGTGCGGCGAGGTGCAACTGGCGCGCCTGGACCCGATGCGCCCGCCGCTCTAGATCCAAACCCTGACGGACGTGGTTGACACCCGGCCCCAAGATCAGTAAGGAGGCTGGGGCGTGAGCCGGAGCTGGACCGTCAGGCGCGTCGCCGCCAGGCCTACTACGCCTGGCCATCTCGCGGGAGTCCGAGGGGTCGACGGGCTGCGGCACCGTCCGAAGCGACTGCGGATCAGCCCGGACGCGACCCAGGCCGACGTCGTGGAGAAGATCATTCACCTGCGGCAGCACACCCAGTTTCGGTCGGGCAAGATCACATGGACGTACAGCGCTACCCCCCGAAGGGACGAACAGCAAGTCCGGTGTATGGCGCATCCTGCATCGACTGGGCATTGGACGGCTCCTCGCCTCGCAGCGTTACCAGCGCCGTGTGGCTGCCTACTGCGGATCGGGCTAGCCACCGGGGCCGTTCTCCCCGACGTCGGCGACGTGTACGGCGAGGTCGTCAACATCGCCGCGCGACCGACTGACCAGCACCGCCCCGCCCGACTCTGTGCTGGTCGACCACGGCGTGGCCGAGGCGCTGGCCGACGATCCGCGCTTCGCGCTGCGCCGGATCAAACCGGTCGCGGTGCGCGGCTACCGGCGTGGCCGAGGTGCGATTCCTCCGCTCTGGACTCAATGACGTCTTCGAGGTCACCGCCGCGCAGGGCCGGTTCATTCTGCGTGTGTACCGCGCCGGGCGGCGCACCGACGACGACATCCTGTGGGAGTGTGCACTGTTGGCGCACTTGCGGCGGGCAGGTGTGCCGGTCACCGCGGCGGTGCCGACGGATGATGGCCAGCAGTTTGTCGTTGGCCACGCGCCGGAGGGCCGACGGCAGCTGCTGCTCGACTACGCCGAGGGAAGCCTTGTCCGGAGCGGCCGGGCCAAGGGTGGCAAGCCCTCAGTGGTCGAGGTCGTCGAGCAGTACGCCACCGTTGCCGCGGCAGTCCACACCGCGGCCGACGGGTTCGCCGTCCCGCACCTACGCCTGGTCCTCGATGTTGAGCACCTCATCCGTGAGCCGGCCCGCGCTGCGCGTCAGCTGGTGGTCGGACGGTCTGACGTACGCAGGGTCCTGGACACGACCGCTGACCGGCTCGGTGAACTGGTCGAGGAGGTCATGCCTCTGCTCGATTGGGGACCGTGTCACGGTGATCTGTCCGGCGGGAACGCGGTGTTGCGCGACGGGCAGCTCACGCTCTTCGACTTCGACTGCGGTGGACCGGGCCCGCGCGCCTACGATCTGGCAGTGTTCGGCTGGTCGATGGGCCTGCACGGGGCGGATTCCACGGTGGTGGACCGCTACCACGCCGCCTACCGGGCGGCGCGGTACCTGCCCGAGCTGGACCGCGGGCAGGACCAGTTGTTCCAGGCTGTCCGGCAGTTGTGGTTCATCGGGATGCAGACGGCCAACTCGGGCGATTGGGGCTATCTCAAGGCCGACGACGACTTCGTCGATCAGGAGTTCGCGCTGCTGGCCAACCTCGCACAGCGGATCGACTGACCATCACTGGCCAGGTCGCTCAGGCAGTCGAAGCCGATCTGCGAAGGTGGGTCGCAGACTGGAGCACCCGAAGCCGTTCATCTGGACCAGACCGCTGACGACAGCCTCGGACCCTCGGACGACGTGTCCAGCGAATCTCAGACGCGGGACACTAGCCCGGTCGAGAACGACCTTGCTCTGATCAAACCGCCCTGTTGATCACGGCAAGGTCGTTCTCGACGCGCCAGGGGGTGAGCACCGCGGTCGCCCAACGGCGGACCGCCGCGCAGTGCTCGGCCGCCGAGCCGGCCGCCACCACGTCGGTCACGGTGAGCTCACCCCGGTGGGCGGGACGGACCAGCGGTGGCCCCGGCGTCCGGCTCAGCCCGGCGGAGAGCCGGCGGATGCGCCGCCCGTTCGCCGCGACGTCCAGACCGAGCACGACCGCCCCGTAGAGGGCGCCGAGGTGCACCGCCAACGAGTGCTCGCTCACCGAGTCGGGGTGCTGCAGCGTGTACGCGGCGACGGTGAGCCGGTGCACTGCGAAGTACTCCTGGTCGGAGAACTCCCGCTCGGCGAGCACCAGCGCGGCACTCGAGCACTCCGGGGACGGCAGATAGGGCCCGGTGCTCGCCGAGCAGCCCGCGCAGCCGGCCGTCATCCGCCGAAGCGGGACGTGCCCGCCCGAGCGTAGGTGATCTGCAGTGCGTCGCGCCGGTGCGGCCCGTCGTTGCGGGTGCCCGAGTGCCACAGGTGCCCGCTGAACAACAGCACCGACCCGGCCGCGAGCGCGATGCGCCGCTCGCCGGGAACGCTGCGGTTGTGGCTGTCTCTGGGCGCGAGCTTGCGCCACGTGTGCGTGCCCGGCACCACCCGCGTCGCCCCGCCCCGCTCGGTGACGTCGACCAACGCAACGATCGCGACCGCGCCCTGGGCGCCCGTGCCGGGCGGGAGGCCGGCGAAGTCGGCGTGCATCGCCTGGCCGCCGTAGCCGGGGTTCGGCGCGCGCACGTTGACCTTCACCAGCTCAGCGTCGGCGCCCAGCAGGTACTCGACGGCGGCCCGAAGGCGCGGCGCCGAGGTGAGCCCGTCGATGGCCGGACCGGTCGGCTCGGCGTGGCCGGTGCCGATCGGCCCGTCGTCGCGCGCCTCCCGCAGCGCGGCGAGCGTCGCCTCGTGCACGGCGGTCAGCGCCGCGGCGTCGAGCAGCCTGTCGAGGACGACGAAGCCGTCGCGGTCGAGAGCGGTGGTGTCGACGGTCGCGGCGGTCATGCACCCAGTGTGGCCCTTGACGCGACGTCAACCACAACTGGTTTTCGGAGCACCGCCCGATCGCTGCTCGTTGGTCACCACAGGCAAGGGACAGGGCGAGATCGGCGTGCACTCGTAGATGAACGCCTACTTCTGGTCCGACACGCCCTGCGCGCCACGCACGCCCGGCCGGTCACGAGGCCGAGGCGCTGGCGATGCATGCGCCGTCCGCGAGCTGGCGCAAGCCGCGCACCAGCCGATGCCGCGGCTCTACATCAGCCCCACCGGCCGCAACCAACGCGGATACTCGGTCAACAGCTCGGATCTGCGGCTCGACTGCGTCCACCAGCCACCCGCGCCCCCGCCCTCCCTGTCAAGCTAAGCGTCGCGCCCGACCAGTGACGTTCGCCCAGGACACGCGATCGACTTCGGCCACCCTAGACCTGCAGACGTCGCCCGTACGCACGGCTCACGCGCTTCAGCGTCTCCGGACGTCCCGAAGGGCGCAGCGAACTCGAACCTGAAGCAGGCCGTTGAAGTCGAAGCCCGAGCCGACCGATGATGGACGCTAGAGCGGGATGTGAGAGGCCATGACCGGCTACGTCGTCGTGATCGAAGAAGGCCCTACGAGCTTCGGTGCGTGGTCTCCTGATCTGCCCGGTGTCATCGCTGCAGGCGACACCCGCGACGAATGCGAACGCCTCATGCGAGAGGCGATTGCGTTCCACATCGCGGGGTTGATCGAAGACGGCGACGCGGTGCCGCCGCCGAGCAACGCCGTTGACGTGGTCTTCGTCGACCCCGCCGCGGCTTAGACATCTACCTAGCGCAGCCCGCAGCGCCAGGAGCTGGTCTCGGTCTGAGCCAGTCCCCGAGCGCGGCCACCCGCAGGCTCTTGCGACAAGTCAGCGGGTGTCATGGCAGGTGTGGGTCGGCCACGGCGGGTTCTGCGAGGTCTTCCTGGGAGTAGATCCGGCCACCGACGATCACGTGAGAGGGGCGGTGCAGGACGTCGAGGTCGTCGAGGGGGTCACCGTCGACGACGAGCAGGTCGGCGGCCAGGCCCTCACCGACCGCGCCGGTGATCGCGCCGAGCCCGAGCAGGCCGGCCGCGCCGCTGGTGGCGGTCTCGATGATCTGGGCGCGGTCGAAGCCCAGGTCCTCGTAGAGTTCGAGGCTGGCGCGGAACTGGTCGAACAGGGCGTTGGGCATGCCGGAGTCGGTGCCGATGACGTGGGCGACGCCGTGGTCGGTCATCCAGCGGATCTGGTCGCCGAACCGGAAGCCCTCGGGGAAGGTGATCCGCTCGGCCATGCGCCGCCACTGCGGCGGTGTGGTGTCACCGGCGATCGTGGCTTGGGCGGCCATGCGTCGGGCGGCGGCGACGGGCCGGTCGCGTTGTTGTGGCCCGGAGCGCCATCCGCAGTGTTCGATCGTGGCGACTCCGGCCTCGATGCAGTCGAGGATCGCCGGCGTGGCGTGGGCGTGGGCCGCCACGACCAGCCCGTGGGTGGCCGCGTGGTCGACGATGAGCCGGAGCTGGTCGGCGGTGTACTGCGAGTCGAACTCGCTCGGCCCGCCCGGTGTCATCTGCCCTCCCCCGGCCATCACCTTGATCAGGTCCGAGGAGGCCGCCAGGGAGTCGATGGCCGTGCGGATCTCGTGGTCGGTGTCGGCGACGCCGCCGAGGAACCAGCAGTGCCCACCGGTGATGGTCAGCGGGGTGCCGGCGGCCAGGATCCGAGGAGTCGGCGCCGCGGCGCCCTCCCTGGTCTCGTCCCGGACCTGGGCGACCACGCCGTGGGCGTCACCGAGGTCGCGCACGGTGGTACAGCCCGAGCGCAGGCAGGCCCGGGCGTTGGTCTGGACCAGCTCGACGATCTCGGCGCGCGATCGGGTCCGCAGGGTGGCGAAGGGCTCGCGGGTGAGA
The DNA here is from genome assembly GCF_040659795.1 of Pseudonocardia sp. NPDC049635. Taxonomy (NCBI): domain Bacteria; kingdom Bacillati; phylum Actinomycetota; class Actinomycetes; order Pseudonocardiales; family Pseudonocardiaceae; genus Pseudonocardia; species Pseudonocardia sp. NPDC049635. Next base: position 25,233 of record NZ_JBFAON010000021.1, read on the forward strand.
TCGGCGGCCAGGTGCACGTGGCTGTTGATCAGCCCCGGCATGAGGGTCGACCCGGTGAAGCTCAGGCGCTGTGCACCCGGGTAGCGCGCGGCGAGCTCGTCGGCGGCGCCGACGGCGGCGATCCGGTCACCTTCCACGGCTACCGCGGTGCGCTCGCGCACGTCGCCGGCCGGGCCGACGAGGACCCGGTCGGCTTCGAGGATGCGATCCATGATCGGCGCTGTCCCCCTCTTCTGGCGCTATGCCGGCTGGTGACGGTCGGCGTCGGGCTCGCGGTAGCGGGCGAGCAACCGGCCGCCCTGGTACTGGGTGAGCCACCGTGCCACGCGGATCAAGCTACGTTCCGAACTCGCTTCCTGATCACCGGGGGCGCCGCCGGGCATGGTGCGCAGGGCATCGAGGAGCAGGCTCCCGTAACCGTCGCGGCACCGTTGCAGTCGCTCCCGGTGGGTGAATCGGGTCGAGAACAACGAGGGGTCCGGTCCGCGCTCGCGGGCGATCCGTGGGGTCTGCAGGCCATGCTCGCCCGCCTCGTCCAGCCGCGCTCCGGTCTACCCCATCCCCGTTAACACCCCGGCTCCGGGTGACACCGCCGGGTTGCGGATCAGCGGTCCCGCCGGTCGACCGTCGCGTGGCTCAACCGGGCTTTGTGATGTATGCTCGCATAATGGTATGTTATGACAGTTTTGGCGAGCCTCGCAAGGGGCCAACCTTGGGTCGCTGACGACCGGAGGTGCTCCCGGCGGGTGGCGTGGCCAGCAGGCGGGGCGTGCAGGCAAGGTGGTTGGTGCCTAGCGCGCTATCGGCTCAGACCTAGAGTCGATCCCGCAGCGGTAGACGACGAGCTGGGCGGAACGGTCCGTCGGTCGCAGCTCGTCGAGCGATACGAAATGAGAATAGGGGTAACGGGCTCGCTGGGGCCAACAAGGAGGGCGGTGACCGTCGCCCTGGACGCCCCACACGGATAACACGAGAGCTCCAGGATCCCTCGTTCACGCCTGTGGTCAGACCCTGAAGGCTCTGCTGCGGGGTACGGATCGGAGCGATGTGGCTGCGCCCTGGGATTCGCTTGCGGTCGCACCTCGTCGCCATCCCGGGACCTGTGATCGCCGGGCTAAGCCTTTGGCATCGCCGAAGTAAACGCCGTTTACCGCGGCTGATCTGTGCAGGCTCGGCCAGTCGTCGGAGTGTAGCCGGGGCCCGGACCGCGCCTGCCTCCGTGGATCGCACGACGCCAGATCTGATTGAACTGGCAGAGTCCGGCTGTCAACTGGCGGGAGCGTCGGGCACCGCGCGGGCAGGAACCCGCATCAGTGAGTTGGCGGGTCCGCACTCAAGCATCGGGGGTCTCGGGCCGTGGTACCCACGACGTCCGGAGCTTCGGGCCCGGTTCCATCTCCGGGGCGCCGTTGAGCAGTGCTGCCCACCAGTAGTGGGTCGAGGGCCGTGGGGCCGGCGCCGTTCTCGCGGAATCGTGCTTCCTATGTTGTCGGCTCACCACGTCGCGGCGCCGTGCGTGAGAAGCGAGCACGATGCACGGCGCTACCTCTTGGCCATGGGCCGTCGGCAAAGGGGTCGTGGGGTCCGCTGCCGAAGCCCGCTGCCGTGTTGTGTTGGATCTCAGCCGTACCTGCCCTACATCCCCACGCGGTTGCATTGCACGGTCGCGAGCTCGGACCACCTGAGCAGGAAGCCGGATGTGAGTGCCATCGGATTGGCCCCGATCTGATTCGGCCATGCACGGGTGCCGTCCTCAGGACGATGGACTCATGACGCGAGGTCAGCGGCGCCCCGGGCTTTGCTCAGCGCCAGCCGGTCGCTGGTCGCGGCCGGAGTGTTACCGGGCTCAGCTCTCCCGCTGTGGGTCTGCGCTGCATCAGCTCGGCTGCCTCGCGCAACTCGAGCCCCTCTTCTCTGGTCGCTAGGCAAGCGGGGCGTAAACGCCGTTTATCCATGATCGCCGTGTGGTCGGAGTCTAGGCGTATCGCCTCACAGGGAACGGTTAGTCGAGGAGCTGCAGGAACTATCCGCTCCTGTGGGGCGTGCCCGGGGCCCGCGTTTGCGGTGTCTGTCGAGTGACCCCGATAACTCGTCCGGCCGGCACGAAGCGCCGAGGTCCGAAGGACTGATCCGCGCGGCGGTGGGTCGGTTCTGGCTTGTCTCAGCGGGCTCCGGTGGCCCGGTCGAGGTCCGCCCGCCGCGTTCCCGTACGGAGGCGCTCATCGTGGGGGTGCGTAAACGCCGTTTACCGGTCTGACTGCTCCCAGGCTGGTGGCACGGCCCTGGTTACCTTGCTGTACTCGTTGGCTCACCTGCGTGGAGTCCTGTCCGACGCCGGCTTCTATCCGGCCAGTTAGCGGTGAAGGCCGGTCATAGCGCAGTCGGCTCTGCCGCCTCGAGCTGTTCGTGACCCGCCGGTGGACCCTTGCCGCGCGCGTCGACGGATCGTCACCGTTGGAGGCCAGCCGAGCGCACCGTAAACGCCGTTTAAACCAGAGCCCGCGTTCCGTCTCGCTTCACGCACACGCTTCAGGGCACGGTTGCAGCAGACGGCGGCCTCTCGAGGGTAGCTGATATGTGAGGAGAAGACGCAGTAAACGGCGTTTACGCGACAGGTCACCGAAACGACCAGCAGGGCGTGGTCGCGGACGGCGGGAGCGGGGCGACGAGCCGCGTAGTGGTCGAGGGCCGCGCGTTCTCCAGGCTCGCTGTCCCGCCTTGGACTTTGCTGCCGGCTCCGCGGTCGAGCATGCCGTGCGTGTGCGCTCGGGCTCGTGCCGGTCGGATTGGCATGCAGCGAGCACTCTCTGGGTAGCTGTCTCCGTTGTCGGTCCATCGGTGAGTCCCACGTTGTCCAGCTGGCCCGGAGTGCAGGCTTCAGTCACTGCCGAGCTGCCGTAGACGCCCTTGTGTCAGCGCCTGCCTCCCGTCACGAGCTCCGTCCTGTGCCGGACCGTGCGTGGACTTGGTCGGTCGATTACCGCTGCAGCTGTGCAGAGCAGTTGTTGGGGCCGGGTCCGGTCAGGGTAAGAGAGAGAGGTAAACGGCGTTTACGTCCGCCGCGCCGGAAGCGACTGGGCGGGAGACTCTGGGAAGCTGACTGCCGATGCAGGTCACCCGCGGCAGCAGGCTCACGTACTGGTCGCCTGAGTGTGCCGTACCGGCACGGCGTCCGATGACGGTCCGCGCGGCGGGGTCGCCGCACCGCCCGGCGCCTCGGAGCGCGGACAGTCGATCCCGGCGGGACCGGCCCGGCGCCGCGCGGACCGGTAGGGCTGGCCGCAGCTGCTCGGCAGTCATGCGCTCAGGCTCCTCCGCGGCGAGCCGTTCCCGGGCCGCGGGCGTCCGGAGTGCCGTCGACCTCCGGGCCTGGCGGTAACCGAATGCATCGCCAGGCTGCTCCGGTTGAGGCAGGACCTGCGCCTTGATCTGCCATGTCTCAGTCAGCCTGGCGGCGAGCGAGGTGCGGGCACTACCGTGCGGCTCCGGATGCGGCGGCGCGCAGATGCGGCGCGCCCGCCGGCGAACGAGCACGTGGCTCCGGTCACGAGGAGCGTGTAAACGCCGTTTACAGCTGCCCATGAAACGGCCATGCAGGTCTCGTTGACCCGATGCAGGTCTACCTCGCGCCAGCGATCTTCGGGTGTCCCTAGGGTGCGGTCCCTGGGGGTAAACGGCGTTTACGCCCAGGGACCGAGGATGGGGCTGAGGTCACTCCTCGGCAGTCGTGGCCGACTTGGCCCTGTTCTCCGCATCGGCCTCTGGCTCAGCCGACTCGGAGAGGAGTCGGATGAGCTCGGCGCGCTCGGTCTCAGTGAAGACTTCACGGATCGAGGCCGCTGCGCGAGCCGGGCTGGAGACGGCGATGCTCCGCCGCGTCCGCCGCGGTGGTTCTGCCCCGTGCGGTAGCGCCGGGGCAGGTCGCCGGTAAGGCGGCCCGGCCGCTGCGATCGCTTCCTGCTCAGGTTCGGGCAGCGTGCCGAACTGGCGCGCCTGCTCGACCTTCAGCGCTCCGAGCTCAAGCGCTTCACGCAGCGCCGGGATCAGACCGAGCAGCGCCATCCGCTGGCTGACGTACATCGGGGTACGCCCGATCCGGGTTGCGAGTGCCCGCTGGGTGATGTTCGCTTCTGCCAGCAGGCGCCGCATCGCTTCTGCCTCGTGCAGCGGTCCCAGTGCCTTGCGGTGGCTGTTCTCGACGAGCATGACCTCGTACATCGAGGCGACTCGGTCGTCATTGATCAGTGCCGGGATCTGCTGCAGGCCTGCGACCGTGGCCGCGCGCAGTCGGCGGTTGCCGATTAGGGCGATCCATCGTGCCCCGTCGACAAGGTGTTGCTGATCGGGGTAGCGATCGGCGAAAGCAGCCGCGGTGCAGACCACGATCGGCTGCAGGACGCCGTGGCCGCGGATGGTGGAGACGAGCTCGTAGAACTCGCCGTCCTCATCGTCCTCGATCGCCCGCTGGTTGAGCGGGTTCGGCACGATCTCCGTGACCGGCAACATCGACGTCGCAGGCCCCTGTTCCGGGACTACCGGAGATTCCCGAGCCTCGGGAGGTTTCGGCGTTGGCACCGGAGTTGCCTCGACCACAGGCGGCGCGCTTGCGGAAGCGGCGTAGTGCTCTGGGAGCTCTTCGCGAGCGAGCTCGGCGAGGTTGACACGCTTGCCCATGGGTCACTCCTCACTGGCCGCGTAAACGCCGTTTACGTCGCTGGAGTGCCGGGGGCCTTCGCTTCCAGAGCCCAGTACCTCGAGTGCGAGGCGGAAGAAGTCTTGCCGGGCTTCGAGCGCGACGCGGTTCTTCGCGTACTGCACTACGGTGATGCCCTCGGCTGAGGCACGGGTGTGCAGCTTGTAGTGGCGGATGACGGTATTGAATACCGGCCAGCCCCGGGCGGCGACGTACTCGCGGGTCTGCTCCAGGTCTCCGGCCCCGTCGCGGGGGTCCCAGTTGTTGAGAAGGACCCGCCACGGCACGCCAGCCGGTTCAATGACGCTCTGGATGGATCGGGTCGCGGGCGAGAACGACAACGGCTCTGGCTCGAGCGGCACGATGACGTCGTCGGCCTGGGTAAGCACCGTTCGAAGGATCGATTCGTCTTGGAGACTCCCGGGAGTGTCCACGAAGATGTGCGAGTACTGCTTGATCTCGCGCAGCGTGCCGAGCAACTGTGGGTTGTCGTGGCACTGCTCGAAGTCGAACGGGAGGTCGTCCCCTACGCGCTGGGCCCACTCGAGCATCGATGCTTGGGGGTCGGTCGAGACCCCCAGAACTGGTGACGAGTCGGCGGTTCCCCCGAGGGTGTCTGCGACGACCGCGGCCAGGTTCACCGTGACGGTGGTCTTGCCGACCCCGCCCTTCTGATTAGCGATGACGTGCACGCGCGCCATGAAGTAATCCCCTCCGTCTGCTTCCCGCCCGGCGGGCGGTACTTCGGATCGGCTCCGATAATCGCAGATCACCGCTATCACTCTGCGCAGCAGGTCGTCTGTGGCGCGTCGGAGCCCAGCTGCGCACCGGTAAACGCCGTTTACGCCGCAGCCGAGGACTGGTCACGACTCAAATATCGAACAGCTGTTCGACTTCGTTGACCTGAGGTCGTCGGAGTTGTGTCATGTCTCAGGACATCGGTGACGATCCTGCGTCGGGACATCGGTGACACTGGGGGTGTTGTTGGTGGTGACACTTCCGTCGCGAGGCTGCGGCGGTGCCCGCCCAGGAACCCATCGATCCCCGTGTCCGCCTTGCGATTGCGCAGTGGCCTGACGACGCGCCGCGGGGGCGGTCTCGACGTTCTGCACCGAGCACGGCATCTCGCGAAAGTCGTTCTACGAGCTCCGCAAGCGGGCCCGCGCGGAGGGCCCCGCGGCGGTGCTCGAGCCCCGCTCCCGACGACCCCGGTCGAGCCCGTCGAAGCTGACCGAGCAGACCAAGACCCAGGCGGTCGCGGTGCGGGCCGCGCTCGAGGCGTCCGGGCTCGACCACGGCCCGATCAGCGTGCACGACAAGATGCGCGCAATGGGCCTGAGCTCAGTGCCGTCGACGGCGTCGCTGGCACGGATCTTCCGCGAAACCGGGATCTCCCGCCGGGAGCCGCGCAAGAAGCCCCGCTCAGCGTGGCGGCGGTTCGTCTATCCGGCGCCCAACGCCTGCTGGCAACTCGACGCCACCGAGTACGTCCTGACCGGAGGCCGCAAATGCGTGATCTTCCAGCTCATCGACGACCACTCCCGCTACGCCGTCGCCTCCCACGCCGCGCCCGGCGAGACCGCCCGCGACGCGATCACGGTGTTCAACAAGGCCGTAGCCGCCCACGGAGTGCCGCAACGGCTCTTGTCGGACAACGGGGCCGCGCTCAACCCGACGCGTCGGGGCGCTTGGTCGGGCAACTCGTCTCCCATGTCGCCGGGCTGGGCACTTGAGGCGCTCTGGGTCCGGTGGAGACTCCACCGGACCCAGAGCGACTCACATGGACTGGCGACGTGGAACGACGACGCCATGGCCGATCCGCGCCGCTCACACCAGGAACGGGACATGTGATCCTGCCCGTAGGCCTCATGTGCAGACCCAGGCGGCGTCGAGAACGCGACCGAGCATCTCAGTGGCCAGCGCCGCCTTGGTGGCGACCTCGCCCCTCGTCAGCATCGCCGCGCCCCGGCAGCGTTCCCGGTCACCGGCCCGGTACTCCGCGGGCCGCGGATCGCAAACGCGGCACCCGCAGCGAGATACCGCGGAAGGTCGGGTTCTCCACGTCACCGCGATTCATTGCGATATCCACTCGCGTCACACAACCGGGAGCGATCACGTGTGCGCCGTGAGTGACCGGGCTCGACGCGTTCGTTCTGGCCAACACCCTCCTTCACCAACCCCGCCCGATATTGGCGCGTCCTGACCACGCCGTATCGCTGCTGACTGAGATCGGAGTGTTGACCCGTGCGTGACGTGGGGCCGTCCAACAAGACCCAGCAGACCACCGAGACCCAGCTCCGAGCGAACCTCGAGGCCTACCACCCTGCCCCGCTCGGTTGTTCTCCCCGGTCGGCCGCCACGTCACCTTACGCTGAGTGCTCCCACCCGGTCCCGGCCGTCGCGTCACGGATTTAAGAGATGGTTCAGAATGAGCTCGGCGTGTCTACAGCAGACACGCCGAGCTCATTCTGAAGCCATCTCTAAGCCTCCCGACACGCCGGGACGATGCAAACACCCGGCTTGCCAAGTACGACGACATCATCACTACCGCGGTCGCCGAACATCCCGACACCGATCCTCGCTAGTTCCCCGGTGATCCTGACCGGCCCGCCACGAAACTCGAACCGTACCGCTGACGCCTCCCCGACCTGGGGAATCGCAGTCAGCGAACCTCGGGGAGAGTGCCGGCTGTGTTGGAGTTTTCAGGGGCAAGGATGACCTGCGCGGCGACCCCGGGCTCAGTGAGCTGCTCGAGGCTGAGGCCGGTGGTGCGTGGCCCGAAGACCAGGACGAATAGGCAGGCGAAACTCAGCAGGACCGCTGAGGCGATGAGCACACCGGCGGCACCGAACGCGGCAAGGATCGGCAGCCCAACGAACGGCATTACCCCTGCGCTCAGTCGGCCGAGACTATAACAGACGCCGACCATGGTGCTGCGAATGCGGGTAGGGAACACTTCCGCCATGTACATGGTCGAGGAGCTGCCGAGGACATTGGCGGCGACTCCTACGAGGAACCCGGCGAGCAGGATCAACCAGTCGGAAGCAGCGAACCCGAACACCAGGCCAAAAAGCCCAGTTCCGGCGGCCGCGGTGATGACGAGGGCGCGGCGTTCGAGGCTCTCTGCGACGAAGGAGGCGAGCGCGGCTCCGAGCGGATAGCCGATCGCGATGATCGCGGTGTAGATCAACGACTGCGTGACGTCGAACCCCTTGTCGACCAGCAAGACTGGGGCGAGCGAGCCGAACCCGTAGTAACCCATCGTGCCGAAGACGAGCAGCGCCCCGATGGCGAGCACGCGACGAACGAACTCCGGCCTTGGTATCTCCGCCGCGCGGGTGGCCGGCTCGATGGAGGCGACCTCGGGCACCGGCGGCAGTGGGGTCCCAGTGCGGCGCATGATGGTCGCCTCGATCCTCGCCAGCTCGGCTTCGGCCTTTGCCGTCTGCCCTGTTGCCACTAGCCAACGCGGAGACTCGGGCAGGTTCCGGCGCATCCACACCACCAGCACCACCCCCGAGCTACCAATGATCAGCAGCCAACGCCATCCGTCGATCAGCCAGAAGACCTGGGCGAGTGGCGCGCCAAGCAGGGACACCACGGGGAACGACAGAAATCCGATCGTCATGGCCAGGCCGATGTAGCGGCCGCGGCGCTGTCGGGGAATGAACTCGCTGAGGTAGGTCGGGATCAGCGCCGCCTCGGCGCCGGCGCCGAGCCCGGCGAGGAAACGGCAGGCAATCAGCCACCAGACGTTCGGCGCGGCAGCGGCGAGCAGCCCGAACCCGAGGTAGATCATCAGGTTGATGATGAACATGCGTTTGCGGCCGAACCGGTCGGCAAGTCGCCCAAGGGTCAACGCACCGGTGAACATCCCGAAGAACACCGACCCGACGAGCAGCGCGCTCTCCAGAGGCCCGAGCTCCCAAGCGGGACGGAGCACGGCGAGCAGCACGCTGCCTGCGAAGACTTCGAAGAACTCAAAGAACAATCCGATCCCAACGATCACCACTAGCTTGCGGTGCCAGGAGGAGACCGGAAGGCGTTCGAGACGGGCGGCGACGGCGGCCGCATTGGGCAGGTCGGTGGTCATGGCGCGTTCCTCGTACGTCGATGGGCGAGAAGGCAGAAGTCGGGTGGTGTCGGTGCTCGCACGGCACGGTGGGCGGCAGGCAGACGGTGGGCGAGCACCGGGGCGCAGACATCGGTTGGGCCCGGCGCGGTCAGGGACTGCGGCGCAGAATCTCGTCCAGTGCGCTCCGCAGCGTGGCGCGGGCGTCGGTAACGGCACCTTGGCTGCGCCAACCCACGTGCCCGTCGGGCCGGACGAGGACGGCACCGTCGTCCTCGACCTGCCGCACGCGCGACCACTGCCCGGTGAGATCGGCGACGGGGCCGGTCGGTGTCACCGCGATGGTCGTCAGGGGTAGGCCCGTCTCCTCGACGAGCGAGCGGGCGGCTTCGGCGAAGGCCTCGCCGTCGCGCCCCAGCAGGAGCAGGAGACGGCCACGGCCAAGCAGGTCCAGCGTGGACATCCGGCCCTGCGGGCCCTCCAGCCAAGCGTGCGGCATACGGTGTCCGGGGCGCGTGGTCGGCCGGTAGTCGTGCCCCGCCGGGTCGCGACGCGGCGCGGGAGTGCCGTCCGGGACGAGAGCCCCGTCGGTGTAGACGTAACCGAGGTCGATGTCATGAGCCTGGAACTCACGGCGCATCGCCTGCGTCGCGACGTCAGCCACCATAGCCCGGCGGATCTCGCCACCGCGATCGTCCGCGAAGTAGGCAGTGAGTGCGGCGGCATTGCGCTCGGAATCCCCTGCCACCAGCCCGATCGCGGCCGGCAGCACGGCGTGCCCGTTGAAGGTCATCGTCGACCACTCGATGTGCTGACGGGCGATCGGAAGCCGCTCGGGTTCGTAGGTGTCGAGCAGCGCTACCCCGGCGTGGCCTTGCAGCACGGCGGCGAGCTTCCAGCACAGGTTGTGCGCGTCCTGGAAGGCCGAGTTGAGCCCGAGCCCGGTGGTCGGCGGATGCCGGTGCGCAGCGTCTCCGGCGAGGAACACCCGGCCCTCCCGGTAACGCTGCGCGTGGACTCCCTCGAGCACCCAGTGATTGACGCTGAGCACCTCCAGGTCCAGATCCGGGATGCCCAGTAGTTCCCGGATGCGGGGTGCCACGGTCGTCGTGTCGAAGCGCGCCCCCTCCTCCACCGGCATGGAGAAGTGCACAGCCCACTCCTCGGACTTAGGGCCCCAGTGGTGCGGGCCACGGGGACCGAGGTTCCCGTTGGACCACAGGCCCCGGGCGCTCGCGTTGCAGAACCAGGTCTGCAACGCGCCGTCGTCGGGCACCCACTCGGAGAGGTCGGCGGTAAAGTACACCGTCACCATGTCCAGCAAGTCGGTCCGGCCAACCATCTCGATCCCGAGGGCCCTGCCGATGGTCTTACCACCGTCCGCTCCGAGGAGGTACCGGGCCCGGACCGTGGTCTCCTGGCCCGAGGCGCGCTCCACCACGACCGCGGTGACGCCGGCGCCGTCCTGGGTGAAGCTGGTCAGCTCATGACCGAACCGGGCCCGGCCGGGGTTGCGAGCCTCCGCATGCCTGCGCAGCAGTGGCTCAAGCCGGATCTGCGGGAGGTCGGTGCAGACGACCGGGCTGTCGGCCTCGTACCGCTCCCGCAACGGACCACCACCGTAGGAATCGATGCTGAAGATCGTGCGCTGGTCGAGCGGCCCGTCACCGCCAAGGGACGTGGCGAACCGGACTTTCGACATGTTCGCCAGGGGCGCGCCGACCACGTAGACCTCGTCGGCGACCCCGTGCTGGCGCAGGATCTCCATCGTCCGCTGGGACAGAAAGTGGGCCTTCGGCAGCTGCGAGGTGGAGTCGTGCCGTTCCACGAGAAACGAATCCACGTTCAAGTCGGCCAGCATGATTGACGCGGCCAACCCGCAACCTCCACCCCCGACGATCAGGACCTCGGTCTCGATTTCGCTCATGCCCTCGCCCCATTCGTGGAGAAGCGCTCCCGCAGGCCGCGCTTGTCGATCTTTCCGTAGGTGTTGCGCGGGATCTCGTCAACAACCTCGACGGCGCGCGGTGCCTTGTACGGGGCGAGCAAGCCACGGCAGTGTCGGGACAGCTCTGCGAGCAGGTCTGGCGGCGTCACCGGTCCGGTGGGAACGACCACCGCGGTTACGATCTCACCCCAGGTGCGGTCCGGAGTCCCGATCACCGCAGTGTCGGCGACGGCGGGATGTTCCAGGAGCGCCCGCTCTACCTCGACTGCGTACACGTTGGACCCACCGCTGATGATCATGTCTTTGGATCGGTCGAGCAGGTACAACCGGCCGTATCCGTCGAGGCGGCCTAGGTCACCGGTGAACAGCCACCCGCCTCGGAGCGCCTTCGCTGTCTCCTCGGGCCGGTTCCAGTACTCGGTCATGACCGGGGGCCCCGAGACCGCGACCTCGCCGACCTCGTTCTCGCGCAGGACCGCACCGGTGTCGGGGTCAACGACCCGGATGTCCATGCCCGGGCGCGGATATCCCGCCGAGCGCAGCAGTGTGAGGTCCGGGTTATCGGGATGGGGATGGTCGGCGGCTGGGAGCCATGTCATGGTCATCGGTGACTCGCCCTGCCCGTACAGCTGGACCAGGACACGGCCGAAGGTGTGCAGCGCGGCCGCGAGCTCGGTAGGTGGGAAGGGTGCGCCGCCGTAGACGACCGAGCGCAGCGCCGGAAGCTCCGGGGCCGCGCCGCTGAGGTGATCGACGAGCATCGTGATCTGCGTCGGCACCATCCAGGTCGTGGTCACCGCCCGGGTACGCATCAGCTCCAACACCGGGGCTGGGGCGAAGCCCTCCGCGACCGGGATCACTTGGTGCGCGCCGCGGGCCACGGCGGCCAGTGCGTGGAAGCCCGCGCCGTGGCTCAATGGTGCGGCGTGCAGAACGACGTCACGCTCGTCCATTGGGGTCAGGTCTGCGAGCCAGGACGCCACGACGAAGGCCAGCCCACCGTGAGTGAGCACAGCGCCCTTCGGTCGTCCGGTAGTGCCGGAGGTGTAGAAGAGCCAGGCTGGCGTTACCGGTGTGACGTCCGCGATCTCGGCCGGTCGGTCGGCGTGCTCCAACACCAGCGTCTCATATCCCGAGCCCGTCGCGAGCATCGGACACGACACGTCGCCGACCTCGGCTGCGCCCGCCTGATCGGTGACCAGCACCGCCGCGTCAGAGTCCTCGACGTGGTATGCGACCTCCGCAGCGGGAAGCTTGGCGTTCAGTGGGACCAGCATTGCCCCCGCCGCGAACGCCGCGTACATCGTCTCGATCAACTCGGGCCGGTTGCGCATCAAGACAACGACTCGATCACCCGGACCAAGGCCGAGCCCGCGCAGGCCGTGTGTGAGGGCGGTGACGCGACGATCGAGTTCGGCCCAGCGCAGGGTCTGCTCACCCCAGGTCACCGCCGGGCGGTCCGGATACCGGGCAGCGACCTGGCCAAGCATGCGTGCAAGGTTCATCGCGGTCTCACGCCGACCGGTCCGGGTCGACCGTTGCCTCGTCGCCCCGGCTGTAGTGCTCGGCGTCGCGGGCTGCGATGAACTTCAGCAACGCCTCACTGACGTCTTGGCCCTGTTCGTGGGCCATGTTTTTCACGTCGGTCCAGTCCTGCAGGTCGCGTGCCGCGGCGTCCTGCCGGTCGTTCCAGTCCTCGACCAGCGGGCAGGTGATCTCGAGCCGGATGTCGTTGACCGGGTCCCGGAAATAGATCGACAGGATGATGCCGTGGTCGGTGGGCCCGACGATCTCGACGTCGTTCTGGCACAACCAGGCCGCCCACGCGTAGATGTCGTCGGGGGTGTCGGCCTCGAAGGCGAGGTGGTCGAAGATGTCGTAGGCCGGGTGCCCCTTCGGGTTGGCCCGCGGCAGGCCGGGCGCCTCGAAGAAGGCCAGCGTCGACCCGTCATCTAACCGGAAGAAGACGTGGAAGTAGGGGAAGTCGTCGCCGGTAGAGGGCACCTTCGACCCGATCACCGTGCTCACCATCGGCATGCCCATGACGCGGGTGTAGAAATCGACGGTGCCCTCCACATCGTGCGTGACGTAGGCGAGGTGGTTGAGCATCTTCGGTCGGCCCTGGGCGGGTGGCCCGGACAGGCGCGGGGTCTCGGTCTGCTGGCTCATGAGTGCTCCTTCTGCTCGATCGATGCTGTCACTGTTCAACCCAGGCCTGCCGTCCACGCGGCGATGCGGTCGCATGCCTCGTCGCGCAACTCCGGCTGCCCCTGGAAGTAGTGGCCCGCTCCCTGGAGGGCGACCAGCTCGCGCGAGTGCGCGGCGGCTGCCTCGTACATGTCCAGCGCGTGCCGCGGGTGCGCGGCGGTGTCCCCCGTGCCGTAAACGACCAGGACGGGAACTCCGACCGATGGCAGCCAGCGCAGCGCGTCGCCGAGGGCGTGGTCGATCGACCATTGATTGAGCCAGCTTCGCGCCGTGGTGTACCGAGCGATCGCCGCGGGCAGGTGGTTCGCCACAGCGGGTGGGCCCCAGAGTGACGCTCCGATCTCGCGGTCGCTCGGTTCGATTGCATCGTCCAGGCTGCGCGGGTCGGCGTAGGTCCCGTGGACGACGAACGGGACGTCGTCGGCACCGGAGGGCGCAGCGCGGAGCATCGAGTCCGCCCATGCGCTGATACGGCGGTTGCGCGCGACCTGGGCCGCCCGGTACCGCCTCACGAACTCGGCGCTGTAGGGCGGGCCGTTGCGCTCGTCATACATGTCAAGCACCGGATCGCGGACGAAGGGCGCGGACTCGTCGACAATCGCCGGATCCAGCCACTCCGTCACTAGCCGCGCGCGACCGGAGTGCGCCATCAGCATGACCACCCCGTCCACTAGGGGCAGTTCGTGACGGGTCAGGTCCGGGCCGCCACCGGGCGGGTCAGTGACGGTGGGCTGGCGGGCCTGCGCCTGGTAGTAGGGGACCACGGAGGCGCCACCGGAGTTGCCCACCAGAACGATCCGGCGGTACCCACGTTCCTCACGCAGGTGTCGCACCATCGCGGCGATGTCGAGCAGCACGTTCTCGGTGGTCAACGAAGAGTCGTTGCCAACGTACCGCGTGATCAGCCCGATGCCTGCGTACCCGCGCTCCGCGAGGGGGACGAGTGCGTAGTGCCCCAGCATGTTCGAGGTCGGGTGCACCATCACGATCGCCGTGTCTGGGCGGGTGCCCTTCGGGATCACCTCGCTTGCCCACACCGTGGCCGCGAGCCGCGCGACTCCGGAATAGACGTCCACACGGGTGCTGGGCACCGCCGGCGCGGCGAGCAGATTCCGCTGGACTGTGATCCCCGTCGTCGGGGCGCTACTCACGCTCACCCGGTCACCGTGACACCACGCGCATGTCAGGAATATGTCGATCCGACGACACCAAACGTCTCCCGGCAGAAGTCGGCGACCGCTGTCGCCCGGCGCCTTTGGCGGGTCCCGACGGGCCACGCCACCGCGACTCTGAACTCGTCGACCGGGTCGGCGATCGGGCGGGACACCAGGGGGCGACCCTCGTAGCTGATGGCGCTCGGCCAGCGCTGCACCATGATCGCCCAGCCAAGTCCGCGCGCGACCAGGCACCGGACCATCTCGATGTTCGTGGTGCGATGACCCGGCACGTGCTCCAAGCCGGTGTCGGCCACGATCTGCCGGGCGCAGTCGGCGCTCGGCGGGACTTCGAAGGTGATCAGCGGCTCCGCTACGAGGTCGGCGAGGGCCACCTCGTTGCGCGACGCCAGCCGATGGTCCGCCGGGAGGATCACGTACGGCCTGCATGCCTGGACAACCGTGTACTCCAGATCTGCCCCGATGCCGTTCTCGTACAACAGGCCGATCTCGCACGCTCCCCCCACCAGCAATGGGCGCAACTCGTCGTGCGAGCCCTCCACGAGGTCGACTTGCAGCTTCGGGTGCCGCAGAGCGAACTCGTCGAGCAACGCGGGCAACAGGAAGGGGACGAGCGAGGTGTAGCAGGCCATCGCCAACCGGCCCGCCACGACTGCACCGTCCGCCCGGGTCACCGCTTCGAGGTCGTCTGCCTCGGCCAGGAGCGGACGGGCGCCCGCCGCGAACCGGACCCCCGCTGGGGTGAGCGCTACACCCCTGGCTCGATGCCGGATCAGCAGGTCCACCCCAAGGCACCGCTCCAGGTTCGAGATCGCCTCCGACAGCCCAGCAGGCGACGCGCCGCAGTGCCGGGCCGCGGCCGTGATCGTGGTGTGGTCGGCGACCGCGACGAAGTACTCCAGCTGCCGAAGAGTGAACCGAGCCATGAGGTTTCTCCGTTGAAAGCGTTCGGAAGGTTCGCCTTTACCGTAGTCCGATCCGGTGTCATCGTCATCGGCACCCGAGGAGGTACCGATGACGCTTACGCCCACGGAGAGTGGCCCCCCCAGGAGCCCGGTCGACCCGATCGCCGAGATTTCACTCGCCGCTCTGAACGCCGACCCGTATCCGATCTATGCGCGCCTGCGCGCCCATGAACCGGTGGCCTGGGTCCCGGCCCTGGGTTATCACCTCGTCACCCGGTACGAGGACATCGTGACGATTGAGCGGAACCCGGGGGTGTTCTCCTCCGCGGAAGACCCCTCGGTCGTCGTCCGTGCGATCGGCAAGGTCCTGATGCGGCGTGACGGCGAGTCCCACCGTGCCCTGCGCGCCGCCGCCGAGGCCTCATTCCGGCCCCGCGCCGTTCGCAGTTGGGCCGACCGGTTCCGTGCCCTCGCCGACGATTTGCTCGACGACCTCGGTGGGCCGGGGCCCGGTGAGGCCGACCTGTTCGCGGACTACTTCCGACCGTTGGCCGCGCGTGCCCTCGCTGCGGTGCTCGGTCTGCGCGGCGTCTCCGACACCGAGCTGTTCAACTGGTCCCAGGACATGATCGACGGGTGCGCGAACCACGCGCAGGACCCCGCGGTCTGGGCCCGCAACGATGCCGCGGTCACCGCCCTCGACGCCGCCGTCGCCGCGTCATCCGAGCACTTCCTGGCCAATCCCGACGACTCAATCGTATCGGCGATGCTGCACGTCGATCCACCACTCGACGTCGACGACGTCCAGTTGAACGTACGCGTCATCATCGCGGGCGGAATCAACGAGCTCCGCGACTCCGGGGCCACGGCGACCTACGCCTTGCTTACTCACCCCGAACAGCGCGCCGCAGTGGAAGCCGATCCCACGCTATGGAAGCGGGTGTTCGAGGAGGCGGTCCGGTGGATCGCCCCGATCGGAATGTACCCCCGACAGGTCGTCGAGGACACACAGCTCGCAGGCGTGCCGCTGCACCGGGGGGCCAGGGTCGGCGTCGTCGTCGCCTCGGCCAACCGCGACGAGCGGCGCTTCACTGCACCCGACGAGTTTGACATCCACGCCCACACCGCGGGCCATCTCGCCTTCGGCAGCGGGCCGCACTTCTGCCTCGGCGCCTGGATGGCACGGATCTGCATTGGGCAGATCGCCCTGCCCGCCCTCTTCGACCGGTTCGAGGGCCTCGAGCTCGCAAACGACATCGAAACCCGGTGGGCGGGCTGGGTCTTCCGCGGTCCGTTGAACCTGCCGGTGCGGTGGCGGAGGGACCGTTCGTGCCCACAGTGATCTATATTCTCGACGATGGCACCCGCGAGGAGGTCAGCGTCCCGGTCGGGACGCCTGTGATGAAGGCCGCCGTGGCCAACGGAATCGACGGCATCGTCGCCGAATGCGGTGGCAATCTCGCCTGCTCGACGTGCCACGTGTACGTCGAGGACGGTTGGGGGGCGCTCCCCGCGCTCTCAGAGGACGAGGACGACATGCTGGAGGCCACCACCGCCCCGAGGACCGAGCAGAGCAGACTCAGCTGCCAGCTGGTCATGACACCAGAGCTCGATGGGCTCGTCGTCCGGGTCCCGGAGTCGCAGGTATGACGGGCCACGTCGTGGTCGTCGGCGGTGGACATGCCGGCGTCGAGCTCGCCGCCACCGTGCGGGCGGCCGATCCGCTCGCGGCCCTCACCATCCTCGGCGAGGAACCCCACCTGCCGTACCACCGACCTCCATTGTCCAAGGGGATCCTCGGCGCAACAAATCCCACGGAGGACAGTGCCGTCGTGGGCCTGCGCGCGTTGAAGTGGTTCGAGCAGAAGGACATTGCACTACGAACCGGTGACCCTGTGGTACAGATCGACTGTAACCAGCGCGCCGTGAAGCTCAGTTCTGGGGCGGAGGTGGCCTACGACCAGCTCGTGCTGGCCACCGGTTCCCGGAACCTGGAGTTGAAGGTTCCGGGTGGCGACCTTCCGGGAGTCCACTATCTGCGGACCTTCGACGAGGCAGTTCAGCTCCGGTCCGCACTCCGGTGTGGTGGATCGGTCGTCGTCGTGGGCGGCGGCTTCATAGGCCTTGAGATCGCCGCCTGCGCAAGCAAGGTCATGCGATCGGTCACTGTCGTGGAAGCGGCGAATCGTCTCCTGCCGCGGTCGGTGAGCGAGGTGACCGCCGTACACCTCTCGGACATGCACGCGGCCAACGGTGTAGCAGTCCTTGTGGGGCAAAGCGTTACGCGCATCATCGAGGACGCTGGACGTGCAGCTGGTGTGGTGACGTCGGCCGGCACGGTTCTGCCGTGTGACCTTGTGGTCGTCGGGATTGGTGTCGTACCGGCTACCGAGCTCGCCGTTTCCGCAGGGCTCCGGGTGGACAACGGCGTGCTCGTCGATTCCTTCCTCCGGACGTCGGATGAGCGCATCTCCGCGATCGGGGACTGCGCCGCGTTTCCATCCGCAGACCGGGATGGTGGCCAGGTCCGGTTAGAGTCGGTGCAGAACGCGGTAGGGCATGCGCGCTGCCTTGCCGCCCGACTTACCGGTACCGGAGCCCCCTACTCGGCGGTACCGTGGTTCTGGACTGAGCAGTACGGCGCGAAGGTCCAGATGGTCGGACTCGTGCAGGGACACGACCGGACTGTAGTCCGCCGCTCTCAAGACAATTCGGGGTTCTCCGTCTTTTGTTACGCAGGTGAGCGGCTTCTCGGTGTCGAGTCCGTCAACCGGGTGCGTGACCACGTGGGGGCGCGCGCCCTACTCGAGAACAGGATCGACCTCGCACCGGAGCTCGCGGCACGGCCCGACGTTGACCTCCGCCAGATCGCGCACTCTGCTCCGGCCGCCTGACCCCAATACTCCCGGACGGCCGCCACCACAGTGCTGGCCCTCGTTTCCAATGACGGAGACGCACATGATCGAAACGACAGGAAGTAACCGTTCCTCCTCAATCGGGCACTTCACGCCGTCGGCACCGGTACTGATCGTCGGTGCGACGTCTGACGACACCGGCCTCATTCGACTCAAGAGCCAGTGCATGACGATGGGTTGGCCGGTCGTCGAGGAACACAACACCACACGGCTCGCCTGGACGGCCTCCGTCCGGCATCCCGCAGCCGTACTCGTGGTCCCCAGCGAGGGAAACTGGACGGTGGACGCCGTCACCACGATCCGGCGCGCGACCTCCGCACCGATCGTGGCAGTGGGGGACCTCGGCACGATGGCCGCGGCGCCGTTGCTCAGAGCTGGCGCAGATGCTCTCGTCCCCGCGGGCCTGTCCGCCGACGACACCCTCGCCCATGTCATGGCCACCATGCGGCGCGGCGCCGAGAGCCTCAAACTCGAGACACGCTACCTGGTGAGCAAGACCTTGCACGTGGATCTGTGGCAGCGCACGGTCAGCATCAATGAGCACCCCGTACGCTTAACGGCGACCGAATTCGATCTACTGACGGAGCTCATGCGCAACTCAGAGCGCGCTCTGCCGCCCTCATTCATCGTTCCCCGCGTGTGGGGTTGCAGCGGTAAGGCCGGGCTGAATACGTTAAGGATCTTCATCTGTAGGCTGCGGCAGAAGCTTGGGGACGACGCTCGCCAGCCGGTGCTCGTGGAGTCGGTACGGGAGGTCGGTTACCGCTTCGCAAGTCCGGTCGTGCAAGTACCTGACCACGCACAGCCCGCGCCTGCGCGCTCGGTCGGCGAGGAGCATCTCAACCAGCTCGCCTCGCTGGTTACCGCGCTCGGTGCTTGCAACGACGTCGACGAGGCTGCGCAGTGCATGGCGGCGAAGCTCGTAGAAGCCAACTTGGCCGACGGTGTCGGTGTCCACCATCTCGAGGGATCCTGGCTTCGACTGCTCGCCCACACCGGCATGTCACCCCGGTGGGCCGAGGCCGTCGGACCGCGTGTATCGCTGAAGGGCCACTTCGCCAGTGCGCACGCCGTTCGAACCGGAGGGCCGGTTCAGCTCGCGCAGGTCACGGCGCACCCACACCGCAACACATTCCGGATCCTGCGCGGTGAGGAGCCACAGCCGACCTCGGCCCTGTTCCTACCGGTTGAGGTGCACGGTGAGGTCGTGGGTTGTATCGGGTTACTGCGCTGGACTGCGGCGATGCATACCGCAGACAGCCTCGCCTTCCTACGGGCCGCCTGCGCCGTATACGGCACCATGAGCGACCTTCGGACCCATCGGTGTTCAACACCGCCCCAGCTCCATCCACACGCGATCAAGGTCACCGCGTGAGGATGATCAGCCTGTCCCCCCGGCAACCGCAGCGCGGCCGGCCACGGAGCCCACCATCCCAGCGATTGAGGCCCGAACCGGCCAACCGCACCCGAGGTCGTCACAAAGGACCGGGTCGTCATCAGCTCGAATCATGGACGTTCACCGACATGACCAAGGCCTCCGAGCTCGTGTCGTCGAGGGACATACCACCCGCTGGTCGAACTGACAATTCGCCACATGCCCGGTGCACGAACATCGATATCGCCGGGATAGAAGAATCAGGTCGTGCCCCTCGTGATCGCTGATACGAGACTTATGCGACGACGAACTCTATATCTATCACCACCGAGGAGTACATGACATGACCACCACCGAGCAACCCAGCGAGAGTCGAACCGCCCCTACACTTCCCGGCGGGCCGAAGATGCTGAACCATCTCGCCTATGTCACACACGACGTGGAGGGCACGGTCGACTTCTACCAGAATATCATGGGCATGCCGATGGTCAGCACAGTTATCGGCGACTCCGTTCCGTCCACCGGTGACGACATTCCATACTTCCATGTCTTCTTTCGCTTGCGCGATGGTTCCACCCTGGCATTCTTCGAGGCCCCCGGGATCCCAAAGGCGAACCCAAAGGGGCATCTTGCCTATGAGATCTTCGACCACCTAGCCTTCGAGGTTGACAGCATGGAAATAGTCGACAAGTGGCACGCCTGGCTGGTGCACAACGGAATCGAGGTCGTCGGCCCGACCGATCACAAGATCATCTACAGCATCTATTTCCACGACCCGGTGAACAATATCCGCCTCGAGATCACCACCCCCATGACGGAGAACTGGAACGACCGGGTCGCGACGGCCAACCAGGATCTCCGGGAGTGGCTCGATGTGAAGAAGCAGGCCGCAGAGCAGAATCAGGACGTCGTGGAGGCTCTCCTGAAGTACATAAAGACCGAGCGCTCGGATTCAGAGGTGGAGGCCCCCGCCTGACCCGGGAGGAGGGGCCGGCCGGTGCTGCGGTCGACCCCTCCTTGTCTGCCTTTGCACCGCCCTCACCAACGGAGGTCCAGACATGACTGGGTTAACACATATCATCGGGTGGGCTCACACCCGGTTTGGTAAGTTGGACCATCCCGACGTCGAGGCCCTGATCGCGGATGTCAGCGCTTCCGCGCTTGCGGACGCGGAACTGGACGCCGCGGACGTCGACGCTATCAGCGTCGGGGTCTTCGGAGCCGGCTTCTCGCGGCAGAGCTTCGACGCCGCCCTGGTGGGGGCGGGTGCACCGGAGTTGGCGAGGATACGAGCAGTCCGCTCGGAGAACGCCTGTGCAACCGGAAGCGCTGCCCTCTACGCCGCTTTCGACATGGTCGCCGCACGAACCGCGAATGTGGTCCTCGTCGTAGGTGCCGAGAAAATGACAGGCGTGTCCGGTCAAGAGATCGGTGACATCCTGCTCGGTTGTGCACACTTGCGGACCGAGGCCACCTTCGGCAGCTTCGCGGGCGTGTTCGCGACACTAGCGCGGCAGTATTCCGAGCGCTACGGCAGCCTGCGGGAGACTCTCGCCGCGATCGCGGCGAAGAACCACCACAACGCGGTCACCAACCCTGTCGCACACATGCGTCGTGATCTGGGCGTCGACTTCTGTGCGACCGTCTCCAAAAGTAACCCAGTAGTCGCCGACCCCCTGCTCAGGACGGATTGTTCACTCGTCTCCGACGGAGCTGCGGCCGTAGTTGTCACCTCACCAGACGTCGCCCGCGCGGCTCGGAGGTCCGTGGCTATAAGTGGACGGTCACAGACCAATGAGCCGATGGCCCTAGCGGCTCGGAGGGACCCGTTGAGTTTCGACGGCGCAGGACGGGCGTTTCGCGCTGCGCTAGCCCAGGCCGCGTCCGATGTGAGCGAGCTCGATCTGATCGAAACCCACGACTGCTTCACAATGGCCGAGCTACTTCAGTATGAAGCCTTCGGACTCGCCGCGCCGGGCAAGGGGAGCACCTTGTTAGCGCAGGGACACACCGCGCGAGACGGTATTTTGCCGGTCAACGTGTCGGGTGGCCTCAAGGCTAAGGGACACCCGATCGGTGCGACGGGCGTCTCACAGCACGTTATGGCCGCTCAACAGCTCGTCGGTGAGGCGGGGGAGATGCAGCTGCCGAGAGCAGCTCAGGCCCTGGTCTTCAACATGGGCGGAGCCGCTGTCACCAACTATGCGACAGTCCTTGTGGGTGTCCGATGACCCGGTTGACCAAGTTTGGAGCCGGAGCGTGGCGCGGGTTCTTCCTGGTCGAAGCGACGCGCCAGCGTGTACGCAGGAACGCGCCCTGTAGGCGGTGCTCGCGCATCAGCCGCTCGACCGCTTGCGCGAGACAAAGTGGCCGCGCCGGCGCAGGGGTCGCGTGCACCCCTCGGGGCGCCGTAGGTCGCCCCCGAGCGTTCGTGGATCTCGCGGATCTGTTCGAGCAACTCGGTGTCGGAACGGCGTCGTTGCGACGGGTCGCGTTGTTGGGTGAGCCAGCCGTAACAGGTCGACGCGGCGACGCCGAGGACTTTCAAGATCGGGGCGATCGCCGAATCGGTCCTTCAACGCCTCGACGGCTTCAGCTGGCCTGCACTCAGGCCCGGCGAGGAACCTGACCTCGAGTTCGCTGTCAGGTTCTGCCTCTACACTGGGCTAGCTGAGTAGTGGGTGAGCCCGCGGAGGTGGGTGTCGTGTCCGGAATGGCTCGTATCGGCCGGTTCGGGGACACTCGTGTCGAGCCTGCCGGGTTGTTCGATGTGGCCGATCCTGCGGCTGTTCCGCCGCCGGGTACCCACGAGGTGTTGTTCCGGGCGCCGGCGTCGTTGTCGGTGATGCTGGACGGGATGGCCGAGGCCGGGTTGTCGGACAAGATCGAAGCCTGGGGCCGGGCCTACGGCGGGCTCGTGGACCGGTTGTTGCGCGAGGTCCAGCGTGCGTGCGGGTGGGCCGGGGACCCGGAGCGGTCCTCGATCCTGTCGCCGGCGCGGTTGGAGCTGGCCGCGCTGGTCGAGTCCTCGGCGCCGGGGTTCGAGCAGGCTCGGTGGCACTGCCACGTCTACGTGGGTGCGATGGCGACGGTGTTGAAGACGGGGGAGCGGGCCCCGGTCTCGGCTGAGTTCTTGCGCGAAGGCGTGCACTCCTCCGCGGACGTGTTCCACGAGAACGAGCTGCGGGCGTTGGTCGAGCAGGAGTTCGAGGTGTCCTGGGGGTTTCCTCGGGAGACGTACTCGATGTACGAGATCGTGGATCCGCCGTGGCACGAGTACATCGGAGACGCTGATCGCGGTATGTGCCCGGGCCCGTGGGAGGTCACGGGCACCCGGGTGCTGGCCGACGAGCGGGCACTGCGCCTGACTGCCGAGCATGAAGCGGACCGCTTGCACCAGCGGGCGATGGGCCTCGAATACGATCGGGACGAGCTGCGGGCCGCGAGCGCTGCAGCGTGGGACCGCCTGCTCAGCAGCTAGCTGATCCGCCCCACCCCGCTGGCATCGCTGCGGCCCCGGGGGTGCGGTGCCCCCGTCTGGGGTCAGTAGTAGTCGTCGTCGAGGTCGTAGCCGTAGTCGTCGTAGCCCAGGTCGGCGTGGCCGTGGTCGAGGTGGTGACCGTGGTCGTAGCCGTGTCCGGGCTGGGTGTGGCTTCGGCTGCTGTTGCGGTCGGCTTCGATCTGGAGCTGGTCCTGGTGGGCGCGGTGGGTGTAGGCGTCGTGGATGGCGCGCTGCTGCTGTTCGCGGTCCTGCGTCGGGGCGGGGCGGCCGCGGTGGGCATGGTTGGGCCGGGTGGTCTGGTCCAGGGTGTCGAGGGCCTGCTGGGTCCGGGTGCTCGGGTCCTGGCTGGTGGGTTCGGTGTCGTGTCCGGTGTCCGGAGTGACGACGTCGCCGATGTCGCCGAGTGCGAGTTGTTCGCCCCGCTGTTCGGTGGTGGGTGTGGTGTCGCGCCAGGCGGGCAGGTTGCGGCGTTCGAGTTCGACGGCGGCGGCCTGGTCGGCCTCGCGCAGCGGCGCGGTGTGTTCCCACCACTGTTGGCGGGCTTCGTACTCGCTGGTGAGGGCGTCGGCTTCGGCGGTGTAGGTGTCGGCGAGTTCGTGGTGGCGCCGCGCGGTGGCCAGGAGTTCGGCGCGGTCTCGGGTGGGGTCGGGTGCGTCGGCTTCGGCGCGGGCCAGCAGGGCGTCGTCGCGGATCTCCGCGGCGAGGCGCCGGGTGGCGGCCAGTTCCTCGCCGACCGCGCGGGGCCCGTACTCGTCGGCGCGATACAGCTCCAGCGCCCAGGTTTCGCGGGCCTGGTAGAGCTCGGTGGTGTCCTTGTGCTGCCAGGCCAGCGCGGTCGGGTCCGGGTCGAGCGCTTCGGTGGCCTGGCGCCACAGCGCGTAGGCGAAGGGCTGCTCGGCCGGTGGCGCCTGCCCCAGGGAGGACTGGTCCTCGCCGATGCCGCGGTACTCGCGGTAGGCGGCCACCAGCCCGGCCCGGCGTTCCCACTCGGCCCGTTCCTGCGGTGCCTCGTGCGGGTCCGGGGCCTCGGGCAGCCGCTCACGCGCCCACGTGGGGGGTTGTTCGGCGATCTGCTGCCCGAGGTCGTGCTGGCGGTGCTGGGCGAGCTCACCGAGAGCGTGCAGGTAGTCCCGGACCTCGCCGGGGGCGAGGGTGTCGGCCACCGTGGTCCACTCCGCCCCGGGCACGGTGGTGTCGCGTTCGGGTTCGCGGTGCTCCAGTAGCCGACCGAGGCGCCAGTGCAGCACCTTCGACAGGTCCTCGGCGGTGGTGAAGCCGCGCATCCCGACCGCCTCACCCAGCAGCGTGCGGGGGTCGTGCCCGTCGAGCTGTGCGGCGTAGACCTTGTTGAGCATCCGCCCGTAAGCGGGCTCGTTGCGCAGCCGCTCGTACTGGTCGGTGGTGAGCAGCCCGGCCAGGACCTCGTCGTTGCCGGAGCCGGCGGCGCGCATGCTGACCTGGTTCATCAGCGCCCCGAGGGTGGCGAACGAACCCATGTCGTGCTCGGCGCTCTCGCGCACGGTCACGGCGGCTTCGTCGACCTCGCTGCGCGCGACGACGTCGGCGAGCCGCTGCGCGGCGGTGTCGGCGATACGGCGCGGGTCGTGGGCGTCGGGGGCCTGCTCGGTCACCAGGTAGATCAGGTTCGTCGACCGGCCGCGAGTGATCGCCGGATACAGCGACTCGCGGGTGGCGTCGCGGCCGGTGACCGCGCGCCCGACGTCGACGGTCACCCCCTGGGCGGCATGGTTGGTCACCGCATACGCCAACCGCACGTGCTCCTCGACGTAGGACCTGCTCAGGTGCGCGGTGGCGCCGTGGTCGTCCTGGACGAGCAGCTGCCCCTGCTCATCGCGGCCCAGGACGGTGTAGCGCTGCTTGTTGGTCACCGGCCGGTGCGTCCCGTCCGGTCCCGGATCGACGCGCTGACGGCCGTCGTTGCACGTGGTCTGGATCAGGTCACCGACCCCGACCTCGGTGCCGTCGGGCAGGCGGGTCAGGACGTCGGGGGACACGCGCCCGAGCCGCACCAGCTCCTCGTGGACCTTCCTGGACAGTTCGGCGGCCATCTGGTTGGTGTCGACGATGAGCAGGGCCTGTTTGCCGTCGAGCATGTCGGCCAGGTGCCCGCGCACGGCGTGCTCGGCCATCTCCTCCAGCGACCCGGTCCGGACCCGGCCGCGGTCGGTGTAGGCGGCCACCGCCGAGGCCTGCCCGGCCCGTAGCTGCAGCGACGCCTCGGCCTCCCAGTCCTCGCTGAACCGGTGCACGGTGTCGAGTTCGAACACACCGGGCCCGGCGGCCAGGTGTGCGAACATGCCCCCGGCCCCGACCGGCTGCAGCTGGTGGTGGTCCCCGGTCAGCAGCACCTTCGCCCCGGCCGCGGCGGCCAGGTCCGCGATCGCGATCAGCTCCGCGGTGCTGCTCATCCCGGCTTCGTCGACCACGACCAGGTCCCCGGCACCCAGCCGTTGCCGCACCTGACCGTTCCCGGCGTCGGGTTCGAGGAACTGCCGCCGGAACGCCGCGGTGGTCATCCCTTCCAGGCCGAGCCCGTCGAGGTTCTGCGCGGCGATCTTCGCCGTCGCCAACCCCAGCACACGCCCACCGACCTCCGCGTTCCACGCGGTCCGCAACGCACCGACAGTGTGGGACTTGCCCGTCCCGGCCGGCCCGACCAGCACGTCCACGGTCCGCCCCGACCCCAGCACCCCGGCCACCACCGCCGCCTGATCAGCCGACAATCCCCGCTCGCTCAGCGCCCCGATCGCGGCGTCGACCCGCTCCTCGGCCACGGTGACCGCACCGGTCGTGTGGGTCAGGGCACGCAGCCGCTCCTCCCCGGCGATCGCCGTGGTGGTGGCGTAGCGCTCGTCGATGTGGGCCCGGAACATCGACCGCCCGTCCCCACCCGGGCCTGTCCGCCGCAGCACCTCCGGGACCGGGACGGGGTCCCCGGCCGAGACCTGCACGACCCCGTAACGCCCCGGCTGCGCCAGCACCGCACCGGCCAACGCGGCCACGAACGCCGGCCGCTGCCCGGCCGCGACCCCGATCCCGGCGTGGTCACCCAGGTGCTCGTCGATGGCCGCGGTCAGGTTCCCGACCGTCCACGTCGCGTACTTCGCCTGCACCCCCTCGACCCCGGCCACCAAGGCCTGATCGACCACGAAACCCAGCCGCGACAGCCCCCGATCCGCGGCCACCACCCCGGTCGTGCCCGGCCGCTCGTTCGCGGCGTGGCCGTCGACCGCGGCCGCGGTGGCCGCATGGAACCCGTCGATCTCGGCCAGCACCAACCGGGCGGCCTCCCGCCCCGATACCTGGCCGGTCATCCCGGCCGGACCGTCCACCGCGGCCACGCCCGGGTGCCGGCCACTGGCCGCTGCGGCCATCACCCGCTCGTCGACCGCGTCCAGCGCGGCCGCCAACCTGGCCGCCCGGCCACGATCCCCGGACGCCCACGCCGCCACCGCGGCCGGACCGGCCAACCCCGTCTTGGGTTTGCGGGTGTCCTTGACCGCCTGCTCCACCAGAGCCCGCTTGGCCCGCGCCCCCGGCGCCCGCCCGTGCCGCGCGGTGTAGGCCTCCACCAGCTCCGCAACCCGCGGCCGCACCTTCTCGTGCGTCCGTGTGCTGGCCGCGGCCAGCAGCTCCGCGTCGATACCGGCGATCTCCCGGGCCACCCCGTCGGGGCGCAGCTCGAACACCACCCCCATCGACTCGGTCAGCAACTGCTGATAGGCCCGCGTGTAGGCGGTGGCCATCGCGTCCTTGACCGGCTTGAACGCCTGACCGTCCAGCGCCAGCACCCGGCCATCGGCCGTGGCCGCCCGGTTCAACACCCCCGCATGCGAGTGCAGCTGCGGCTCCCCGTCCCGGTTGGTGTGATGGCCATAGACCACCGCGGCCAACCCCGTGGCCGCCTCCCACTCACCGACTGTCCGCCCCGACGGGCCGCGGCCCTCGTGCCGGCCGGACCGGACATAGGCCACGTCCGCCTCGGCCGCCGACAACGCGATCCGCACCGCCTGCTCGTGCGCCGCCCGCACCAACTCCGCGCCCTCCGCGTCGCCGGCCGCCAGCAACGCGGTGTAGTACAGCGACACCGACTTCACCGGCGAGAACGTCACGTCGTAGTACGCCGTCGGGGTCCGCGTGTTCTTCTTCGCCGACGTCTCAATCTCGAACCGGCGCTCCGCCGTGGCCCCCGGCTCGGCCTTGAGCGCATCGGCCACGATCTGCGCCGCCGTGCGGAACCGCCGCGGCTTCGACCCCAGATACACCGGGGTC
The DNA here is from genome assembly GCF_040659795.1 of Pseudonocardia sp. NPDC049635. Lineage (NCBI taxonomy): Bacteria > Bacillati > Actinomycetota > Actinomycetes > Pseudonocardiales > Pseudonocardiaceae > Pseudonocardia > Pseudonocardia sp. NPDC049635. The sequence goes on from NZ_JBFAON010000021.1 coordinate 52,319, forward strand.
TTCTCCGTCGACCCGGGCACCACGTGTTCGGGGTAGCGAAGCTGCCCGAAGATGGCCCGCACGTCCTCCGCTGTGGCCGTGTCACCGGGCTGCGCGGGCAGCCCCAGCGCCTCCAGACCGGCCCCGAACCACACCCCGTCGGGTTCACCGTGCTCCGCCCCGGAGGTCAGATACTCCGCCGCTCCGGGGGTGCGTTCCCACGCCCCGTGGGAGTGTTCCGGGCTGTCCACACCGGGGGAGTCCACCCCCTGCTCCGCCCCCTGTTCCGGGGTCTGTTCGGGGTGGGAATCGCAGCCGTGGAGCAGGTACTCGACAGACCCGGGCGCCATCGCGGTCACACGCACGACGCCCATGACAGGAAGGCTACGCGAGGCGCCAGCCACCGGCAAGATCATTTGATGCATAGGTGTGAAGCCTGGAGGTGATGGGAGGATGATCTAGGACGAGGAGGGTCGGAGAGCAAGAAGATGATCTAGAGGTGATGACAGGAGAGGAGGAAGAGGAAGACAGAGCTGAAGAGTCAGGACAGAACAAGGCGATGAGGTAGAGCTGGGTGAGGACGTGGTCGAAGGGCCGCAGTGACGGCCACTGAGGCAGCCGCGAAGTGCCGACCGGTGGCGATCGGCGGGCACCGAACGGTGGCCAGGGCTGCGGCGAGTGGGGCACCATCGGGTGGCCCGAGTGCGGCGGTGCAGGGCACGCAGCGCCGGCCGGTGTTCGGGTGGGGAAGCGACGGTCGACGGATCGGGGGTGGCCCACGTGGCGGGCAAGAACAAGACGAACAATGACCGGCAGATCCGGGACCGGGTCGCGGAACTGGCGGCGGCGCGCGACCGGCTCGACGCCGAGGAGGCCGAGCGGCGCCGGCGTGAGGACGCGGCGTTCGAACGCTACGCACGCGCGGACACCGAGGCCGCCCAGGTCGCCGCGCAGCGCGACCGGGCACTGGCCGATCTCGACGAGCAGGCGCAGCGCGTCCGCGCCGACGCCGATGCCCGGCTCGCCGAGATCGAGCAACGCCGCTGCGAGATCCTGACCGAGCTGCACGCCGGCGGCCGCAAGGCCGACGACCTGGCCGCGATGTTCGGTCTCGCGGTCAAACGAGTCCGCGCCGTGCTCCGACAGAGCCGGCCCCCCGCTGGCCCGGCGGCCGGCCCGGCGGCGCCGGGCGGAGGGGATCCGGCCCCACCGGCCGACACTCCGGCCGACACGTCCGCGACCGCACCAGTGGCCGAAGCGGCGAGTACCTGACCGGCCCGCCGCGGCTCACCGGCCCGGGCCGCCGCCGTGGCCGCGGACAACGACTGTGCCGCCGCAGGCGGGTCCGCCGAACGCTCGGCCCGGCGCGGTCCCTGAGCGCCTCGACCCCCGGCCACGGCGCCGCGCCCCATGTGTGGCGCGCTCGGCCGGCGGCCACCGACCCGACGGCGCCGGCGGCGGCCGGCCGGTTCTCGGTGCCGGCGGCACGCCGGCCCGGCCCGGGTCCGGTGCCCGGTGAAACGTGAGGGAGGGGCCCCGCCGGTGGCGGGGCCCCTCCGTGGTGGTGGTCGGTCAGTGGGGCTGGCGGGCGTGCCAGTCCGAGACCGTGAACCGGTCGTAGACCTTCAGGCAGCGCCAGTCGCGGTTGAGCCGCGCGTTGCGCTCGGCGGTGCTGGCCGAGGTGGCGGCGATGTACTCACAGCGGGCAATGAGCACCTCGTCGCGGGTGGCGTCCGCGGCCGGGATCGGGACCCCGGTGATGCCGCCCTCGCGGCAGTCCTCGCACAACCCGTCGTCGCGGCTGCGCTGCCGGTCCCGCGTGGAGCGCTCCACCCCGCACGCCACACACGGCAACCCCTTCATGGCCGCCAGTGCGGCGCGGTCGTAGTCGATCTGGTCGTAGTCGGGTGCCTCGTCGGTGACCTCGCCCGGGTCGGTGCGCTCGGCGAAGTAGCGCCGCGTCGCGACGTCGTGCTCGGTGGCGCGCTGGCTACGCCGCGGCTGCGGGGCACCCCGGCGCCGGACCACCGAACCCGGGCGGCGGCGCTCGTAGTCGCGGCGCTCCGCGCGCACCGCCGCCGCGTGGCGCTGCGCCTGCGTCGTCAACTCCGCGCGCCGCTCGGCGTGCGGCACACACGCCTCCACCAGCGCCTTGCCGTCGTCGTCGCTGGACTTCCACAGCGCGCGCAGCCGCGGCAGCACGACCGCGGGCGGCTGCTCCAGGGCGGCGAGGATCTGCCCCAGCAACGCGCGGGTCGCGTCGTCCACGCGATCGGCCAGCCGCGCCGTCCGGCGCCGCGCCTCACCAATCGCGCTCCGCTCGATCAGCTCCGCCACCCGGCCCATCTCCTCGGCCGCATCCACCATCGCGTCACCGACCGGGGCGGTCGTCGTGTCGTTCGTCGTGTCGGTCCTGGTGTTCATCGCGACTGCACTCCCTAGCCGTGGCCGGTGATCGGAGGTGGGTGGGCCTGTCGGCCCGTGAGGGGCAGCGGGCGTCGTCCCCGCTGCCGCTTCGCGGCGGTCGCACGGCCTCCGAGGCTCGACGTCAAGGGCCGGCCGAAGGCCGGTCGCGCAGCGACGCGCAGCGCCCTTGACGTTGAGTGAGGCCGTGCTCAGCTCTAGGGCCGGCAGGCCCACCCGCCCCGCCGCAGGCGGGTCCTACGGGGTTCTCGGCCCGCCGCGGCCATGAGCTGCCCTACGCCACCGGCCGCCGGCCCCCGCCAGCCCGCACCGCGTCAGCGTTGCGCGACCCCGGCGCCACCGGGTGGCGTAGGGCCGGTGGACCCCGCCGCGACAGCAGACGGGCCCACCGGGGGATCAGCTCATGCCGGCCCCGGGGGTACCCAGCGCGTCCAGGATGTCCGCGCCGCCGGTGACCAGTCGTGCGCCCTCACCGATCAGCCGGTGCGCACCGGCCGAGCCGGCCGAGGTGACCGGACCGGGCACGGCCATCACCGGGCGCCCGAGCCCGCGTGCCGCAGCGGCGACCTGCAAGGCCCCCGACCGGGTACTGGCCTCGACGACCACGCTGGCCCGACCGAGACCGCCCAGCACCCGGGCCCGGCCCCGCGCCCGGTGCCGGCTGGGCAGCGTTGCGGGCCCGACCGCGGACACGACCAGACCGCGCTCGGCGATCCGCTCCAGCAGCGCCGCGTGCGCGACCGGGTCGGCCCGGTCGACCCCGCCGGCGACCACCGCCACCGTCACACCGCGCGCGGCCAGCGCCCCGCGGTGGGCGGCGGCGTCGATCCCGAGCCCGCCGCCGGCGACCACCGTGTGACCGGCCCCGGCCAGCTCCCCGGCGACGTCGGTGGCCACGTGGACGCCGTAGGGCGAGGCCGCCCGCGACCCGGTCACCGTGATCGGCGCCGCGTCGAGGACCTCGTACCCGCCATCACCGCGTACCCACAACCCGACCACCCCGGGCAGGGCCGCGGCACCCGGCCACTGCGGGTCCTCGGGGATCAGCAACCGCGCCCCGCACTCGGCGGCGGCCTCACCGTCGCCGCGGACCGCGGCCACCGCCGCGCGCACCCCCGCCACCGACACCTGCCCGGCCAACTCCACCGCGACCACACCGGCGGCGAGCTGCTCGGCGGCCTCCAGCACCCCGACCGAGCTGATGTAGCGCTCGAGGGCCGGGCAGTACGAGTCGCCCACCCGCAGCAGCAACGCGCGCGCCGCGCGCACCTCGGCCCACGGGTCCGGGCCGGGTACCGGGGCGGGAATCGACAGACCAGTAGCAGCAGACATCGCAGAGCCCTTTCGATCAGCAGGGTGTCGGTGAACAGATCCGGTGCCAGACGCCGGCGCCGGCGCGGCCTCGCCGCGCGGTCCCGGGGCGCCCCGGGTGGGGCGCCCCCGCAGGGGCCGCCCGGTCAGAAGGGCGGCTCCTCGTCGCCGTACTCGGCGTCGGCGACGACCGGCCCGTACAGCTCCAGGAGCAGGTCCTCCAGGACCCGCTCCTCGGTGACGCTGAGCTGGGTGGGCAGGACCCCGTCGAGGGTCCACTGCCCGGTCTCGGGGTCACGGGCGACGCTGCGGGTCGTGCTGGTGCTGCTCATCTGGGGCCTCCGGTGCTCGGTGCGGCTGGAACGCGGCGCAGCCTCAGCACGCCCGGGGTGGGGGCCCGCAGGGCCGGCGGCGGTTCTGGCTGGCCCATCCCGGTGTGACCCCCGTACGCGACCGCCGCCGCCGCTCCCCGAGGTGACGGGGTCTCACCGGGATGGGTCGGCCAGGTTCGTCGGCGCTTGCCCCACCCCGGGTGTGCTGACCATCCGGGCGATCCAGACGTGCCGAGCACCGGAGGCCCACCCCCGGCCACCACGTCCCGGCACCGGACGCAACCCCTCCCACCCGGACCGGCACCGCGCTGGTGAGCTGTCGGCACCCACCGGCACCGGGATGGTGAGCTGTCGGTGCCCACCGGCACCGGGCCCGGCAACCCCGAGCTGTCGGCCCGGGCAGGGGCACGGGTCACCGCCCGGCCGGGGCACCCGGCCGGGCGGTGACAGCGTGCCCGTCAGTCACCCGGCTCGGCCTCGGGCTCGGCCTCGCGGAGCACGATGTTGTGGGCGATCGGGGTGGAGATCACCTGGTCCACCTCGTGGGTGTCCTCGCAGGCCGGGCAGGCCACCCGGTCCCCGGCCTGCAGGTCGTCCTCGATCAGGTGCGGCTCGTCGCTGCACCCGTCGCTGAAGGTGACGAAGCTTCCCGGGCTGAGCACCAGCCCGGTGTCGGGGTCGGTCCAGAACGTGGATGCCATCTCGGGTACCTCCGTCGGGGGTGTCGGTCGGTGTGGCTGGAACGCGGCACCGCCTCAGCGCGCCCGGGGCGGGGCCCGCAGGGCCGGCGGCGGTTCTGGCTGGCCCATCCCGGTGTGACCCCGTACGCGACCGCCGCCGCCGCTCCCCGAGGTGACCGGGTCTCACCGGGATGGGTCGGTCGGGTTCGTCGGCGCCTGAGCCCGCCCCGGGTGTGCTGACCTCCGGGCGATCCAGACACACCGACCGCCACCCCCGCACCCCGGACCCCCGGGGTTGCTCACCGTGGCCGGGTCCGCCCCGTCCACCAGCGTGCGTGCGCTTCCCCCGCGGTCAGGGCGGTGGGAGCAGGGTGGCGCCCTCACCGACCGCGACCCGCTCGGCGAGACGCTGGAACTGCGCGCGCACGGCGGGCACCCGGGCCGGGTCACCGACCAGCAGCGTCTCGAACTGCTCCAGCGCCCACCGCACCGTGACCCCGTGCCGGGCCAGATACAACCCGACCTGCTCGATCCGCCACCGCCGGCCCGGGTCCAGCCAGGCATAACCCAGCAGCTGCCAGCACCAGCGCGCGACCCGCGCGGGCGCATCGGCCCGCACCACGGTCTTGACCTCCACCAGCGTGTCTCCGACCAGCAGATCGGCCTCCGCCCAGTGCGGCACCAGCACCGGCGCGGCGAACCCCAACCCGCCGGCCCGGGCCGGGGCCTGCTGGTGAGCCCAGTCGTGCCATGCCGTGAGGGTGCCGGAGGTCTCGACCAGCCGGGCGAGCGCGGCCGCGTCGGCCACCACCGCCTCCGGTGCCAGCTCGCGCAGCCCCGCCACCGTCACCGCACCGCCCGCGGCGAGCTCGGCCAGGGCGGGCGGGGTCGTCCCGGACCGGTAGCGGTCCTCACCCAGGGTCCAGGCCGCGTAGGTGCGCGCCAACCCCACCTCGGCCCCGTGCGAGCCGATCGTCGCGGTCGGGGCGTGCTCGCGGTGGAACAGCTGCCCGCGGGCGGCGAGCTCACCGAACCCGTCATCACCCACCGCCGGCCCGGACCGGTCCGGGCCGGTGCCGGGCGGGGGTGGCGCGAACAGTGCCACGACGTCGCTGGGGGAGGGGCGCAGCCCCACCGCGACCGCGGCCAGATCCGGCTCTGCGGCGATCACCGCCTGCTGGGCCGGGTAGGTCGCGGCGATCGCGTTACTCGCCCGCGCCGAGACCACCCCGGCACCGACCAGCCCGTACAGCGCCGCGTACGGGGCGGCCGCCTGCACCAGCGCCGACAACCGCGCCCCCACCACCGCGCCGACCGTGCTCCAGTGCCCCGCTCCGACCCGGCCCGCCGGGCGTGACACCACCGCTGTGGCTGCGGCGGCCCGGACCTGGTCGACCACGACCCCGGTACCGGGAAGCCGCCGGGTGCACCACCGCGCGAGCACACCCTGCTGCAGCTGCGAGGTCAACGACACCGCCACCACCAACCCTTCCCCCGGGATCCACCCGGTCGGTCGTGCTGCTTGCGTGCAGCGGGGCGGACCCGGGCCGGGTCAGGCCTCACCCGAGCCCCCCGCCCCGCTGGTGGTGTCGGTGTGGTGGCGGCGGTCGATCCGCCGCGGGGCGCGGGCGCCGTAGGCGAGCCCGCGGGTGATGGTGCGTTCTGCTTCGGCGCGGGTGAACCCCTCGACGCCGATGTGGACGCCGGCCGCCTCGAGCAACAAGGCGTGGGCGTTGTCGGCGTCGAGTTCCCCACCCCCGACCAGCCGGCCCAGGGTGCGGGCCGCGGTGAGCAGGGTGATCTGGCGCTGTCCCTTCGCCGCGTGCTCGACCGCAGCGCTCTCACCGGCCAGGATCGCCGCGACGTAGGCGTTGGCCCGCCGGGTCGACAACACCAACGGTGCGCTGCGGCGCGGTTCGGGCGCCGGTGGCGGGGTGAGCAGGGTCGCCAGCCAGCCCGGGAGCTCGGCGATCTGGCCATGCTCGGCGACCATGTAGGCGCCCTCGGGGCGGATGCTGCCCGCACCGACCACGAACCCGCCCCCGGCGCGGGTGTCGATCAGCGGACCCAGGCTGTGCCCGTGACCGCCGTGGGTGTTACGCAGCGCCAACCCCTGCGGCATCCGGTAATAGAGATGCTCACCATCGGTCGGGGTCACCGTGGAGTAGGTGGCGGGCAGGGTCTGGCCGTGACGGGCGGCGAGCTGGTCGAGGACCTCGCGGCCGGTGGTCGCCCCGCCCCACCCGGGCAGAGGATCGGTGCTGGTGTCCAGATCGATCACCACCAGCCCCGACGGGCCGCAGGCGATCCCCACATTGAACCGCGCCGCCTCACCCGTCCCCGACCACCAGCGGCAGATCTGGGCACGGTCACGGGTGGCGCGCTGTTCCCACCCCTGGTGACCGGCGGCGCAGATCCCGCGCCCCCGGCAGCGCTCGGCGCTGTGGCGGGGCACCGCGGGCAGCTTGCCCCCGGCCTGGACCGGGAACACGTACAACCCGGCGGCCGCGGCGTCGAGCGCGACCCGACGCAACCGGGCCACCTCCCGGTCCCCGCCCCGCACGCGCCGGCGGGTGGATGACATGGCGTGGTCCTCCCCTCCCGCGACCCGGGCCGTGTGCCCGCCCCCAGCATCGCACCGCTGCCCGCGGGTACGGGCGCTGTTGATGCTCGTCGCAGTCGTCGCGGTGGACGTGGTCGTGGTGGTCATCAGGGGTCTCCTCCTGGGTGTCGTGGATGCGGTGACGCGCCCCGACGAGCACACCCCGGCGCCGGGCCGGGCTGAGGGTTCGGTGCTGGCCCGAGCGGTGTGTGGACCCGCGAAGCGGGCCGAGCCCCGGCGAGGCGGCGTCCCACCCGGTCGGGTCGGCGACCGGTTCATCCCCGGACCCGGTCACGGGTGTGCTGTCCTCCCGGGCGCTCACCTCACCCGACACCCCGGGCAGTGGCCCCGGGCTCACCGTTCGTGCAGATCAGCCGCGGTGGAAGGTGTGCAGACGGTCCACGTCGACGAATCCGGCGCGGCGATACAGCGCGGTGGCCGCGCTGCGGTCGCGGGCGCCACCGGGCTCGTCGTCGTCGACGTAGAGCACCGCGCGCCGCGCCCCCGCGCGGTAGGCGTGGTCGAGGCCGGCGCGCAGCAGGGTCCGTCCCCATCCCGCGCCGCGAGCGTCCGGATCGACCTCGAGCCAGGCGATGCGGGCGCTGCCCTGCACCGGGTGGTCGATCTCGATCTCACCGAGCAGCTGACCCGCGCGCCGGGCCAGCAGCCGCCAGCCCAGCCGGCGCTGTTCGATCTCGATCAGCGGGGTGCCCGGTGGGGCGGGGGTGGCGAGCAGAGCGGTCAGCGCCTGATCGGGCAGGACCATGTAGTTCCACAGGTCCTTACCGGTGAAGCCAGCGGCGCGCAGCGCGGCGACGGTGGCGGCTCGGTGGGTCACTGCGAGCGCTTCGAGTCCGAGGTCGAGTGCCGTGGCGAACCCGAAGGCCTCCACCGCCGAGTCGGGGTAGCGCTGCAGTGCGCTGTCGAGCAGGACCTGCGTGAGGCCGGTGTCCTCGCCGGTGTGCATCCACGGGACGACCGCGGTGGTGTCGCGGGCCCGCCACCCGGTGGCGATCACCCCCCGGACCTGGCCCAGATCGTCGACGGCGACGTGGTGGCGCAGGTCGGTGAGCTCGGCCCACAGGCGGGAGTCGATGGGCGAGCGGCCGGTGAGGGCCTGGGCCAACCCGGCCGCGGTGGGCAGGGGCTGGCCGGGCAGCAGGTCGGCGGTGACCAGAGCCAGTACCGCCGGGTGATCGGCGGCGCGCAGCGGACGCACGGTGATCGTGGCGGGTCGGGTCACCACGGCCGCACCTGCATGGAGCCAGGATGGCCCGCGGACGGGACTACGTCGAGTCAGGGGTCGGGTCACGAGGTCACTCCTGGAAGTCGGGCGCCGCGCGCCAGCGCGTCGCGCAACCATGTCTCGGTCGCGGTCACGGTCATCGCCACCGCGGTGTCGGCGGTGTCCAGGCCGGCGGGGTCGATCACCCCGGCGGCGGTGAGCAGTCGTGGCTGGCAGGGTTCGATCAAGGCGCCCAGCGCGGTCTGGAAGTACTGCTTAGCCGGGGGAAGCATCGGCCGGTGGTCGGGCTCGATCAGCGAGACCACCGCTGCCTTGTTGCGCTGGTAGGGGGTCGGCAGGTCCGGGTCGTAGCGGTGCGCCGGGGTGAGCGCGGCCGCGGCGGTGAGGACCTCGGCGTCGAGGAACGGTGAGCGCTCGGGGATCGCGCCGGCGTCGAGCAGCGGTGCGTGCGGCCAGATCGCGTCGTGGGCGAACCTCGCCGCCCAGGATCGGTGCTCTCGACACCGGTCGAGGTGCCCTGCCAGCCAGCGCGTGCTCCAGTCCTGCACCCGCGCGCGGAACCGGTCGGCGACCACCGCAGGAACCGGTGCGCCGAGGGTGGTGGCCCAGGTCGCTCCCCAGTACATGCGCGCCCCGGCCCGCTGCGGCACGGCCCGGGCCAGGACGGCCGCCGCCTCGTCGACCAGGACGCTGCCGCGGCCGCGGTCGCCCAGATACCGCAGCGCGGCCCGCGGTCCGCGTGCGGTGAGCAGCTCGCAGGTGGCGAACCGTGGCACCTCGAGGACCTCGTCAGCTCCATCACCCGAGAGCAGAACCTCACATCCGGTCGCGGCGGCGCGGGCGGCGAGCGCGGCGTTGAGCTGCGGGAGCGCGTCGAGCCGGGGCCCGATCGGTGACCACGCCACCGCCGCGGTCTCGGTGGTGTCCACGACCTGCACCTCGCAGCGCAACCCCAGCTGCGTGATCAGCGCGGCGGCGACGTCGGCGGCCGCCCGGCCGTGGTCATCGACCAGAGCGATGGTGAACGCCACGACGCGTCGCCCGCGGGCCTGCCGGCACGCCTCGGCCAGCACCGCCAGGCTGTCCATTCCCCCGGAGAAGCTCACCCCGATCACGGCCGCGTCGGCGGCCGCGCGAGCTACCGCCCGCCCGAACGCCGGGCCGAGGCCGGCCCCCGGCCCGGTCGAGCACCGGGCCGGGGGTTCGGCGAGCGAGGCGCCCTGCCACGGATAGAACTCGCCGTAGAGCACCGGTGGCGCGAACAGCAGCGCCAACGCCTCCCGGTCGATGGTGGGCCGGGCAGCTGTGCGCAGCCACGGCCCGATCTCGGTGCAGAACGCCTCGCTCATCGCCTACCGCACCCGCAGCAGCAGAGCACGCACCAGCGCAACCACCCGCGACGATGCACTCACAGCGGCGCTGTCACCGCGGATGCCGCGGCCGTGGGACCCATCGCCTGGAGAGGACTTCGCAGCCATACCTGAACCTCCGTTCATCGGTGCCGACCCCGGTCGGGGTGGGCGCCACGTCCGGGACCGGCCCGGGTCGACCGCTCGGGCGGGTGCGCTCGCCCGAGCGGTGTGGGATCGGCCGCCAGGCCGACGAGCGCAAGCGAGCCCGTCCCACCCGGTCGGCGCGGGCAAGCCTCCGATCGAGCGCAGCGACCAGGACCGGTCACAGTGGCCACGCCCACCGCCGACCACAGGGGCCTGCACCGAGCACACACCCGGTCTGGATGGGTTCAGCGCGGGGGGTCGCCGCCGGCCTCGTCGGGTTGCGTGGTTCCCAGCAGGGGTTCCTCGTCGAGGCAGGCGAGCAGGGCCCCCGCGGCATCGGCGGTGGCGCGGGCCAGGTCGGCTAACCGGGCGTGCTGGTCCGGGCTGGGCTCGTTCTCGCCGTGGGCGCCGTAGGCGGCGGTGACGGCGTGTTGGTAGCTGTGGTGGTTGCGGCGCAGCTGGTGGTGGGCGCGCACGAGGCGCTGCCGGCGGTACAGGGCCGGGACGCACTCGGCGTGGAGGTAGGTCAGCGGGGCGTCGGCGTCGCCGAAGACCTGTTCGGGGTTGACCACGTGCCAGGCCCGCTCGACCGGGAACATCATCGGCCGGTCGCACCAGAAACACCACATCTGCCCGATGTCGACTCCTGTGGTGGGCACCCAGCGCAGCTGCGGCCACGCCGCCACCCCCAGGTCGGGCGCCGCGGGGGCGCGCAGGGTTTCGAGGGTGTCCATCGCGGCGGCGGCGTCGAGCGCCGCGGCCTGAACCGGGTCGTCCCCGCCGTGCACGTCACCGTCGCGGTCGGGGTCGTGGTGGGTGGTGTGGGGGTGGTTCATCGGGTCGGCTCCGTCTCATCAGAGGGTCTGGTCAGGGGGGTCTGGTCAGGGGGTGGGGTGACCGTGGGCGGTCAGGTCCTGGAGGGCGTGGCGCCAGTCGGGGCGCGCGGTCGCGGCGTGGCCGCGCAGGCGCTGTTCGTCGACCGGTTCGGGGTCGAGCACGGTGACGCTGCGGGCGGGCAGATACCGCAACGCGTCCTCACCGGGGACCGCGATGCCCACCCGCTGTCCGCCGTCGCGGCGGTAGCGGTCCGGGCCGATCCACCGGATCTGCCCGGTCACGCCGACGTGGCGGCCGCGGCGGGTCAGCGACCGCACCCGCCGCCCCACCCGCGGTGCGGTGGCGTGCTCACGGGCGACCGCGACCAGGTGTGCCAGCAACCGGTCCCGGTACCAGGCCTCGGCGGCGACGCGGACCTGTTCGGTCGCGTCGACGGTGGCGTGGTTGTGGTAGGTCCAGCCCCGGGTGCTGGCGTACTCGCGGGTGGTGACCTGCTCGCCGTCCCAGACCACGGCGAGGAAGTCGCTGTCGTCGTAGCCGTTGCGCTCGTAGGTGCCCAGCACCGCCCCCACGTAGGAGCGCTGCGGGTCCCCGCAGGACCGGCCGTTGTTCTTGTTGTCGGTGGTGCAGGCGGGCCCGCACACGGTGATCGGCATCGCAACCTCCCCGAACTGGGATCTGCCTCGTCAGCGCCGGGGGATCAGTCCTCGGCGGACGCCGCGCGACGCGGCGTTTCGGCGGTGCTCACCCCGTGGCGTGCTCGGGTGGCCCGGGTGTCAGGTGCTGGCGGCCAGCCAGCGGCTCAGGGTCCGGGTACTGATGCCGTACCGGGCGGCCACGACCCCGTGGCCGGCGCCCTCGCGGACCCGGGCGACCGCGGCGGCCCGGCGGGCGTGTCTGGCCGGGCCGCCCGAGGCCCGCCTGGTGCCGGTGCGCATCCGGCGGCGCTCGTCCTCGGTGGTGGCGCCCCAGACCCCGTCCGCGCCGAGCTCGAGCGCGCGGGCCAGGCACGCCGCGGTCACCGGGCATCGCCGGCACACCGCTGTGGCGGCCGCGGCCTGCCGGTCGGCGGCCGCGCCGCTACCGACGGGGAAGAACAGCTCGGGGGACTCCGCCCGGCAGGGCAGGTCGTGGTCGAGGAAATCCATCGCAACACACCTCACATCTCGGGGTACGCCACACCGGCCCACCCCCGCGTGTGCGGGGGCAGGCCGTCGGCTGCGGGGTCAGGAGCTGGGCTCGGGGGCGGTGGTCGAACCGGTGCGCTCGTGGCGCGGGCGGCGGGCGAGCGGCGTGGGCCCCCTGCGCAGGTCCGGGCCGATGTGCAGTGCCTTGAGCTGGGTGCGGCGCACCGGCCGGTCGGCGCCCTCGGGGGTGAAGGAGTTGTCGGCAAGCTTGCCGACCACGATCACCGCCGACCCGGCGTGCAGGCAGTCCGCGGCGTCCTGGGCCATCTCCCCGAACACGACCACATCGGTCCAGACCGGCTTGTTGTCCACCCACCGGCTGGTGGTGCGGTCGAAGTAGGCGTCGTCCTCGGCCATCGAGAACCGCAGCACCGCCTCACCGGTGCGCTTACTGAAGGTCAAGACCGGCTCGTCACGGCCGATGTTGCCGATGTAGGTCTTCTCGTTCATCAGATGCCTCCTGCGAACAGTGGATGTCGGGCTGGTTGGTGACGCGGCCCCGCCTCAGCGCGCCGTGGTGGGGCCCGTCAGGGGCGGCGAGGGTTCGGCCTGGCCCGAGCGGGTGGGATCGGCCGCCAGGCCGACGAGCGTCAGCGAGCCCGTCTCACCCGCTCGGTGTCGGAGCCGGTTCATCGACGCGCACCCCACCGCGGTGTGCTGACCCTCGGGCGTCACCACACCAAGCCACCGACACCCACCCCACGCAGGCATCAGGTGAGCGCACCCCCACAACCCGGCACCCCGGGCCGTGTCGTGGGGTTACCGGGACGCTGCCCCGCATCGGATGTCGAACCACCCGGTGTGCAGGTGTCCTCGCGGATCCCGGCGCTGCGCGCGTCGTGTGATCGCGTCAGGGCGGTGGGCCGTGCCAGCACGTCGCCGTGGAGGCGGGTCGGGCCGGCCGGGCCCACGGTCGTGGCGATGGGCAGCGGCGTCGTACTCGTCGTCGTGCTCGTGGAGCTGCGCCCACTCCGCCCGCCGGCTGGATCGCGCCGATCAGGACTGACGACGTCAGGCGCCGGGTCCGGCTACCGCGTGGTGAGTCGATAGGCATCGTCGAGCCAGGCGCGACGTTGCTCGGCTGTCGAGTTCGCCAGCGGTCCGGCGAGCAGTCGCCGGACCTCGGCGTGGTGGAGGTACTCGCCGACGCAGCGACGCCAGATCGCGTCGAGCGGGTCACCGAACACCTCGGTTTCGCGCGCCGGGGCGGTGTCGCCGGTGTTGAGAACGACGAGTCGGCGCAGCGCCAGCAGGGGTGTGGGTTCACCGGCCGCCTCGTCGAGGCGGTACACGACACCGGGCACCAGGACTCGATCCATCCAGCCCGCCATGATCGCCGGCGGCTTGCCCCACCAGTTCGGGTGGACCACGACCAGCGTGTGGGCCGCAGCCAACTCGCGGCGGTGCCGCGCTGTGAGCGGGTCGGCTCCGGCGCTGAACGCCGACGCGCCTTGCGGCCGTGTGGTGTCGAGACCTTCCGGGCCGTTCACCGGGTCGAATCCCTCGTCGTGAAGGTCGTGCCAGCAGACTCGATGACCGCACTCGCGCAGAGCGTGAGCGGCGGTCGCGGCCAGGGCGTGGGAGAAGCTGCCCGGCCGGGGATGAGCCAGCACGATCATCGACGTCGGCACCCGCCGCAGCCTACGTCGCCCCGGCCGGTCGACCGTGGGGCCCCGGACCGCGGCCGGGGCCCCCGGGTCCGGCCGGACCGGGGGAAGCCGAGGCGTTCATCGTCCGGTGATGACGGCGCCCGGGGCCGCGCTTGGCGGTCAGTCCCGGGACAGGGCTGCGTACTGTTCGGTGGTCTCGAACCGGTCGTGCAGCGGGATCGCCGACCCGCCGCATCCCAGGTGCGCCGACAGCCTGCGGAACCGGGAATCGCTGCTGTAGACGAACGCGCCCGAGGCCATCGGCCCGACCCGGTCCGGGTGGGCCTGGTCGGGCACGGCGATGCCGTAGGAGCCGGCGCGCTGCACCAGCCGCACCGCGGGTGCGTCGTCGTCGGGTGCGAACACCGCGGCGTCGTAGAACTCGATGAGGTCCCCGACCAGGGTCACGCGGGTGACCCGCCCGGACAGTCCGCCGTTGGAGTAGTCCGAGCCGTCGACGTCACGCAGGATGCTCACCCGCAGACCCCGCCGCGGCTGCGGCGCCGGCGTGCCCCCGCCCAGGTCCGGGCCGGGGTCGGCGGCCGTGGGCGCGTGTGTGTGCGTGGTGGTGGTCATGTGTGGTCTCCAGGGTGTGTCGGGCTGGTGGGTGACGCGGCCCTGCCTCGGCGCGCCCCGGGGGCGGCCCGTACGGGGCGGCGGGGGTTCGGTGCTGGCCCGAGCGGGTGGGAACCGCGTCAGCGGTCCGAGCCCCGGCGAGGCGGAGTCCCACCCGGTCGGTGTCGGCGCCGGTTCATCGCCGCGGACCGCCCCGGGGTGTGCTGACCTGCGGGCGTCCCCCCGGGCCCGGCCACGCTCGACAGGCCCGCCGGTGGCGTCAGCGGGGGGCGCGCGCCTCGGCCAGCGTGGTCCTGCCGCAGGTGATGGCCTCGCTGATGCCGTAGACGCCCCAGCACGACTTGATCTCGGTCCAGTCCCCGCCGCTGCACCGGGTGTGGGTGCACGACGTGCCGGTCGGGCACGGTTCCCAGCGTTCGGCGATGTAGCCCACGACCTGGCCGCGCGACCACAGGTCATAGGTCTCGACTTCCCCGCGCAGCCGGGCGTGGGCGTGGTCGTCACCGGGGTAGCTGCCCCCGCACGCGGCGGCCAGCTCGTTGCGCAGCAGGTAGGCCAACCCGGCCTGCTCGGAGTCCCACGGGTCGGCGAAGCACCCGCTGCGGGTTCCGGCGCGCAGGGCCAGCTCACCGTAGGTGTAACCCCACACCGGCAGCACGACCGCGTCACAGAACACCGTCAGGTAGCGGGTGGCCAGCCGCCAGCCGCCGCGTTCACACAGCTGCCGCAGCCGCCCGGTGTGGTCCTCCCACGGCAGGTCGTAGCGGTCGACGTCGAGCACCAGGTGCCCGACGCCGCCCTGCTCGCGCGGTGACGGTGACGCGTCGTCGGGCAGCACCCGCACCCGGCCCGCGGGCACCGCGACGATCTCGATCTCACGCATGACTGACAGTCCTTTCGCAGACGACACCGGGGGCCCCACCGCGTGCGGTGCGACCCCCGGGTCGGTAGTGGAGAGTGATGGCCCGCGGTCAGTGCCAGATGACGGCGCGGGCCTGGGCGCGGGCGAACAGGGCGACCTCGCGCAGGACGGTGAGCCGGTCCTGCAGATACCCCGCAGGTCGGCCGCAGTGCACGACCGTGCCGGCCGTGTTGAGCTCGTGCATCGGGACGCCGGCGTCGGGGGGAGCCAGGGCCAGGGCCAGTTCGACCCTCCCGAGCATCTGCTCGGCGTCGAGTTTCCCCGACCAGCGGGGTGTCCTCCTCCGGTGGTGGCGTGCCGGCCTCGGGTGGGGGGTGGACGACGTCGGCGGCGCCCAGCTCGGTGACCAGGCCCAGCGCGCGCAGCAGCAGCATCGCGTTGCCGACCCCGACGTCGAGGTGCGGTTCGGAGTCGGTGCTGTAGTGCACGACCACGAACGGGCGGTAGGCGTGCTCGCCGCAGTCGGGGGCGGTGCAGAACCGGTGGTGGTCGGCCAGACCGGCGAGGGCGCCGGCGTAGTCGCCGAAACGGCGCCGGTCCTGGGGCGGGTGTGCCGCGCACCGGATGCTCGCGCCCTGTTCCACCGGGCCCCCGGCGGGGGCAGCAGGTCTGAAGGTGACACCCATCGTGTCGCTCCGTCCGTGGGACCGCCCGGGCCCGGTAGGGCCCGGGCGGTGGGGTCAGTGGATCGCCGGTCGCCCGGCCCCGGCCCCGCGGCCGCGGGCGGTGGCCAGCAGCGTGTCGGGGTCGGTGAACCAGGCCCGGACGACGTCGCCGGCGTCGTAGTGGTCGAACCGGGCGTCGAGGCGCTCGAACGCGCCGGGCATCCGCCGCTCGACCTCACCGATCAGGTCGTCGATCGGGTGGTCGAACCCGGCGCCGCCGTGGAGATCGGCGTACTCGGCCAGCGCCAGCTGCTCGAACAGCTCCCGGTCGTCGAGTCCCGACACCGCCTCACCGCCACGGCCGTCGACGTCGTCGTCGGGTGTGCTGGTCGTCTGGTAGACCACGCCGTTGTTGACCACGACCTGTAGTGGCGGGTTGTGCGGGAACCGGTCGGCCAGGTCGCTGGTGTCGATCGTGACCTGCAGCAGCGGCCCCGGTTTCCAGTACACGCTGACCAGCGCATCACCGACGCGCACCGCGGGACGTTCGTCGTCGCTGGTCTGGGGCAGGAACCGGGCCGCTCGGTTGAGCCGGTCATGATCCCGGTGGTGCGGGTGATCGGGCTCGTGCACCCGGGTGTGGGTGTGGGTCATTGCTGGTCTCCTTCGTGACCGAGGGGTGGGGGTCCTGCCCGGGGAGGGGCCGCAGGGGCCCCGCCCCGGGCAGGTCGTGTCAGTTCGACCGGTCCGAGTCCTCGGCAGCCTCGCCGTCTCCGCCGGGGCCCGCGTCGTCGTCGGTGGGCTCCGCTGCCTGGTCACCAGGCTCGTCGCGACCGCAGCCCTCGTCGTCCCCGCCGGCGGGACCGTCCCCGTCGTCGGGGGCGTCGTCGGTGTCGGTGGTGGCGTGGGGGTCGAGGGCGAGCTGTTCGACCTCGGACAGCGTGTAGCCCCACACGCGCAGCTGGGTCAGGTAGCGCTGGGTGCCCGGTTCGGGGGTGCGCCAGTTACCGCGGTGGGTGGCGGCCTCGTAGGCGCCGAGCACGAACGCCAGCGACAGCATCGTGGCCCGGGCCGCGCCGGCGGCGCGGGCGGCCTCGGCCAGCGGGTTGACCCGGCCGCTGTAGTAGCCGCCCCCGGACGGGGCGTCGAGCCCGAGCAGCTCGCAGGCCAGCGCGTTGCCCGTCTCCATCGCCGTGCGCAGGGCGTGTGCGCCCTGGCCGAGTTCGGCGGCGACATAGATCGCCGCACCCTTCGGCGCCGCTTTCCGGCCCAGCAGCTCGGCCAGCCACTCGCGGCGCACGATCTGCGCGGAGGCCCACGCCTTGTTGTTCTCGATCACCCTGCGGCGCTCGGCGCGCGCCGCTTCCTTCTCCCGAGCCTCCCGGTCCGCCCGCTCCTGCTCACCCTCCGATGCACCCCCACCAACACCGGCGCCGGGGCTGGTGGGGGTGCGCATGCTCTCGCGCAGCGGGGCGTGCCCGTGCCCGGCCGGGTCCAGACACAGCCACTCGACCCGCGCCTGGGGGCCGTCGTCGCCGAAGTGGCGGTAGGTGAGCACGTGTGCGGCGTGGCCGGGGCAGTCGCGGTGGTCCTGTTCGACCAGGACGGTCCCCTCCGGGTCGTTCGGGCTGGGCCGCAGCCGATACAGCTCGGCCGCGCCGGCGTAGTGGTCGTCGTCGCGGTCGATGACACGCACTCCGGCCTCGGTCAGCTCGGCGACCGCGGCCGCGCGCACCTGCGCCTCGCCGCGCTGGTCACGCAACCGCTGGGTGAGGTGGCGGAACCGCTCCGGGTCGTGCACCGCGACGTCGGTGAGCTGCTTGACGGCTTCGTCGTCGTCGGCGAACTCGGCGATCACCGACATCTGCATCAGGTCCAGCTCGTAGCGCGACCCGATCGCGGTCGCCCGCGCGTTCGCCGCGACCTGGGTGCTGCGCCGGACCCGCTCGGCCTTGGTGCGGGTGGCCCTGGCGATCTGGGCGGGGGTCAGCCCCAGCCCGAGCAGTTGCTGATGCGCAGTGACTTCCTCGGCGTCGGTGATGGCGCGCCGGTGCTGGTTCTCCACCAGCTGCTCGACGATCCGTTCGGTCTGCCCGGCGCGGTAGTCCTCGCCGGTGGTGTCGACCTCGTCGCCGTCCTCGACGGCCGGTTCCGCGGCGATGATCACCGGTACCTGGCTCAAGCCGACCCGGACCGCGGCCAGGGTGCGGCGCTGACCGGTGCGCACCACCAGTGTCCCGTCGCTGGCCCGGCGGCGCACGGTGATCGGTTCCTGCACGCCGCGGTCGCGGATCGAGGCGCAGAAGTGCGGGTCGAGGTTCGCGTCGAGGCGGGTGTTGACCTCCAGCTCCAGGGTGTTCGGGTCGACCAGCACCAGCCGGCCGAACGCTGTCGCCTCGGTCACGGCCGGCCCGCCGGTCGGGTTCGGTTCTGCGCTCATGTGGACCTCCCACAGTGGTTCTGGCCCCCCGGTCGCGGTGTCGATGCCCGACACCGCGCAGGGGGGCGCGGCCCCCGAAGCCCGGGGGCGCACCACGTGGCCCGGGCAGGCGGGGGTGCGGGGAGGCGAGGGTTCTGCCGTGGTCCCCCCGGGTGTGGACCCGCCCGGGTTGTCCTGCCCCGGCGCGCTGTGCTGGGCGGCGGGTTCACCCGTGGGGGATCGGCGGCAGGTTCCTCGCGGCCCCGCAACCTCCGGCTGCCAGCGTGTGTCCGCCCCCAGGCCGCGGGGGCGCACCACACGCCACAGCTCCTACCGACCGGGTCCGGAGTCGCCCCGGTCGGGTCCGGGGTCGACGCGGGCGGCGAGCTCGTCGAACAGCTCACCATCCCCATCCCCGTCCCCGCCGGCCGAGTCGTCGGTGTCGAGGGCGTCGTCGAGGTCGACGTCGGTAAGTCCGATCGCCTCGAACGCCTGCCCGAGGTGATCGACCAGGTCGGCGCCGCAGACGCCGCCGGCATCGGCAACCCGCAGCCGGGTCCAGGCCACGAACAGCCCCAGGATCCACCGCTGCGCCGCCGAGGCGGTGGTCATCGGCCACGGGGTGTGCCCGCCCGGGTCGCCCAGCGCGAGCAGGGTGTGGCGTTGGCGGGGGCTGGCCGGTGCGGTGGCGGGGTCGTGGTGGCGCTGCAGCAGCGCCACCACGCCCTGCCCGCCCGCGGAGGTGGTGGTGTGTCCGGTGTCGGTGAGTTCGCCGTGGCGGTTCCACCCGCTGTAGGCCCACCCGCTGTGCTGTCCGTCGCGGATGGTCGGGGTGAGGCGCACCTTTCCGCCCGCGGTGGTGGTGAACAGCAACGACGCCTCCGCGCCCGGTGCGCAGTCCTGGGTGAGGCGATCGGGGTCGATACCGGCGTGCTCGAGCAGCCGGTGAAGCTCGGTCGGGGTCGTCATGGGTCGTCCACTCCGATCACGTGACAAGAGGAAGAGGGGTGCCGAGCAGCGGCGCCCCGGCCCCTGCTGCGGGGGTCCGGGGCGCCGCCACCGGTGGTGGTGGCACGGCTGGTCAGGGCTGGGCCGGGTCGGTCCTGGGCGGGCAGCGGTGCAGCTGCGCGACGTGGGTGGCGTGCCCGGCCCGCTGCCACGTCGGCCCGGACACCGCGGTGGGCATCAGCTGCCAGCCGGCCCGTTGCAGCGCGGTCTCCGCGGCCCGGGCCGCCGCCTCGTTGATCTCCCCGACCGGCGGGCCGGGTGGGGCGTGCACGATCTGGGTGCCCGCGACCGGATCGTCGATGTAGATCAGTCCGCTGGGCCGGTCCCACTCGGCCTCCACCGGTGGCGGGCTCGGCACGAACCCGGCCCCGGGCGAGGGGTCGGCGGCGAGCGCAGCGTGGCCGGCGGTGACCCGCTCCAGCCAGGCCTGCCCGCTCAGCACGGCCAGCCTGTCCAGGGCCGCAGGGTTGCTGAGCAGCGTCTGGGGGTCGGGCAGCGCCGCGGCGGGCAGGTAGATCTCCCCGGAGCCGTCGCACTGTCCGGTCCACAGCCCCAGGCCGGGCGCCGACAACGCGACCGTGCCCAGCCAGCCCTCGTGCGGGTCGTCCCAGGCCATCCAGGTCGCACCCGGCGCGACCTGGGCCAGCAACTCCGGCAGGCGCCCGTCGCTGACCGCCCCGCCCCGGCCCTGGCTGCTGGTGTAGGTCGCACCCAGATAGATCCCGGCCCGGGCGGTGTCCGGTTCGTCGTCGACACAGAACAGCTCCAGCTGGTCGAACACCACCGCCAGCGGTGTCGCCGCCTCGACCGGCAACTCGACGACGCTCACCGCGAACTCCACCGCGTTCACACCGCCACCCCCGCCACGGTGTCGGCGGCGGCCACGGTGTCAGGGGCGGCGTCGGTGTCGGTGTCGGGTGGTTCGGGTTGTGGGTCGCGTCGGCCGTCGAACGGTGCGATCGGGGCGAGCTCGTCGACGATCTCGCGCGCCACCGCCACCACCGTGGCCGCCGCGGCCCGCACCACCTCCAGGTCCCCGTCGGCCCAGCCCATCACGTAGGCGTCGGTGTAGGGCTCGGAATCCAACCCGAACGCCTTGCACACGATGTGGGCCACCGACTCGGCCTCGGTCTCGACCCACCCGTGGTGCTGCACCGCCGCCACCAGCCCGGCGGGCTGGTCGAGGTGCCCGCACCGGATGTGGGCCAGCTCGTGCACCGCGGTCTTGACCCGCTGCGCGGCGCTGAGGTCGTCGCGCACCCGCACCAGCCGGGTGCCCTCCCCGGCCACGGTGACCCCGTTGGCCTGGCCCAGATAACCGCTGCCCGGTTCGGCCAGCGCGTAGTCGTAGCCGGCGGCGCCGATCAACGCGACCACGTCGTCGTAGACCCCGGTCGGGTCCTCCCCGTCGAGCAGGACCGCCTGCTGACCGCCGTAGACCTTCACCTGGCGGCGCACCTCCACGGTCGGCACCACGTAGTTGTCCGCCCACGGCACGATCGGCGCGGTCTGGGACAACTCGAAACTCCGCTCGAACTTCCAGCCCGCCACGATCACCGGTAACCGGCCCTGCCCGTCGCGGGTCACCCGCCGCCCGGTCCGCGCCTCGTAGTCCTCGCGCTCGTCCTCACGCAACCGCCGCTTGACCGGCGCCCAGATCCTGAACCCGGTCTCACCGGCCATCACCGTGCGCTTGTGCTTACGCCACCCCGAGCTGCCCTCGCGGGCGCCGTAGGCCATGAACATCTGCGGTTCGACACCGCGCCGTGCGGCCTGGGTCATCAGCAGGATCTGGTTGCCCAACGAGTAGCGCGCACCCCACGCGGCCACCGTCTCGATGAACTCCAGCCACTCCACCGGATCAGCGGCCATCCGCTCCAGGCGGGCCATCATGTCCTCGTGCGCGGCCGCCATCGCCTCACGCCGCGCCTGCTGCTGGGCCTCGGTCGGCGCCGCACGACGACGCGTGCGCCCACCGTCCGCGGCAGACCGGCTACGGGTACGACTGCGGGTGGTCTGTGCCATAGCAAGGGCTCCGATCAGACGAACACTGCTCCCGCCGGCCCCGGGGAAGTGGGGCCGGCGGAAGCCCCACCGCCGGTCGCGGTGGGACGTGACTCGCCCGCAGACCGGGCGGGTGGCGCGGCATCGTCGGGAAAGCCACCCGACCGGCTGCAGAGTCACCACGGCCCACCCCCGACACTGGCGGCTGCCACCCGCCACACCCGCGGGCACCGTGCACCGCCACACCGCGGCTGCCGACACCGCCTCGGATACGCCAAACTCACCCCGCCCCGCCGCACGCAACCCCGAGCAGGGAGGAGCCGTCATCGACGCGATCACTGCGTGGGCCAGCCCAGGCCTGACCACCGACAACGACACGACCCCGCCCACCCGCGTCGCCTTCGTGACCGTGACGTTCTCGATCACCGTCACCACCGCCGACCCCCACCCCGGCGCGGACCCGGTCGATGCCATCACCGCGGACCTGATCGGGCGGGGCTTCACACTGCTCACCGGCCACGGCCCACCCGCGCTGCAACCCGCACCCGAGCTCCCCGGCTGGTGGGCCGACCTGCACCAGGAACGGCTCCAGATCACCGCGCACGGTGAGACGTTCTACGACGGCGACCTCGGCCCCGCCGTCCCCCACGGATGGCACCACACCGCACGGGCCCGGGGCCGGCTCACCATCCTCACCGCCACCGAACTCGACCTGCAACGGCCCGACCGCGGCGAACAGACCCACCACGCCATGCACGCCGGCCGACTGGTCGCCGCCCAGGCCCGCGTACGGGCCGGAGACTCACCCCCGTCCGGGGCGAGCTGACCGCCGTATCTGGGGTAGCGGTCACCACCGACCGGGCAAGGGACCGCCCCGTACAGGGATCACACAGCTCCTCACCTGGAGTGGTGGGTGAAGATCTCACTCCGCATCTCTTGAGCGATGCGCCGGACGAGGTCACGTGAGGCGTCCTCGCTCAGCGCGGCATCGCGATACACCTGGTGTCGGTGGCGGTAGCGCGCCACCCGGGCAGGGTCGTCCTCGCGGTACTCGCTGGCCTCGAGTTCGACGACGACCACTGCGGGGGTGTCGTCCTCGGCCGGCTCGAACAGGTCGAAACTTGCCCCGTACCGGCTCGCCATGTCGGTGTCGACGGGGATGACCCGGAACGAGACCGTCGGGAGGTCAGCAACATCGGCGAGGTGGAGCAGTTGCTCGGCCATCACGGCTGCCCCACCGAGGCGGTGACGCAGAACCGCCTCGGTGACTACGACGTCGAGACGAGTCGTCGGGCGGTAGAGCAGGTCCTGGCGGGCGATCCGGCCCATCACTGCTGCGTCGGCAGCGTCGTCGTCGAGGCCCACGACTTCTCGCATGAGGAAGCGCGCGTAGCGGGCGGTCTGGAGCAGGCCGGGTATCAGAGCGTTCTGGAAGACCCGGATGAGCGCAGCGTCACGTTCGAGCTCGTCGTAGCGTTGCTGGTGCTCTCGCCAGCCCGCGTTGTGCAACGTCGACCAGTCGAGCATTCCGCCGGACTCGACGGCTGCGGAGAGCACGGACTCGGCGTCGGCTCCCTCGGCATCCGCTGTGTGGTCGATCCAGGCACGCACGAGCTCCTCATCGACACGAGCCTGCCCGGTTTCCAGCTTCGAGACCGTGGCCTGGGAGATCCCGAGCAGCCGGCCCAGTTCGGTACCGGTCAGTCCCACGGCTTTGCGCCGCGAGCGCAACCGCGCACCGAGCTGCTGCTTGGCCTTCTGCAACCTCGGGACCTCCCTTCTTGACTAGTGGCTCGGTGATGGCATGTGCAGCAGCGGCGGGGCCGGTACACGACCGCGCCGCTGCTGGGGGACGGAGTCGAGGCTGTAGTGCTCCGCGCTCACAGTTCGGCCGGGTTCGGTGAGCATCCGGCGGATCTCCACGAACGGCGCGATGTGCTCCACACGCTCCGCGCCGAGGAAGTGTCCGTAGTCGTCGAAGTGCTGGATGAAGGCCGTCGCGTCGTCGAAGAGCCAGAAGTCAGGGACCGCGCTCCAGGCAGGGTCGAGGTACTCGCGCTCGACCACCTGCACGTCTTCCCCGGCTGCGATGTTGTCGGGGTAGGCGGCGAACTCGAAACGCGTGTAGTCGGTGAGCGGGCGACCGACGACACGCACCCTCCCGATCGATGCGTTGCGTGCCCGCACGTCCTCCACGATCCGGATCCAACTGTTGTTGTGACGCGTCTTGCGAGGTACGGACCCGCTGCGCAGGAACGCGTCGATGCGCTCCTGCTCACCCTCGACGGTGTAGAGGTCGCGGCCCTCGTAGCGCCACGCATAGTCGGTGAACAGGTCATACATCCGGCCCAGCTCCTCGGCGCTCATGCTGCAACCTCCTCACTCAACTCGATCAGGTTCTCGTGGGCAGGAGCACCGATCACACGCAACACGTCCACGTCAGTCACCTGACGTCCGTGCACGCGTACCCGATCGCCAGCGAGCTGCTCGACGACGCCAGGCCAGCCCGCCAGCCCGACTGCTGCCGCGTGTCGACGCAGAAGCTCCCCCGGGACGGTCACAGCGTTGGGGTCACGCTGCACGCGGTCTCCTTGGATGACTACGGTCCCGCGGTCGGTCACATAGGTGTTAGGGCAGTTGCCGCCCTCACAACCCAGGCCCGCGATCTTCCTCACCAGCATTCCGCCTCCGAGTGCCTCATGCCGAATATTTCAAGCACTCCCGAGGGTAGCTGGCCGTACCTGCTCCACGGAACAGCTCCATAGACACCTCAGGCTAGCGAATATTCTGAATATTCTCTACTCTGAGGGTGCCTCGGCCGGTGTTGGAGCACCGGCCGAGGCGTGGATCGCACAGCTGCAGTCGCCGAGTTCTGAGGAGTACGACCCATGTCCAGGATTCCAGGGGATCCCACACGCCCCCCGTCGACCCCGTCCACGTCCACCCCGTCCACTCCGCCGGTGTCGCGAGTGTCGCTGGCGGTGGTGGCTTCCGCTGGCGCTGCTGTTGTGCGGTCGTCGTGGCCGCCGGGGGAGACGGTGGCGATGACGGCGGTCGAGGACGGGTTGGAGCACGAGGTCGCTGTGGAGGATCTGCGGGCGGGGTGTGTGGCTGGCCGGTATCGGGCGGTGTGCGGGGTGGTGATCGGGCCGGTGGCGTTGACGGTGCCGGCCGGGGCGCCGTGCCGCAGCTGTGTGGTGGAGGCTGTGCCTGCTCCTGACTTGGTGGCTGTCGATGCGCGGCGGTCGCGTCGGGTGGCGTCGTCGTGGTTGCGGGGGTTGCGGGCGCGCACGGCGCGCCGCGGCGGCGCTGTGTCGCGGGGGTTCGGCGATGTCGCCGCGTAGGGCGGTGCCGCGGGGCCGTGGTCAGGCTGAGCAGCTGGCGGTGGCTGCGCAGCAGGCGGCTCGGGTGCGGGCGTTGTCGACGCATCCGGATGTGATCGCGTTGCAGGTCGAGCGGGTCCGTCGGCAGGTGGACTGGTTGATGTGGTCGGGGATCGTGTTGGGGATGGCGTTCTGCATGACCAATGTGCAGGCCTTCGCCGCGGGGGATGCGCCGGTGGGGTCGTTGGTGTGGTGGTCGGCGTGGTTGATGGATCCGATGGTGTCGTTGGTGTTGATCGCGGTGATCCGTGCTGAGCAGGTGACGGCGCGCTGGCAGGTGGCGAGCACGGCGTGGGCGCGTCGGACGCGGTGGGCGACGTTGGGTGCGACGTATGCGATGAACACCTGGGAGGCGTGGGCGGCGGTCGATCTGGCGTTGATCGTGTTGCATTCGGTGCCGCCGTTGGTGGTGTTCGTGGCTTCGGAGGCTGCGCCGGGGTTGCGCGACCGGCTCACGGCGGCGGTCTATGCCGCGGCTGCGGCGGATCCGGCCCAGCGGGTGGCGCCGGTGACGGTGGGCGAGGCGGTGGCCGCCGAGCAGCCCACGTCCGGGCTGGTCGCGGACCCCGAGGGTGCCGGGGCCGGTGACCGGCAGGAGAGCACGACCCCGGCGCCGGAGGGTGCGGGTGCCGGGCAGGCAGGTATCGGGCGGGGTCGGTGGGAGCGTGCGGAGTTGTTGGAGGCGGGCCCGGAAGTGCGGGTGGCCCAGGTGGTGGATCTGTTGCGCGGCGGGTTGGTCGCGGGTCAGGACCTGACCGGTGAGCAGGTCGGGCTGATCTTCGGGCAGTCCGAGCGCACCGGGCGGCGGGACCTGGCCGCGGCCCGGCACCGGCTGCGCACCTCGCGTACGGCCCCCGCCGAGCCCGGCCGCGGCGGGTCCGGTGGGAGTGGTGACACCGGGGCCGGGGCGTTGGTGCTGCTCGGCCCGGGTCCCGAGCGTCCTGCGGGTCGTGTGGAGGTGGGAGCGTGAGCGGGGCGGAGCTGCGCAGCATCGAACACACCGAGCACGCCGAGCACGCCGAGCACGCCGAGCACGTCGAGCACGGTCAGGAGTCCGGGGCCGCACCGTCGGTGCGCGTGGTCGAGTCCCCGCTGGCGGCAGCGCCGACGAGCTCACCCCGGCCCCGGGCGCGGGCCCGGGTGGTGGGGGTGCGGGCCGGTGCGGGTCGGTGGGTGTCGGCGGCGTGGTGGTGGGCGGTGCTGCCGGTGGTGCGGGCGGCGGTGTCCTCGGCCGGCTGGGCGCAGTTGACCCAGCGGGCGGCGCCGCTGGTGTGCCGGGTGCGGGCCCAGTGCGCGGCGGTGACCGCGCTGGTGCTGGGGGTGGTGTTGTGGTCCTGGCCCCCGGGCGGTGCGGCCGCGGCCGCCGGGGTGCTCGCGCTGGCCGGTGCGGTGGTGGCGGTGCGGGGCGCCCGGGGCCCTGGTGCGGGGTTCGCGGTGGTCGGGCTGCTGGTCGGGCTGGGATTGTGGCTGGTGCCGGGGGTCGCCGCGCTGGTCGCGGCGGTGCTGGTGACCGCGGGGGCGGTGGTGGTGGCGGTGCCGGTGGCGCGGGCGGTGTATCCGCACACGGTGCGGGGCCGGGTGCGGGCCGGGTTCGGTGCCCAGGGCTGGGCGGGCTGGTGGGATCTGCACCGGCATTTGTCCGCGCATGCGGTCCGCGCGGCCGCGGTCGCGACCCGCCCGAGCATCACCGCCCAGGTCACCGACAGCAACGACGGTGCCGGTGCCGGGGTGGGGCGGCCGGTGGCGGGTCGGGTGGAGCGGTTGCCGGTGGCCCAGTGCGGGACGTGGCTGGGCCGGTCGGTGGTCGGCCCGGTGTGGGGCAGAGACTGTTATGCCGCGCACCGGGATGTGATCGGGCAGGTCGCGCCGCCGCAGACGGGTAAGACCGCGTTGATGGGTCATCACATCGTCGATCACTGTGGGCCGGTGCTGGCGACCTCGACGAAGGTGGACCTGTTCACCCACTGCGCGGGGGCGCGTGCGCTGCGGGGCCCGGTGTGGTTGTTCAACCCCGAAGGGCTGGGCGGGCTCGGGTCGACGGTGTGGTGGTCGCCGGTGACCGGGTGCGCGCGCCCGCAGACCGCGACCGAGCGGGCCGGGTTGATGGTCGCCGCGACCACCTCGGGTGACGACGAGGGGGACCGGTGGGACGACTGGTCGGCCAGTGTGCTGGCGGCGTTGTTGATGGCCGCGGACCTGGCCGGACGCGACATGGCCACGGTGGCGGACTGGGTGTTCTGCCCGACCAGTGATCCCCGCCAGGGCGGTGCGGCCGAGGCGTTGGCCATTCTGCAGCACGCCGGGCCGGGGGTGGTGCCGGTGGGGACGGTGCGCTCGTTGCGGCAGGTGTTGAGTACTGATGCCCGCAAGACCCGCGACTCGATCTTCATGACGCTCTCGCGGGCGGTGCAGTTCATGACCGACCCGCAGATCGCCGCCCTGGCCACCCCGACCGCCGGGTCAGCGGCGGTGGAGTTCGATGCGGAGGCGTTCGTGGCGGGGGCGGGTTCGGTGTTCCTGGTGGGCTCGGACCGGGCGCACGCCACGGTCGCGCCGCTGCTGGCGGCGTTGACCGGGCACGTGTTCGAGACCGCGAAACGGGTCGCTGCCACGAAAGCGAAGGGGCGGTTGGATCCGCCGTTGGGGATGTTCCTCGACGAGGCCGCCCTGATCACCCCGGTGCCGTTGGACCGGTGGATCGCCGATGCCGGTGGTCGGGGCATCCACATCGAGTGGGCGGTGCAGTCGCCCTCGCAGCTGGCCCAGCGGTGGGGGGCGCGGGGGGCGGACACGATCTGGAACGCCACCAACGTCAAACTCGTCTACGGCGGGTTGACCCTCGACGAGGACCTGGAGAAGGTGTCCACGCTGTGCGGGCACCGTCATGAACCGGCCCCGGCGGGGGAGGGCACCGAACGCTACGAACGGGTCCGGGTGTGTCCGCCGGATCGGGTGCGGCGGCTGCCGCAGTGGCATGCGGTGCTCATCCACCGCGCCACCCCGGCCACGATCGTGCGGATCACCCCGGTGTGGACGCGCACCGACCTGCTGCCGGCTCCGCAGGTCCCCCCACTGCCGGAGCCGGTGCCGGTGGCGGTGCGGGCCGCCGCTGCGGGTGTCGGGGAGGCGGCGTGAACCGGGGGTGTGGTCGCCGCGGCCGGTTCCGAGGGTTGCGACACGGTGGCACGATGAACCGGTGGCCACACAGGACCGGGCCGGCCGCGATCGGCGCCCCGGCCTGCCCGGATCTGCCCGGTCTGACCTCGTCAGGTGAACCGAACTTCTCGAATCGGAGAATGTCATGATCGACTGGTCAAAGCCGATCGAGGCTCGACTCAGGCAGCTCGGAGAGAACCCATGGGGCTATCAGCGGTATCTGCCCGGTGGTCCCGCGAAGGTCAGTGCGGAGCTGGCCGAGCAGCGCCAGCGCGACGAGCTGGGCTGGACCGGGCAGGGTTGGGACGTTCCACCGAACGCGCTCCATGCGTTGGAGGCCCATCGCCTCGACATCGAGATCCGCGATCCGCAGCGCGAGTTCAACTACTGGCAGGAGACGCAGCAGAGGGCGGCCGAGAGGGCCGAGGCGGCGCAGGACCGGTGGGACCAGGTTCCGGTGGTGAAGAAGTGGTTGGGTCGCGACAAGCACGAGCGGGACGAGGTCGAGGTGGCCCAGCTGGTGTTGGACAGGATGACCAGGGAGGTGGAGCAGGCGCAGCAGCGGCTCGACGAGCTGGACGCGCAGCGCTCGGCGCTTCCGGAGATGGACCCCAGTGAGCGGGCGCGTGCGCTGGCGATGGGGTACTGGCACGGGGCGTCACCGCAGGCGGTGACCGAGACGGCCGCCCAGATGCGATCGACGCTCAGTGACCTGTGGTACGAGGGCGCCTTGCCCGAGGCCGACTACAAGCGGCACCTGTCGTTGTGGAAGCACGCCAGCGAGCAGGTCGTGGTGGATCAGCCGCCGCTGGCCGAGCAGCGCAACCGTGAGCTCGCCGAGCTCACGGCCCGCCACCAGGAGGCGCTCGCCCTCGCCCCGGTCCTGGAACAGGCCCGCGCGCTGCGGCAGGAGTTCCTTGCGTTGATGGATCGGGAGAACACCCCGTCCCCGCAGTACATGGCGGGTCTGACCGAGCACGAGGGTTTCACCGACGTCGATCCGGCGGTGATGGACCGTGCGGCGGACAGGGTGGTCGAGTTCGTGACCGCCCATCCGGAGATCCATCACCTGCAGGAGTGGGCCACCTGGGTGCGCGAACCCCAGACCGTGGCCGTCGGCGCCGCGGATCTCGAGGCCGACAGCGCCGGGCGGGAGCGCGGCCCCTACGAGGCTCTGCTCGAGCGCGCCGAGACCGTCGAGCCGGGTGAGACCGTCGAGCTCGACCACGACGAGCACGGTCTGGAACCGTGAGCAGCCGATCACCGCACCAGAGCCGGGGGAGGGGGTCGAGGGGTGAGCAGTGACGGACCCGACCCACCCCCGACCAGCGGCCCCGCCGGTGGCGGGCCCGGTCGGGGCCGGTCGTTGGCGGTGCAGGTCGGTGAGCAGCTGCGTGAGCTCGAGCAGAAGGTGGACCGCACCGCGGGGTACGTCGCGGACCTGGCCGGTCATGTCTCCGAGCTGGCCCCGCGCCTGGATGATCACGAGGCGGCGATCACCAGCCTGGTGGGGGCGGTGGAGGCCTCCGGTGCGGGCGGGTCGGGGCAGGAGCAGACGTCGCTGACCCCGGCGCTGGGCTGGTCACGGCTCGACCCGAGAGCCCGCCATCTGGCCTGGGATGCGTTGGGCACCTTCGTCGCCCAGGTCCTGTGCAGCGAGTACCGGCTCTCGCGGGTGGAGTTGCCCGACTGCTGGCCGGTGCACCCGCGGGCGGTGCGGGAGCTGGCGTGGCTGCGTAGCCTGCACGCCGATCTCGCCGAGCCCGGAGCGCGGGCGGATCTGGTCGCGGAGTGGCATGTGCGGTGGCTGCCCGCGGCGATCACCAACCTCGCAGCGGCCATCGATCCCCGCGAGTGCGCCCCGGGCCGGCACCGGGTCACCGAGGAGGAACGCCGCCTGTATCACGAGCGGCTGGCCGAGACCGAACGCCGCGGCGCCCCGGCGCCGGAGCTGAGCGGGGAGCGGGGCCCGGACCGGCCGCGGTATCTGCCCGATCGGTTCCCGCCGCGGCGCAGCTACCACGACGCCACCCTCACCGCCGCGGTGCTGCCGTTGTCGCTGGACCAGGCCACACCGGCACCGCCGAGCAGCCGGGACTGCTGGTGGGACTACTTCTGCGAGGCCCGCCACGCCGACACCGAACCCACCACCGAACCCACTGCCGGGCCCGCCGGGCCGGGTGCGGATCAGGGCCGGTGAGCCCGGTGGGGAGTCGGGGTCGCGGCCGCCCACCGGCGGTGCGGGGCCTGCGCAGCGCCTACCCCCGCACCCGTACCACCCACCACCACAGCGCCAGCCCCGGCGACGGTGCCGGTGCCGGTGGTGGCGGGGTGGCGGCGGGGTCGCGGGCCCGGGTGCGGTTGGCCGGGCGGGAGGTGGTGTTGTCGGCGCTGCGCCGCAGCCCGGGCGCCTACCGCGCACTGTTCGAGCAGGCCAAGGTCATGCAGGGGTGTGGCTGGTGTCTGTGCACCGCCCCGGCGCCGCGGCTGGTGATCCGCCACCGGGCCGGGATCTACTACCTGGCCTGCTGGCCCGGCGGCGGGAGTGAGCACACCCAGGGCTGCGAGTTCCACAACGACGGCGCCGCGTGGTCGGGGCGTGGGCAGTACCAGCGCGGCGCGCTCGACGAGGCCACCGACGGCAGCGCCAGCGTGGCCCTGTCGGTGCCGCTACGCCTGCGCACCGACACAGCCACGCCCAGCAGCACCTCTCGTGGCGGGATCGACTCCGGTGGGGTGGGGCGGTCGCGGATGAGCCTGCTGGGGCTGTTGCACTACCTGTGGGACCGCGCCGGATTGACCCGCTGCGACGAGCAGTCCCGGGACCGCCGCCCGGGCTGGGCGGGGGTCAGCCCGCGGCTGCAGGCCGCCACCGACGGGGTGTCGTCGGCCGGGCTGGATCTGGGGGAGAGCTGCTTCGTGGTCCCGCCGTTCGACCCGGCCGACCCCGACCGCCATCAGGGCGCGTTCGCCGCGTTCACCGGGCGGCTGGGCGAACACGCGGGCACGGTGCGCCGCGGTCTGGTGTGCGGCGCGGTCCGGTCGTGGACCCCGACCCGCTACGGGCAGCGCTGCGAGCTGCGCCATCACCGCGAACCGGTCTACTTCTCCGAGGCGCTGCACGCCCGTGTGGCCCGTGCGGCGCCGGTGGCGATGGCCGCTACCCGCCCGCCGGGCAGCGAGCAGATCGTGTTGGTGCTGGTGACCCGCACCGAACGGGGCTACCTGGCCGCGGCCGCGGCCGCGGTGATGCTGACCACCGCCGGGTTCGTGCCGGCCGAGTCCTCCCACGAGGTCGTCATGGCCGACGCCCTGAGCGCCGCCGGGCGCAGCTTCGTCAAACCCCTGCGCTACGACGCCACCACCCCGGTCCTGCCCGATTTCGTGCTCACCGACACCGACCCGCACACGGTGGTCGAAGTCTGGGGCATGGGCGAACGCGAGGACTACACCACCCGCAAACGGGACAAGATCGCCCACTACCACCGTGAAGCGATCCCGCTCATCGAGTGGGACACCCGCCACCCGCTGCCCGCCCTGCACCACCCCGGGCGCGGGAGCTCCTGACCCAGCCGCTACCGACACCCCGGCCGGAAAGGCCACCGTGAGGCCGGCTCACCGCGCGCGGCGGCCGCGCCGGCGCCGCGGCACCGCGGCGGCTCGTCGCGGCGCGGGGGTCGGTGGGGCGCCGCGGGCCTCGCGCAGCCGCCGTAGGTGCTCGCTGAGCGCCTCCTGGGCGGCCTGGCGAGCCCGCCGCCCGGCCGGGCGGTCGAGCAACGCCACCTCGAGCACCACGCCCCCGCCCGCAGCCCGTGCAGCACTGCTGGCCACCGGCGTAGTCGTGGTGGTGGTGGGGTCGGTGGCGCGCATGCGGCCGATCTGCACCGCCCGGATCTCGCCGAGACGCCCCTGCCAGGGCCGCAACCGGGCCCCGATGATCCGCAGCGGATCCCGCGCCCCGCAGCACAGGTCCCCACGCCGGATCCCCGGCCGATCCGGGTGGTACTCCAGGGCGTGCAGCAACCCCGACACGGTGGCACCGGCGTCCCACCACGGCTTGAACAGAGCCCGAGCACGCCAAATCTCGATCTTGCCAGCTTGTCGGCCTCCTAGGCCGAGATGCGAGAGCAAGGTCAACGTCGCCAGATTTCTGGCACCGGGGGTGTCGGGGACGTCGTAGGGGTGCCACCGGCGATCGGTGGTGAGTGGTGTCCGTCTGCCGCCCGTCAAGGGCTTAGGACTCACGTGAGGAGTGGGGAGGTCGCCACTTTCATCCACAGTGGCCTGACCTGCACTGCTGTGGAGGTACTGGTCGTCGGGGGTGATGTGGGGTGCGGGGGTGTGGGTGACCAGGGCGTAGGTCGGGGTGCGGCCGGTGTCGGTGCCGAGGAACTCCGCACTCGCACCGGCCTCGACCACGACCAACAGGCCGACCTCGCGGGCCCAGGCCAACACCCGGGACACCGTGCGGGTCGCGCGTGCCCCGGCCGCGCCGAGACGGTGGCTGGTCAACCCGGTGACCAACCCGGTGTCCCAGTCCATGTGCAGCACCAGACGCCGCAAGATCGCCGACCAGCTGCGGCGCTTGTCCGAACGCCAGTCCTGGTCGTCGATCAACCGGGCCAGGTGGTCGAACGCCTCCTGTTGAGAGGTCAGCACCCGGTAGTCGTGGTCGATGAAGTTCCGCCATCCCGGATGCGGTGCCCAACCGCGGGCATGCCGGGCACGGGCGCGGGCACGTCCGCGGACCAGGGCCCGCCGGCTCGGTGGCAGCGCACGGCTCGCCCGCCCCGGGCCCCCGGTCGGCCCCGTGCGGGCGCGCGCGGCCCGACCCCGCGGGGTACGGCGCGGCCCGCCGAGGGCGGGACGGACACCGAAGGTCGCGGCGGGTGGTTGCTCCCCGAGGGGGAGTTGGTGCAGCAGGCAGAGCTGGGAGGGGCCAGAAGCCAAGGTGAACGCGCCGTGCTCGTAACAGAGGGTGCAGAACCCGGTGCCCGCCGCGGGCGACGGACCTGGTTCTGGGCACGACGAACTCGCCCCGTGTCTGTGGTGGTCGGCTCCCGGCCCAGGATGTATCCTGGACACGCGAAAGCGCCCCTTCTTGGACGGTTGGGGATGGGCCCCGGTTCGCCGGGGCTACGGCGTCATCTCGGGTGGCATGACCGAGTGACGCGAGAGCGAACCGAGACGGCCCCCGGCCAGGGGGGCCGTCTCGTTCTCGTTTAGGAGGCCTTGGTCAGCGGCTGCTCCGAGGTTGTGTACTGGGCCGGGATCTGTCCCGGGACTTCGTTGCGATACCGCAGCCCCAGGTGCAGGAGGGCCCCCGCGACAAGGGAGATGCTGCGTGCACGGTTGCTCGCGATCGCGCGAACGGCTCGGTTGTCGTCGGTGGGGATCCGTGCGGTGAAGTCCGTCGACTCGGTCGGTGACAGGCGCTGAGGGAGGTGCTCAGGGAGTTCCTCGGAGTGCTGCAGCCCGATGTTGATCATTTTTGCGGCTGCCTCGGAGAGGTACCAGCCGCGGTTGGCTGCCAGCGCTCTGAGTGCCTGATCGTCTGCCAGCAGGACTCGCGGAAGAACCACTGCACGAGGGCCCTTCGACGGGCGCCCTGTTGGTCTCTTAGCCATGACTCGGGATCATGCCCTGATTTCTGAAAGCTCGCCGCTGTGACACGCCACAAAATTCCAGAAACTTGCGGGCGGGGTCCGGCCCGCGACATACCGGGCGAGGACATCGGCCAGCTGCAGGCTTGTGGCGGCCTCGGACGGTATGGCCATGGGGCGACTGCCGCGGTCGTCGAGCTTGGCTCGGGCGAGTCCGGTGGGTGCCGGTGAGCCTGGTCTCGACGCCGCTACATCCGTAGTGCTCTTCGTCAGGCACACGGGGAGAGCTGAGGGCGAGTCAGCCGCCTGGCCGAGGATCAGAACCGCGCCGTCGTACGGGTCAGGCGGTGGCGCGGGCTGGGTGGGAGACTTCTCCGGTGGCGACGACGTTTGCTGATCTGGAAGCCCGTGTACGCGGCTTGGAGTCGCGTGCGCAGCGGACTGAGGAGGACGTCACCGCGATCGTGACGACCGTGATCGAGACCCGGGATGACGTGCGTTGGCTCAAGCGTGCGGTGCAGGCCTTGCTCGACCATGCCGGCGTGGTGGTTGAGCCGGACGAGCCGAACGGCGAGTAGCGCTGCAGCGTCTCTGGCGAGGTCGCCGACGCCGGCGCCGCAAGCCGCCACTTCCTAGGCCCGGGAGGCATGCTGCTCGTGCACTCCGGGCCGGTGCGGTGCCTATCTGGCAGTCGGCCCCTTGTCGTCATCGAGGGCTCGCTCCGGTGGATCGGGACGCCTGCCGCACAGATGGTGGGGGACTGCCGTGCTGACGTGATCGTCGGCCAGGGCATGTCGGCTACCGGCGGGTGTTCCACCGCGTGCGGCCCCGTCTCTGCAGCAGCCCCCACTGATCCGCTATGTCCTGGCGAGGGCGACTCTGTAGGAGTGTACTGGCCTCGATGGTGGCGCCGGTGAAGGTGACCCGGTCCATGATCGCCGCGCTCACTGGCTCTTCACGACGTCGTGCGCTCGGTCCGAGGTGGCGTGGGACGCCAGCCCGCTTCGATCGCGCGGGAGGCGTGCTGCTCGGCGGTCAAGCGCCGGATCTTCCGGTCCCAGATCTGGCCCAGGGTGTGCTGTTCTACCCGGTCGTCGTAGGCGAGAGGATCGAGGATCGCGGCCAGCACGACGACGAGCTCGGCCTGATGGGCCTCAGCTGAGGTAGTCATGTCTGCCCTCCGGTGTGCGTGCCTGGGTAGGTCGTCGAGTTCGCGGTCGGCGGTGCCGGTGAGGGGGCCCCGACGACGGCGCGAACCAGCATCCTGGTCTCGCCGTCGGTCTACGCGAAGCCTGGTCGGTGCTGCTGGTCGGTGCAGGGCCCAACCGGTGTTTCACCAGTGGGTCCGGGCGTCGATGATGCTACCGCGGGGGTGGGTCGTGATGTCGCGCTTGTCAGCTCCGCCCTGGGTGGCGGCGGTGGTACTTCTGCAGGTCTCGGCCCTGGCGATCGGCCTGGGCGCAGCCCTGCATCCTGGTGCCACAGGGTACGGTGGGTCTTCTACTACGTAGATCCTGCTCGTCACCGGGGACCGGATTCCGCCGGGTCCGTGGATAGCGGGGCTGTTGTTCCTGCGTGTCGGGGTGTGCTGCTCGTCGTTGGCCGGTTCCTGCCAGTGATCGTCACCGCGTTGCGGGATGACGTTCGGTCGAGAAACACCCAGCCTCGACGAGGCTCTCACCCTCCTCGAGAACATCGCCGACGACGTCGACGCCCTCAACGACCGGATCCTCGCACTCCTCGAGGGAAGCCTGTGACCGCAATGGATATCGACGATGCTGTGCTCGCGGGGATGCGACATGTCGGGCTTGGGCAGCCCTGCCGGTGCAGATCCCGGCCGGCGACCCGCGCAGCTGAGAGCGCCTGGCCGTGAGCTTGGTCGCGCTGGGCCCAGATCACCTCCCAGGCCCGCGGCCGACCTGCCGCGACCGCGGCAAGCCTGCGGTCGTCGAGCCGATCCAGCAGCCACCAGCACGTCGAGTACTACGAGTACGCGGACCGCGCCACGGTGGGCGACGGCGTGTCGATCGTGCACCGGGAGCCCCGTCTCGCCCAGACCGGAGGTCACGACACCGACCCTCCGCGGTGCCGCCGCCGAGCTTCTGCGCGACCGCGCCGATCGCGGCCCACTGCGAGTCGTAGTTCGGGGTGACCTCGGCGACCGTCCGCACCGCTCGCTCACGCAGCTCCGGGTGGGTAGTGCTGGGACCGACGTGTCATGACTCCATCTCCTCACAAGATCGAGTCTCCCGACACGCCGGGGTGATTCAGACCGCCTTCGGAGACAGGCAAGTCCAGCAGGTGGCCCAGCCGGTCACGCTTCGTCGTCAGGTAGGCGATGTTGTGCCGGTTCGTCGAGGTCGTGGTGGTGACACGCTCGACGATCCGGATGCTGTACTCGGCGATGCCGGCGTACTTCTCCGGGTTGTTCGTGATCAGTCGAACGGCGGTCACGCCGAGGTCGGCCAGGATCGCCGCACCGACGCCGTAGTGACGGTTGTCGACGGGCAGGCCAAGGCGCAGGTTGGCGTCGACGGTGTCCAGCCCGAGCTGTTGCTGAAGCTGGTAGGCGCGCATCTTGTGGCCGATGCCGATTCCGCGGCCCTCATGACCGCGCAAGTACACGAGCACGCCGCGGCCGGCGGCCCGGATCATGTGTAGGGCGGTGTCGAGCTGCTCCCCACAGTCGCACCGTTCGGAGCCGAACACGTCACCGGTCAGGCACTCGCTGTGCACTCGTACCAACGGCGGGTCATCCGCGGCGCCGATTTCGCCGTCCGCGTCACGCAGCACGAGCGCGACGTGCTCGGTGCCGTCGGCGCGGCTTCGGAAGGCCACCGTCTCAAAGGGCCCGTGGCGGGTGGGGATCATAGCGGAGCCTTCGCGTTCTACGACGGAGTCGATCCGGCGGCGGTGCCGCAGCAGATCCGCGACAGTGAGGACAGGCAGTTCGTGTTCCTCGGCGAAGTTCAAGGCGCCCTGTCCGCGAAGCATGCCGGTGCGGTCGGGCGTAACTAGCTCGCAAAGCAGGGTGGCCTCGGCACAACCGGCGGCACGGGCGAGGTCCACGGCGGCTTCGGTGTGGCCCTGCCGTTCGAGAACACCGCCCGGGCGGGCGCCGAGCGGAATCACGTGGCCAGGCCGGCTCAGGTCCGCGGGCCGGGTGCTCGCGGCGGCCAATGCGCGGCAGGTCTTGGCACGGTCGGCAGCCGAGATCCCGGTGGTGGTGTCGTGGATCGTATCGACAGTGGTCAGGTAGGCCGTCCCGTGCGGGTCGGTGTTGTGGGTGACCTGAGGGCGGAGGTCGAGGGCGGTGGCCCGCTCTGTGGAGAGCGCGACGCAGAGGAAGCCGGAGGTGTGGGCGAGGAAGAAGGCCACCTTCTCGGTGGTGGCGTGCTCGGCCGCGAGGAAGAGGTCGGCTTCGTTCTCGCGGTCGTCGTCGTCGAGGACCACGACCATGCCGCCGGAGGCCAGCGCCGCGACGGCGCGGGCGACGGCGGTGTCGGCCGGGTCCGGGATGGGGGTTGGCTCGGTCATGGTCTCCTACTTGGGTCCGGGCGGTGGGGCCGGCGGCCCGTGCCGGCGGCCCCGATCCGCTCAGCGTGCAGTGAATTTGGCCTTGATGGTGGCGAGCCCGGGCGAGTAGATCCCGGATGCGAGGAGGTCGTCACAGGACTTGGCGTCCTCGGCCTGGCAGTCGTAGGTGCTGGACCAGTCCACGAAACTCTGACCGGACTCGGAGATCAGGTGCACCCGCATGGTCGAGTAGTAGCCGGAGAAGGCGAACGGACCCTCGGTCAGGTGATAGACGAGTGTGCGGGCGGCGTCGTCGATCCCGATCAGGGTCTCCTTCACGACACCGCCGTCGGACAGCACCATCACGCGTTCGCAGCCGATCTGGTCGGACGGCTTGCCGTCGGTGATCTCGGAGGTCGAGACGATGTCCAGGTAATCCGGGGTACGGTTGAAGTCTCGGATGTAGGCCCAAACCGCGTCGGGGTGGGCGTCGATCACTGCGCTGGAGAACGAGCGAGGCACGGCGGGTTCCTCTCGTGTGTCACCGTCGTTGGTGAACGGGACCGGGTCCCGTTCCAAAGGACTGTGTGGAAGGGTTCAGGAATGGAACTGAGGCAGCTGCGCTATTTTGTGGCCGTCGCGCGGCACCTCCATTTCGGTCGGGCGGCCCAGGAGTTGAACATGGCCCAGCCCCCGCTGAGCCAGCAGATCAAGCGGCTTGAGAACGAGCTGGGCGTGCAACTCCTAGAACGGACGAGCAGGCAGGTCGAGCTCACTGAAGACGGGCGGCAACTGCTGGAGGCCGCCGACCGCGTGCTCAGCGAGTCCAGCCATTTTGTCGACTTGGCTCGCCGGCTGCGCAACGGCCACGCCGGCCGGCTCCGAATCGGGTTCGCCTTCTCCGTGCTGAACTGGGGGCTCGCTGCGCGGTTGCGCAGCTTCCGCGAGGCCTTCCCCGGGGTCGACATCACAGTCGTGCAGATGCGGCTCATGGAGCAGGCCGAGTCGTTGACGGATGGGACCATCGACGTCGGTTTCTGTTTGTCCACCGTGGACGCGGAGCACCTCTCGGTCACCCCGCTCGGGGAGGAGCCCATCGTCGCGGTCCTCCCGGTCGGCCACCGGCTCGTCGACCGGGAGACTGTCCGGCTGGCGGACCTGTCCACCGAGACCTTCGTGGGATTTCACACCTCGCGCAGCGGCGACGGGCAGAACAACTTCATCGCCCAGGCCTGCGTCGAGGCAGGCTTCCGACCGCGGTTCACCTACCACGGCGAGCAGATCCACACGATGATCCACATGGTCGCTGCCGGGTTCGGCGTGACCTTGGTGCCCAGCTGCGACCAGGCTGTCGCCGTCGACGGGGCGATCTACCGGGCGATCACCCCGCCGTCACCGACGGTGCAGCTGTCCGTCCTGCGTCATCGCCACTGGCGCAACGCGATCGTGGACCGCCTGGTCGAGCACGTCACCCACGGCACCTAGGGCGCCACGAGTTCCTGGCGCAGCGTGCCGACGCCCTCGATCCAGCTTTCTAGCACGTCTCCGGCCTTCAGATACTCCGGTGGGGTGCGCCCAAGCCCAACGCCGGCCGGCGTACCGGTGAAGATCAGGTCCCCGGGGTACAGGGTCAGGATCTTCGAGAGCCGCTCGAACAGGACCGGCACGTCGTAGACCATCTCCCGGGTCCGGGCATCCTGCACAACCGTGCCGTTGAGTGTGCAAGTCAGGCGCAGGTCGTCCGGGTCCGGCACCTCGTCGAGGGTGACCAGGTGCGGGCCGATCGGGGCGAAGCCCGCGTGCGACTTGCCCAGCGAGAACTGCGCTGGGTTGCCGACGAACTGGTCGTCGCGCTCGGACAGGTCCTGCCCGACGCTCAGCCCGGCGACGTGCGACCACGCATCAACGGCGGGGACGTTTCGGGCGGTGCGCCCGACCGTCACGACGAGCTCCACCTCCCAGTCCACGGCTTTGCCTGGCAGCACCACCTGGCCCTCGGGCCCGGTGATGCTAGAAGCGAACTTGGTGAACACCGTCGGCAACTCGGTGGGCACCTCGAAGCCGCCCTCCGCGGCGTGTTCGGAGTAGTTCAACCCGATGGCCACGATCTGCCGCGGCCGCCCCACCGGCGCGTCCAGCGCACTCGCCGGGACATTCGGGGTCGCGTCGTCGAGAGAGAACCCTGGGGCAGCCTCGGTGAACTCTTCCCACCTTTCCAAGACAGCCTGCAGATCGGCGGGAAACATGCCTGCGCTGGCCTTCTCGACGTCCACCAGGCCAGCGGGCGCGACCAGCTGCGCCCGGCCGCGGAGGACCGCGAGCCTCATTTGCGGATGCCCATCTTCTTCAGGATCGGGAAGATGTCGTCCTGCATCTGGTGTAGGCCCTTCTGCGGGTCCGCGAAGCAGATCAGCAGGGATTCGATGCCTACTTCGTGCAGCGCACGGATCTTCTCCGCGACGGTCTCCGGCGACCCGGTGAGCTGCGGGGAGGAGAAGCCGAGGCTGAACGACTCGACGAACTCCTTTCCCATGCCGCGGTACTTGTCGTCCACGACCTCGATGTTGTCCTTCTCACCGGCGCCGAAGGTGTCGATACCACGCAGCGCGTCGAAGTAGCCGTAGACGGCGTCCACGTCGACCTGCTCGCGGTAGTACGCCATCTTCTCCTCAGCGAGCTCGTCCGTCGCCTCGATCAGGGCCCAGGACATCGTCGCGGCGCGGAGCTGGCGCTCGTACTTGGCGGCCAGGGAGTGGATTTGGTTGATCTTCTCCACGTACTCCGCCCTGTTCGGCGCCACCGTGAACGCCCAGTCGACGTTACGAGCGGCGAACTCCAGGCCCTTCGGCGAGCCACCGGCGTTCATCAGGAACGGGCGGGGGCGCCGGGTCGGTCCGGGGGCCACGACGGCCCCATAGGTCTGGTAGTACTTGCCCTCGAAGGTGAACGGCTCGGTCTCGTGCCAGAGGTGCTTCATGAGGACCACGAACTCCTCGGCCATGTCGTAGGCCTCGTCGTGATCCATCGGATCGGTTGCGCCGAAGGCGGCGCGCTCCTGCTGCTGGTAGCCCGAGACGACATTCAGGCCCCAGCGACCGCCCGAGATGTGGTCGATGGTCGCACCGAACTTCGCGATGTGCAGCGGGTGGAAGCCGTAGGTGATGTGCGCCGTGGAGACCAATCCGAGGGTGTTCGTGATCGGCGCGGTGGCGGCGGCTGTGGCGAGGAAGTCCAGGGCAGCACCGTTGAAGTTTGTGACGCCGCCGGAGCCCAGCCAGCGGCCGAAGGGCACCTGGTAGTCGAAGCCGATGCGCTCGGCCAGCTCGATGAGGTACCGCGAGTTCGGCCAGCGCCAGTAGTCGGCGAGACGGTCCTCGTCCTCCAGAACCGCCTTGGAGATGGTCATGCCCGCGCGGACGTTCCAGCCGAAGAAGCCGAGCTCCAGCGGCTGGCCGGTGCGGGTGTCGGGCTGGCCGCCCGGGTCGAACGGGCCGGTAATCTGATCGACCTTCTTGAACTGGGCCATGGCGTGTGTCTCCTGTCGTCGGTGACGTAAACGGGCCGGTCGGGGCTCAGCCCGCGGCAGTGGCCGGATCGGCGGACTCGAGCTCGACGAGCAAGCGGTAGCGGCCGACCCGGCCGATGCCGTCCGCCCCGCCGCGGATGTGCTCGGCCCCGGCGCGCACCTCGTCGAGAGCGGCCGACCAGGCCTCCGGGCGGGCGAGCTCCACGACGACGATCCAGACCGGGACCGAGTCGGCGGCCGAGGTAACCCGCCCCTCGTCGGTCCGGCTCTTGGCCGAGGTGATCTCGGCGTCGTTGCGGTAGAGGTGCAGCGAGACGGCGTCGAAGCTCTCGGTGAGCCTGACCGCCACCTTGCGCAGGTGCTCGACGAACGCCTCACCGGAGTCGTCGAGCAGGTCCAGCTGCGCGGTCAGCACGTGCGCCGCGCTGCCCTGCCCAGCGGACAGGGCCAGTGAGCAGGCCGCCCGCTGGGCGAAGGTGAACGTGGCGGATATCTTTCTCGTCCAGTCGGTCGGCGCGTTGAGCCGCTCCAGGTAGGGCGCCGAGTCCAGCACGTCGACGTCGTCGGTCTCGTAGAGGGCCAGGAAGCGCCCGGCACCCGGGTCGGAACCGTTCTCGGCGACGAACCGACGCCCCCGCGCGAAGCCCGGGGTGCCGACCCGCTCGGGCAGATGTTGGAACGTGTACCAGTGATCGAACTCGGCCTCGACATCGGCCGGGACGTCAATCCAGTTGATCAGAGCGCCTGCCCCGGCGAGTGTCCGGAAACTCATGCGATGACCTCTCGGTTCTGCGCGGGCGCTCGATGGCCCCCGCGGTGCGTTGCGATCAGGTCGGCGGCGCGCCAGGCGAGCATCAGGGTGGGCGCGTTGGTGTTACCGGAGGTGACCTCCGGCATGACCGAGGCGTCTGCCACCCGCACGTTGGGGCTCCCGTTGAGCCGCAGCGACGGGTCGACCACCGCGCCCGGGTCCGAGCCCATCCGGCAGGTGCCGACCGGGTGGAACCAGGTGTCGACGGCCCGGGCAACGTAGGCCCGCAACGCGCCCTCGTCCGTGGCGGCCGGTCCCGGGTACACCTCCTCGCCCACCCACTCCACAAGCTCGGGGGAGCGGACGAGGTCGCGGGAGACCCGGATGGCATCGAGGAAGGTGCGCACGTCGGCGTCGTCGCCGAGGTACCCGGGGTCGAGCCGCGGAGTATCCGTTGGTGAACCGGAGCGCAGCGTCAGCGACCCGCGGCTACGGGGCTTGAGCACCGACGGGTACAGCGAGAACGCGTTGTCCGGTATCGGCAGTCCTTCCGCACAGAACGGCACGTGCAGGATGCCGTACTGCAGGTTCGGCGCCAGGGCGTCCGGTGTGCTGCGGCAAAACAGCCCGACCTCGCTGTGTTGGTTGCTCCCGGCCGGGATTAGCCGCCGGGAGCGCCAGGTCAGGGCCACGCCGGGGTGGTCGTGCAGGTTCTGCCCGACGCCGGGGGCCGAGATCACCACGTCGATACCGTGCTCGCGCAGCTGGTCGGGATCGCCGACCCCGGAGAGCATCAGCAGGTGCGGCGAGCTCAGCGAGCCCGCAGTGAGGACGACCTCGCCGGCCACGGCCGGGCGGTTCAGATGTCCGTCACGCTCGTACTCGACGTGGGTCGCACGACCGCCCGGGGTGAACCGGATCCGGCGCACATGCGCGTCGCCCACCACGGTGAGGTTGGGCCGGTGGAGGACAGGCTCGAGAAAGGCGCGGTAGGCACTCTGCCGAACCCCGCCTGCGACGGTCAACTGGTTCCAGCCGACCCCCCCAGGCTCGGGGTCGCCGTTGAGGTCGTCGAGGAACGGGTGGCCGCGCTCGATCGCCGCCGCGACGAACGCCCGCGACAGCGGGTTGGTATCCCGGGGCAGCGACACCCGCAGCGGCCCGTCAACGCCGCGGGCCACCGGGTCACCGAGCGGGTAGGACTCGATCGCCTTGAAAGCCGGCAGGACGTCGTCCCAGCTCCAGCCGGCGGCGCCGAGCTCGGTCCACGCCGTGAAGTCCCGCTCGGTGCCACGCACCCAGACCAGCGCGTTGATGCTGCTGCTGCCCCCGATCACCCGACCGCGGGGCCAGCGGATCTCCCGGCCCTGCGCGTGGGACTGCGGCTCGGTCCGCAGCGCCCAGTCGACAGAGCTGCCCCACAGGTTCGCCCACTCGCGGGGGTCGTCGACGGCTGCGGGCGGGTGCAGCGACCCGGCCTCGAGCAGCAGCACCGAGATGTCCGGGTCCTCGGACAGCCGGGCGGCCAGCACGCAACCGGCGGAGCCGCCGCCCACGACGATGTAGTCGTAGGCGCGCTCGCCGACGGAAGAGGAGGACATTGAGCGGGTCATCGGGTATCAGTTCAGGACGGCGAGGCCGGCCGCGGCGATCTCGAGGTCCTGGTCCGGCGTACCGCCCGAGGCGCCGATGCCGCCGACGACCTGGCCGTCGACGGTGATCGGGAGACCGCCGGCAAGTGGGCAGAATCGTGCGATGCTGTTGAGGCCGAAGCCGAACGACGGGTCGGCCTGCGCGACGTCGTACCACTGGCCGGTCGGGCCGCCAGTCGCGGCGCTGGTGTACGCCTTGTCCTGGGCGACCCCGACGCTGGCCAGGATGGAGCCGTCCATTCGCACGAGCGACTTCAGCACACCGCTCTCGTCCACCGCGGCGATTGTGGAGGGGACGCCGATCTCGTGGGCCTTGGCCTCGGCGGCGGCGATCACTTTCGCGGCAGTGCCAGCGTCGAGGGCTGGGCGGACGTTGGGGGACATAGGGTTCTCCTTCTCCAATCGGGGACGGTGGTTCGGGGGCCCGATCAGGGGACCAACACGGCGCGGCCCTCGATGGCGCCGGCGAGAAGGTCCGCGATGGCGGCCTCGGCCTGGTCGAG
The DNA here is from genome assembly GCF_040659795.1 of Pseudonocardia sp. NPDC049635. Taxonomy (NCBI): domain Bacteria; kingdom Bacillati; phylum Actinomycetota; class Actinomycetes; order Pseudonocardiales; family Pseudonocardiaceae; genus Pseudonocardia; species Pseudonocardia sp. NPDC049635. Next base: position 95,686 of record NZ_JBFAON010000021.1, read on the forward strand.
CGGGAAGACAGTGTGGGGCGACTCGAGCGGGGCCCCGTGCATCGTGACGAGCCGGGAGAGCTCGGAGTGGGTGCCGACGATGTTCGACACGATCGACAGCTCGCGCACGACGATGTCGAGGGTGTTGACGGTCAGGTCCGGGCCGGCGCCGACGAGCGAGAGCACACCGCCCTTTCGCAGCATGGCCACCCCAGCCGCGGCCGAACCGGGGGCGCCAGCGAAGTCCATGACCACGTCCGCGCCCCCGTCGGTACGGGAGCGGACGGCCTCGACGGCGGCATCGGCGCCACCCGCCGGGAGGGCGGTCGCGCCGAAGCCCTCCGCGGTGCGCAGCCGGTCCGGGCTGGTGTCCGCGACCAGGACGGTCGCCCGGCTGCCCGCCAGCAGGAGCTGGACGGCGAAGTGCCCCACGCCGCCAGAGCCGATGACGACGACGACCGAGCCCGGGACCAGCCGGTCCCGGATGCGCTCGACGGCGTGGAAGGCGGTGAGCCCGGCGTCGGAGTAGGGTGCGAGCGCGGCGAGCCCCTCGTCGTCCGTGCCGTCCGCTACCGGAACGACGGCGCGCTCCCCGACCCGAACGAGCTCGGCCCAGCCGCCCCAGGTCTTCGCGTCGACCCCGGCGAACATGCTGTTAGCGCAGTACATGTCGGCGCCGCGGCGGCAGCCAGCGCAGTACCCGCAGGTGCTCAGCGGGTGGAGGACGACCGGCTGGCCGACCCGCAGGCTCCCCACCTCCGCGCCGACCGCCTCGATTACGCCAGCCGTTTCGTGGCCGGGGACGTAAGGGAACTCGGGCATGCCGTAGGCAGACACGAGCCCGCCGTGGAGGGTCTCGACGTCGGTCCGGCAGACTCCGGCGGCGCGCACCCGGACGATCACGTCGTGGCCGGAGCGGAGCTTCGGGTCCGGGGCCTCCCGGATGGTCAGCTTTCCGAACTCCTCGATTACTGCGGCGCGCACAGCAGCTCCTCGTCCTCTGAACGTCGTCGGTCAGGACCACGGCTCGGCGTGGTCTTCGGCCACCGTTCGGGAATACCTCCCAGCAACGGCGACCACTATCGATCTCGCCCGAAGCACTGGTCAATATCACAACAATATCAGTATTTACTCATTGCATACTCAGTAGATATCAATCTCTGGGGCGTCCTCCATCACCGGGGTACCGCCGTATCGTGTGAGACGGCATCCTCACAGCTCAGAGCACCCTCATTCGGAGAAGCGAGCTTGGGGGCAGGCGATCCGCTGCCGGATCGGTACCGTTGCTGCCGAGAGGGTTTAGCTTGATCTTTAACCTGTGCCGGTTCGGCCGGTCGCGGCGGTAGCCGTGCGTTTCCCGACGTCGCGGCGGGTGGCGCGGTGCCGGTTGCGGGACCCGGGTGGGCGACCGAGCCCTGGCCGGCTGGGTCTCGGTGCTCTGGCTGGGCGGCTGGTCTTCGCGCGTAGGTGGCGAAACCCGCGACGGACCCGCGCCGGGGTCAGCCGCCCCGGCTCGGCGGGGCGCTCCCAGCGGCACCGCAGATCAGCGGCGAGGGGCGGGCCAGCCCGTAGCATTGGCGTCCACCCGAGTGGTGTGTGACCGCCCGGTGACGGGCGAAGCCTGGGGTAGGGCCATCCCGACAGCGTCGAGGACCAGCTCACGGCGCAGATGGTCGGTCATCGACCAGCCCACGACCCGACGCGTGCAGGCGTCGATGACCACGGCGAGGTAGAGGAATCCTTCCCAGGTCCGCAGGTAGGAGATGTCGGCGACCCACAGCTGGTCAGGTCGCTCGGTGTGGAACCGGCGCTTGACCAGATCGGGGGCCACCGAGCCGGCCGTGACGCGGGAACGCTTCTTACCGTGACGGCGCCGGTGGATGCCCTCGATACCGGCCACGCTCATCAGTCGGGCCACGCGCTTGCGGT
>NZ_JBFAON010000022.1:0-88803 GCF_040659795.1 Pseudonocardia sp. NPDC049635
GGGTGTCCAGCTGCACCGCAACGGGATCGACCCGGCCGACCCGGCCCCGGCGGCCCGGCCCCGTCGGGCCGTGCCGCGATGGTGCCGGGCGGGGTGACGAGCACCGTCGGCGGGGCCGCCGCGCAGGGGCCGACCGACCGACACGTGGTCCGCCGCCCGGCCCGGTCGCTCACACCGCGGCCGGCACCCGCCTGCGGATCGCGATCGAGAGCCCCGCCGCGACGAGGCACAGCACCGCCCCGCCGTACCAGGCCGCGTCGTAGCTGCCCAGTGCGTCCCGCACCAGTCCGGCGCCGAGTGCCGCGACGGCCGCACCCACCTGGTGCGCGGCGAAGATCCACCCGAACACCACGGCCGACCGGCCCCCGAACTCGGCCCTGGCCAGCGCCATCGTCGGCGGCACCGTGGCCACCCAGTCCAGCCCGTAGAACACGACGAACGCGAGCATGCTGGCGTTCAGGTCGGTCCCGAACAGCACGGGCAGCGCGAACAGCGACACCCCACGCAGCGTGTAGTACGCGGCGAGCAGCACCCGCGGATCGAAGCGGTCGGTCAGCCAGCCCGACAGAACCGTCCCGACCAGGTCGAACACGCCGACGACGGCGAGCAGCGATGCGGCCGTCGTGGCCGGCATCCCGTGGTCGTGCGCGGCCGGCACGAAATGCGCTTGGACCAGGCCTGCGGTCGTCGCCCCGCAGATGAAGAAGCCCGCGAACAGCAGCCAGAACGTCCGGTTCCGCGATGCCTCGACCAGCGACCGCACCGCCAGCGCGGCGGCACCGGTGCGCTGCGCGGGCACGACGTCGGTCTCGGCGCCGCCGTAGGGCAGCTCACCGACGTCGGACGGCCGGTCGCGCAGCAGCACCAGCACCACCGGCACGACGGCCAGTGCCGCGACCGCCGTGACCAGCGCCGCGGGTCGCCAGCCGGCCGCCTCGACGATCACCGCCACCAGCGGCAGGAACACCAGCTGCCCGGTCGCCGACGCCGCGGTGAGGATCCCGGACACCAGGCCGCGGCGGGCGACGAACCAGCGGTTCACCACGGTCGCGACCAGCGCGAGGGCCATCGAGCCGGTACCCAGCCCGACGATCACGCCCCACAGCAGCACCAGCTGCCACACCTGCGTCATGAACACGGTGCTCGCGGCGCCAGCGGCGACCAGGAGCAGTGCGACGGTCACCACCCGGCGCACCCCGAAGCGTTCCATCAGCGCGGCCGCGAACGGGGCGGTCAGCCCGAACAGGGCCAGGTTCACCGCGATCGCGAACGAGATCGCCCCGATCGACCAGCCGAACTCGGCGTGCAGCGGCTCGACCAGCACCCCGGGCGTCGACCGGAACCCGGCCGCGCCGAGCAGCGCGAGGAACGTCGCCGCGGCGACCCACCAGGCCGGGTGCACCCGGCGTGTCCGCCCCGCCGCACGCGGGGATGCCTCCGTCATGCCGGCCAGCCTGCGCCGCCCCGGGCCGATCATGACAGTGGCAGGAAAGACGGCATGTGCAAAAATTCGGCCATGTCCGTCCCACCCCATCGGGTCGGGGTGCTCGCCGTCGACGGGGTGATCACCTTCGAGCTGGCGATCCCGGAACGCATCCTCGGCACCACGACCCGCGCCGACGGCACCCCGCTCTACGAGGTGCGCGTCGGATCGGTCGACGCCGGTCCGGTCCGCACCAGCTCCGGCTACCGGCTGCAGCCCGAACACGGCACCGAGGTGCTGGAGCGGGCGCAGACACTCGTCGTCCCGGCGGTCGCCGGACCGCACGCGCCCGGACCCGCCGGCGGCCCCGAGCGCGAGCACGACCCACGGGTACTCGATCTGCTGCGCCGGGCCGCCGGCCGCAAGCGGATCGTCGGGATCTGCACCGGCGCCTACACCCTCGCCGAGGCAGGGTTGCTCGACGGCCGGCGGGCGACCACGCACTGGGCGCACGCCGCCCGGTTCAGGCGCCGATTCCCGCAGGTGCGGCTCGATCCGGACGTCCTGTTCGTCGACGACGGGGACCTTCTCACCTCCGCAGGCGTCGCCGCCGGGATCGACCTGTGCCTGCACCTGGTGCGTCGCGACCACGGGGTGGAGGTCGCCGCCGCCACCGCGCGCCGCAACGTCGTCGCGCCGTGGCGGGAGGGTGGGCAGGCCCAGTTCGTCGAGCACCACGCCCCCGAGGAGTCGGGCACCGACACCGCGGCCGTGCGCCGGTGGGCACTCGAACACCTCGACCGCTCCCCCGGGGTCGACGAGCTGGCCGCGCGGGCGTCGATGAGCGTGCGCACCTTCACCCGTCGGTTCCGCGCCGAGACCGGCACCAGCCCGGGGCGCTGGCTCGCCGCGCAGCGGCTGGACCGGGTGCGCAGGCTGCTGGAGAGCACCGACCTGCCGGTCGAGCAGATCGCGGCGCGCACCGGGTTCGGCACGACGGCAGCGCTGCGGCACCGTCTGCACACCGAGATCGGGATGGCCCCGCTGGCGTACCGGCGCGCGCACCGGCCACCGCCGACGGGTTGAGCGGCGGATGTGGCCCGGCACACCGTCACCGCTGCGGGGCCGAACGGTGCTGCGACACTGGCACCGTGACCTCTCCTGCCGACCTGAAGATCCCTGTCGATCTCCTGCCGTCGGACGGCCGCTTCGGATGCGGTCCGTCCAAGGTCCGCCCGGAGCAGCTCTCCGCGTTGGCCGCCACCGGTGACTCCCTGCTGGGCACGTCGCACCGGCAGAAGCCGGTGAAGAACCTGGTGGGACGCGTGCGGTCCGGGCTCTCCGAGCTCTTCTCGCTGCCCGAGGGTTACCAGGTGGTCCTCGGCAACGGCGGTTCCACCGCGTTCTGGGACGCCGCCGCCTTCGGCCTGGTCCGGCAACGCTCGCTGCACCTGACCTACGGCGAGTTCTCGCAGAAGTTCGCCGACACGACGAGCGGGGCGCCGTTCCTGGCCGACCCGGTGGTCGTGTCGGCCGAGCCGGGTACCGCCCCCGACCCGGTGAGCGACCCGTCCGTGGACGCGATCGCGTGGGCGCACAACGAGACCTCGACCGGTGTCGCGGTGCCGGTGCGGCGTCCCGCGGACGCGACCGAGGACCAGCTGGTGCTGATCGACGCGACCTCGGGTGCCGGCGGCCTGCCGGTCGACGTCTCGCAGTCCGACGTCTACTACTTCGCGCCGCAGAAGGGCTTCGCCTCCGACGGTGGGCTGTTCATCGCCCTGATGAGCCCGCGCGCACTGGAGCGGGTCGCGGAGCTGAAGTCGGCCCGGGACCGCTGGATCCCGCCGTTCCTGTCGCTGGCCACCGCCGTCGACAACTCCGGGAAGGACCAGACCTACAACACCCCGGCCGTGGCGACGTTGTTCCTGCTCGCCGAGCAGATCGACTGGCTGCACGGCCTGGGCGGGCTGGACGGCGCCGTGGCGCGCACCCGCGACTCGTCCACGCGGTTGTACTCGTGGGCCGAGAAGAGCGCCTTCGCGACGCCGTTCGTGGCCGATCCGGCGCACCGCAGCCAGGTCGTCGGCACGATCGACCTCGACGCCGCCGTGGACGCCGCCGCGGTCGCCGCCGCACTGCGGGCCAACGGGATCGTCGACACCGAACCGTACCGCAAGCTGGGCCGCAACCAGCTCCGCATCGGCATGTTCCCGGCGGTCGAGCCGGCCGACGTCTCGGCGCTGACCGCGAGCATCGACTGGGTCGTGGAGCAGCTCGGCTCCTGACCGGTCATCCAGCCCGCCGACGGCCGGGTCCCGCAACCGCGCGGGGCCCGGCCGTCGCGCGTTCCCCGGCCGGTGTCCCGGTGGGGTTGCTCGAGGCCCCCGACCCGTTTCCTGATCGATAGATACTCGTTGTAGTCACATGAGTAACATGCGCCCCAGTTGCATCGTGCGTCACGTCACGTGAAAGTCTGCGCACGGTGAGTGAGACCGGCTCACCAGCTGCTCTACCAGGTGCGTGTCGTCGACCAGGCGGAACTCGCCCGGCGCGCCTCACCCGGCTCGCAGCTGCAGGCATCTACCGTCACCCGGACGGGGACGACAGCAGGAGGACTGATCCATGCGTGCGTTGCGGGTCGTGGGGGTGACCGGGGACGGCTCGGTCGTCCTCGAGGACCCGGGGCGCCGCGAGCGCTACACGGTGCCGGCCGACGAGCAGCTGCGCGCTGCCGCACGTGGTGACGTGACCCGGCTCGGCCAGATCGCGATCGAGTTGGAGAGCCAGTTGCGCCCACGGGAGATCCAGGCCCGAATCCGGGGCGGCGCGTCGGTCGACGAGGTCGCCGCCGCCGCGGGCGTCCCGACCCAGAAGATCGAGCGGTTCGCCTACCCGGTCCTCCTCGAGCGCTCGCGCACCGCCGAACTCGCGCAGAGCGCGCACCCGCAGCGGGCCGACGGCCCCGACTCGCGCACGCTCGGTGAGACCGTCGCGCACACCTTCGGGCTGCGCGGCCAGGACTTCACCGCTGCCGGCTGGGACTCCTGGAAGGGCGAGGACGGCAAGTGGGTCATCGCCCTGACCTGGCAGACCGGCCGGTCCGACAACGCAGCGCACTGGTCGTTCCAGCCGGGAGCGCACGGGGGCACCGTCGCTCCGCTGGACGAGCACGCCTCCGATCTCATCGAAGGGCTCCCGGCGCGGCCGCTGCGCCCGCTCGGCTCGGTCGTCGACATGGCCCGTGAGGACGACCCCGCCCCGGACCACACCGCCGACGCCGCCCCCGCACGCGCCGTCGCGGGCGGCCAGGCCCGCCCACCGGCCGACTCCTGGGCCGGTCGCGGGATCGCCCCCGAGCAGCGGCGGTCCAGCCCACCGCCGCGACCGCGGGTCGAGGGCCCCACGCGGAACGCGACCCGCTCCGACGAGAGCAGGGCGCCCGCTGCGGCAGCCCCGGTGATCCCGCGGGTCGAGCCGGCCGACGGCCGCCCCGCCACGGCGACCGACGAGAGCCCCGCCGTCGGCACGGAAACCGGCACGACCGGCACCGACATCCCGGTCGCCACACCGGGCAGCCCGGCCGCAGCGGGCACCGAGCAGCGTCGCACGGTCGCGGAGAGCAGCGGTCACCCCGCCGGGGCGGGCGGCCCGGCGGACCCGGTGATCGACGATGGTGGCAACCGGGCCCCGGACAGCGGCGACGAAGGCCCGGTCGCGAGCGGCGGTGTCGCCGCCGAGCACGGTGCGCCGACCGCTGGCGCAGCGTCGAACGGTGCCGCCACGGGCGAGGCGACCACCAGTGGGACGTCGGCCACCGGTCCCGCAGGAACCGTCGGTACAGCAGCCGACGCCGAGGCACCCGGTAGCGCAGCGGCCGGCGGCGCACCAGCCGACCGGGCACCAACCGGTGGCACAGCGGCCGACGGTGCAACGGCGGACGGTGCCGCACCCGATCGAGCAACGGCCGGCAGCGCAGCGGCCGACGGTGCGGCAGCCGATCGTGCAGCGGCCGACGCAGCGACCGAGGTGACCGCTGACAGTTCCTCGGCGGCCGGTGACCCGCCGGCGACCGACACCGCCACCGGTACCGGCGCGGCCGCCGCCGACCGGCCTGCGGTCTCCCACGACGCGACGGGCGACGACGCACCGCCCGCGGACCCGCAGCCGCAGCCGAGCGGCTCGGACCGGAACGCCGAGACCCCGGACCAGCAGGACTCCCCCGGCGGCGGCGCCGACTCACCGTCCCGTCAGCGCAGCGCGGCCTCGCGGCGGACCAAGAAGGGCAAGCCGGTCATGCCGTCGTGGGACGAGGTCCTCCTCGGCGTCCGCGGCCAGCGCTGAGCGCTCCGCGCGCGATCACGTCGCCCGCACCGGATCTGCTGCCGGGCGAACGCAACGAGCCCGTGCGGACTATCGGCGAACCCGTGCGGGTTCGGCGGCGCATGGCGAGTATGCGGGGCCGGGACGCACCACGGTGAGCGGGGCCGCGGTGAGCGGGGCCGCGGTAGCCGGGCCGGGCGAGCGGGGCGCGAGGAGCGGGCCACGAAGAGCGGGCCGCCGTAACCGGGCTGCGGTAAGCCGGACCGCGGTAACTGGGCTGCGGTAACCGGGGCCCGCTCACCGCAGCTGCGGTGAGCGGGGTTGCAACGACCGGCGGCGGTGGCCGGGATGGGGCAGCGCACGGCTTCCGGTCGTGGCGGCGGCGCCGGGAGTTCAACCGGCGGTGACGGCATGGAAGGCGACGGCGGCGGCGGTGGCGACGTTCAGCGAGTCCACCCCGGAGGCCATCGGGATCCGGACCCGCCGGTCCGCAGCCGCGAGCGCTTCGACGGTGAGGCCGGGCCCCTCGGCCCCGAGCAGTAGCGCCACCCGCCTCCCGGCCAGCCCGGCGCTCGCCAGTGGCTCGGCGTCCGCCGCCGGGGTCAGCGCCACGACCGTGTAACCATTGTCACGAAGCGTGTCGAGCGACGCGGGCCAGATACCCCCCAGTCGGGTGAACGGTACGCGCAGGACATGCCCCATGGACACCCGGACGCTGCGCCGATAGAGCGGGTCGGAACAGCCGGGGCCGAGCAGGACCCCGTCCACCCCCAGCGCGGCCGCATTGCGGAACAGTGAACCGAGGTTCTCGTGATCCCCGACCCCCTCACACACCGCGATGGTGCGGGCCTCCCCGCGCAGCAGCTCCACCGGGTCCGGCTCCCGGGTCCGGTCGGCGACCGCGAGAACACCGCGATTGAGGTGGAAACCGACCGCCCGGGCCATCGTGTCGGCGTCGGTGGAGTAGGCCGGTACGTCCACCCGGGCGAGCTCCTCGGACAGCTCCGCAAGTCGTCGCGGCACCCCGAGCAGCGACCGGACCGGGTAGGGCGACTCAAGCAGTCGCCGGACGACCACGACTCCCTCCGCGATCACGAACCCACGACCACCGGGCCGATCCGGGCGCCGGTCGGCGGTCGTGAGGTCGCGGAAGTCGTCGATCCTGGGGTCGTCCGGGCTGTCAACCGGCGTGAGGATGGCCACGACAGCCGATCGTCCCATGTCACTGACCGTTCACCGCGCCTGGTCGCCCGGTCAGCCGGTACCGCCCGGTCCGGCGATATGTCACCGTGTAGTGCCTCTCCCTGCGAGACCGGGCCTGGTCCGGGAGGGTGAGGAGGCGCTCCCCGTTCGATGGAGGTCGGTTCACGCATGGGTCAGGTGGTCGACCGGACGACGTTCACCCGGCGCGACCGCCAGCGATACCGGATCAAGGTGCAGCGCTGCCTGGACTCCCTGGCAGACATGCTCCGCACGTACCCCTTCCCCGAGACCGAGCCGATGACAGGGGTGGAGGTCGAGTTCAATCTCGTCGATCCGGAGCTGGCGCCGTCGCTGAACGGTCACGACGTCCTGGAAACGATCAACAGGGGTGAGTGGCAGACCGAGCTCGGTCGCTGGAACCTCGAACTGAACCTGCCACCACGCCCGCTGCCGGGTGACCAGTGGCGCCAGCTCGAACACGAGCTGCTGGACCTGCTCGCCGGCGCCGGCGCCAAGGCGGGCGACCTGCGCACCCAGCTTGTCATGATCGGGATCCTGCCGACTCTCGATCCGGGCCACATGGTCGGGGAGTCGATCACCGCGGACGACCGCTACCAGGCACTGAACGACCAGATGCTCAACGCCCGGGGCGAGCCGATCCGGATCGACATCGCAGGCTGCGACCCCGACGAGCGGGTCAACGCCGACTTCGACACGATCATCCCGGAGGCCGCCTGCACATCGTTGCAGCTGCACCTGCAGGTGGCGCCGTCGGAGTTCGCCCGCTACTGGAACGCCGCCCAGTGCCTGGCCGGGGTCCAGCTCGGCCTCGGCGCGAACTCGCCGTTCCTGCTCGGCTCCCAGTTGTGGGCGGAGACCCGGATCCCGCTGTTCGAGCAGTCCTGCGACGTCCGCACCCCCGAGTTCCACAACCAGGGTGTACGGCCCCGGGTCTGGTTCGGCGAGCGCTGGATCGATTCAGTCCTCGATCTCTTCTCCGAGAACGCCCGCTACTTCCCCGCCCTGATGCCACTGACCACCGACATCGACCCGGTTGCCCAGATGCGCGACCACGGTTTCCCCGAACTGCCCGAACTGACCCTGCACAACGGCACCATCTGGCGCTGGAACCGGCCGATCTACGACAGCACGGGGCGCACCCCGCACGTCCGGCTGGAGAACCGGGTGCTCCCGGCCGGCCCGACCACCGTCGACATGGTGGCGAACGCGCTCTTCTTCTACGGACTGCTGCGCACGCTCGTCGAGTCCGACAAGGAGCTGTGGCGGTCGGTGTCGTTCGAGGCGGCCCGGGAGAACTTCCAGACCGCCGCCCGGCACGGTATGCAGGCTCCCCTCTACTGGCCGGGCACCGGCTGGATCAACCCGGACGAGCTGGCCCTGCGCAAGCTGATCCCGCTCGCGCACGAGGGGCTGGCCCGCTGGGGGGTCAGCGAGGCCGTGTGCGACCGGTACCTGACGGTGCTGGAGCGGCGTTGCGTCACCCGGCAGACCGGGGCGTCCTGGCAGCTCAAGACCGTCGCGGCGCTGGAGGCCCGTGGCGCCGACCGGTTCACCGCGCTGCACGGGATGCTGCAGCGCTACCTCCCCCATTCCGCCGCCAACGAGCCGGTGCACACCTGGGAGATCCCCGCCTGATCCCGGGCCGGACATCCCGGCCCACTTCGCCATCGCGAAGGCCCTCCGCCGAATCGTCCCGGCGTCGGGCGCACGTTCCTACCGTCCCCCCTCGCGCGACCGTCCGGGCGCGCGAGGAGGTCGCAACGCCATGTCCGTGCAGCAGCCGCCCGACCCCGCCCACCGGTGACGCGGCCGATGTCACCGTTCCGCATGTTCGGCCGGTCCCGCCCGCTCGACGACGGGCCCGATCCCTGGCTCGACGATCCGCCACCGCTCCGCGGCCGTCCCGGCCCGCTGCCCCAGGACCATCCCGCGACCACGGCTGCCCGTCCCGTGCTGTGGACCCCCCACCGGCCCCCTCAGGACCCACCAGCCGCCCCGGAACCGGTCACCGACCCGTTCGGGTTCCCGGCCGTCGCGGCCCGGTCCGCCGGACCTGCCGGAGCGGGATCCGGGCCACCCGCGGAACCGGCCCGCGATCCGCTGTCCGCGTTCATCGCGCCCGGCCCGGCAGCCGTCTCCGCGGACGGAGCGCGGTTCGCCCCACCGAGCCCACCCACGGCGCCCACGGTCCTCAGCGCGCAGCGAACCGCGCCCGCCCCACCGGACATCACGCCGACCGGTGACTCCACCCCCGGCGGGGCCCGGCCGGGTGGATCGACGACACCCCCCGGCTGCGGCGCCGCCCGCACCCCATCGACCGTGTCCGTTGCCGCACCGGCCGCCGCGGACGGTGCGGACGGCAAGGAGGCGTCCCCCCGTGCAACAGCCGACGCCCCTCCCGCCCCGGCCCGGCACACGGACACCGAGTCCCCGTCCCAGTCCCCGTCCGAGCCCACGACCACGACCGCGACGAGTGGCGACGCCCGATCCGGCACGGCGCCCTCCGCGGCGGGCGAGGCTCCCTCCGGTGCCGACCGGGCGGGCCGTACCTCCGATCCGGGGGCCGGCACCGATCCGGGCACCGCCGGGCCCGTGACGGAACCGGCGCCCGGCACGGTGGAGCGCCAGACGCCGGACGGCGCGGACCCCCGGCTCGCGATCGACCCCGCCGCGGCGGCCGCGTTGGCCGGCGCGTTCGCGGTCGACCTGCTGTCCTGGGACGAGGACGATCCGGCCCGGCGTGCCCGTGCGCTCGGCGCCCACCTGGCGAGCCCCGAGGACGCTGCTCTGCTGGGCTGGACCGGCACCGGCCGGCAGCGCGCCGACCTGGTGCTGCCCGGCCGCGTCCGGCACGACGGCGGGCGGGTGCAGGTCGACGTCCGGGTCCGGGTCGTGCCGTACCGCCGCGTCGACTCCCGCACCTCGGCCGCCCCCGAGCCGGAGACCGAACTCGGTGAACCGGCCGCCGCGCCCGCCCCGTCGGCCCGGGGCTGGCGCGGACTCGCCGCCCGCTGGGTGCGGATCGAGGTGACCGTCGCCCGGCAGGATGATCGGCTCGTCGTCGACGCGGGCCCGGCCGCGCCACCCGGTCCGCGCGTCCCGAGCCCGCACGACCTGGCCGGACGGCCGCGGTGACCGGAGTGCGGCGCATCCCGGCGATCGGCGGACTCGCCGGCGGCGTCGGCACGACGACGGTCGCGCGCGCACTGCGGGCGCACGATCTCGGCGTCGTCCGCGGGGCGGAGCTCCTGCCGGACGTGCTGCTGTGCCGGGACACGGTGGCCGGGCTCGCCGCCGCAGCCCGGGTCGCGCCCGACCCGGGCCCCGGTGCACCGGTGCTGGCGCTGCACCCGGGATGGACCGGCCCCGACGGGTTCGACGCGGGCGCCGCGGGCACCGGATGGGCGGCCGTCGTCGCACTGCCCGCGGTGCCCGGCTGGGCCCGATCCGGCGATCCCTGGTCGGACGCCGCAACGGTACTGGTCCGGTCCGCACCGTCCGCCGCGGTCCGCCGGTACGCCGAGGCGCTCGGCCGGATCGTCGCCGCACTGACCGCCGGGGGCCGGCTCGCGCGACCGCTCGTCAGCGGCTGGCCCGGGGGCCTGCGCCCGTTGCGCGGCGCCGTGCCGCTCCCCCGCACCGGGCCCGGTGACCCGTGCGACCGCTGATGCTCGTGCCCGCCCTGCTCGCGGCGCTGCTGATCCAGGCCCCGGCCGGCGCCGCCGAACCACCGGAGCCCTCGGACATCGAGACCGGACGCCTCCCGGAGGCGGCCCGGCAGCACCTGCCGCTCGTCACCGAACTGACCACCGAGGGCTGCCCGGAGCTGCCGCCCGCATGGGTCGTCGCACAGGTGCAGGCCGAGTCCGGCTGGGACCCGGCACTGCGGACCGGTCCCGCGGTGGGGCTGCTCCAGGTGTCGGAGCGGACCTGGACCGCAGCGGGCGGGGCGCCCTGGCCGGACCCCGCGCTCACCGACCCCGCAGCACACCTGCGCACCGTCGTGCCGTGGTTGTGCGCCACCCTGCGGGCCGCCGCCGGGCACCTGGCGACCACACCGAAGCAGGTCACGGTGCTCGACGCGATGCTGGTCTGTCACGTCGCGGGTTGCCGGCGGGTCACCGGTTCGGCGTCCGGCATACCCGTCGCCGGTGAGGCAGATTGTTCGCAGGCCTGCGCGTCCGCGATCCGCCGCTACCTCGACGCGGTGCACGACCTGGTCGCCGACTACTCGGCCGGCACCCCGGCCGCTCCCCCGGCCGCCGCGGCACCCGCCGATCCCGCCTCGGCACCGGCCCCGGCCTGGACGGGCGGCCCGACGCCGTGCCGCGAGCCCGACCCCGTCCGCACCGACGGCTGTCTCACCGGGGCCGCCGCGCACGGCCTCGCCGCGGTCCGGGCGGCCTTCGATCCGGTGATCGACACCGTCGGCTGCTGGGACGAGCACCGCCACAACCCCCGCTCCGACCACCCGAAGGGACGCGCATGCGACCTGTTCACCGGCCCGGCCGGGCGCTTCCCGGAGGGCGCGGACCTGGAGGACGGGTGGCGGATCACGCACTGGCTCGCCGCCAACGCGGAGCCGCTGCGGATCCGCTACCTGATCTGGCAGGGCCGCTACTGGGACCCGACCGTGCGCGACGACGGCACCGGCTGGGGGCGTCGCTACACCGGCGGCGGGGTCTACGACACCTCCGACGCGACCGGCGGGCACTACGACCACATCCACATCAGTTTCGCGGAGTGACACCGGTCCTGCTCGGCGCGGTGCTGCTCGTCCCGGTGGTGGTCATGCTGTTCGTCGTCGTGCCCGGTGGTGGTCCACCACCGGGTGGCGTGCTGAGCGCCGACGACCGGTCCGCGCTCGGTGATCCCGGCCCGGAGCGAGGCCCGGAGCCTCCCGTTCCCGCGGTGCTGCCCGCCGCGCCGGAGGTCGGTCGCCCGCGCCTATCTGGTGGCCGCGCACGGTGCCGGGCCCGACGCTGCGGGGCGGACCCGCCGCGACGCCGCCGGGTACGCCGTCCCGGGGGGACCCGGGTTCCCGATGCTCGATCCGCCGGGTGCCGGGGAGCGCCGGATCGCCGTGGTCGAGGCGCTCGAACCGGCCGGGAGCGACCCGGCGCGCGGACGGCGCGCGTTCGTCGCCGAGGTCCGGACGTCGACCGCGGCGCTGGGCACCGCACCGCGTACCGAGCGGTGGCGGACCCGGGTCGTGCTGCAGCGCGACGCCGCGGGCCGCTGGCTGGTCACCGCCGACACACCGATCACCCCCGACACGCCCGATGTGGGCGACTGACCCGAGGAGCGGGCGATGAACGCCGGCGAGCTGGAAGAGCTGATCACTACCCTGGTCGCGAAGGGGGTGACGGTGTTGTTGCTGGTCCTCGGCCCCGGCGGCGAGCTGGTCGGGGTGACACCCGGCGGCACCGGTACGACGGCCCCGCCGGGCATCTCCGAGCAGGTCACCGAACCGGGGGGCGCCCCGGCGCGGGATGCCGCGGGCGATCGTGCCGAGGACCCGGCACCATCGGGGGATGAGGTCACCCACGACGAGGAACCCGGCGGAGCGGGCGACCGGCCCGGCCGCGCGACGGGCAGCGGGACGGACAACGCGGTGAGCGGAGCAGAGGGCAGCACCGCCGCCGAGCGACACGGCTGGGGGGAGCCCGTCCGCGTCGACGACTTCGACGACCTCTCCGGCTGGAACATCTACGACGGCCCCGGCCACGCCGGCAACGGCCGCCGCACCCCGGACGCGGTGAGCGTCGCCGACGGCATCCTCACGATCACCGGTGACAGCGAGGGCAACACCGCCGGGATGGCGTGGACCGACGGCAGCCAGCGCTACGGCCGCTGGGAGGGCCGGGTACGGGCGCCGGCGTCCGACCCGTCGTACAACGCGCTGCTGCTGCTCTGGCCGACCGCGGAGAACTTCCCGGTCGGCGGCGAGATCGACTTCATGGAGATGATGGACCCGTCCCGCCAGACGACCAACATCTTCGTGCACTACGGGCCGGACAACTCCCAGATCGACGGTTCGGTCGAGATCGACGGCACCGAATGGCGCAACTGGGCGGTCGAGTGGACCCCGGACCGGATCACCGCCTACGTCGACGGCGAGCAGTGGTTCGAGACGACCGACCCGACGGTCCAGCCACCGGGCCCGATGCACCTGTGCATCCAGCTGGACTGGTTCCCGAAGGGCGGTTCGGTGCGGGAGTCGAGGATGGAGGTCGACTGGGTCCGGCAGTACACCCTCGACTGACTCTGCGCACCGGCTCTCAGCGTGGCCACAGGCCGGCCTCCCTAGCGTGTTGCGGGTCGGCACGAGAAGGAGGACGGCGTGCAGCAGGAGGCACCCGAGCGGGCGCGGCGCCGCACGCCGGATCCCGAGGCGCCCGACCGGCGCCGGTGGCCGACCGTCCTCGGTGCGCTGCTGGCGGTGGGCGCGCTGGCCGGGGTGGTCGGTGTGGCCGCGTCGGTCGACCTGACCGGTGACTCCGACCGGGACACCCCGTCCGCGGCCGCTCCGGCACCCGCGGACTCCCCCGGTGGGATGCACGACCAGGAGCGACCGGACCAGGTCGCCGCGCTGGACCCGGCGTCGCGCTCCGCGGCCGAGGCCGGGGTCCGGCACGGCTGGCGGATGGTCGCCGGTGACGAGTTCGACGGCACCGAGCTCGACCTGACCCGGTGGGCCCCCTACACCGGGCAGACCACCGGTGGTGTCGGCAGGCACCTGGCCGAGAACCTGTCGGTGCGTGACGGGCGGCTGCTGCTCACCAGCCGCGGTCTGACGTCGGCCGGACTGCACTGGAAGGGCGGCATGCAGTACGGCCGCTGGGAGATCCGGGCCAAGACCAACCCGGGCACCGGCTACGGCGACGTCGCGCTGCTCTGGCCGGTCGCCGAGGACTGGCCGGTCGGCGGTGAGCTGAACTTCATGGAGATCCCGAAGGGCGACCGCTCCGAGACGCACACGATCGTCCACTACGGCGAGGACAACAGCCAGGTCGGCAAGACGATCACCGGTGACTTCACCGAGTGGCACAACTACGCCGTCGAGTGGCTGCCGGACCGGGTCGTGTTCTACATCGACGGCGTCGAGGTCTTCCGGACGATGGACCCCGACCACATCCCGCCGCGCCCGATGCACCTGGCCATGCAGCAGGACATCGGCCCGTACGGCAAGGACTGGATCCCGCCGCTCGACGAGACCTCCCCCGACGAACTCGACTTCGAGGTGGACTGGGTGCGCATCTACGCACCCTGACCGGCTGAGCACCGTCCTCGCTCGGCGGCGGGACGGTGTGACTGGGGAAAGAAGGAGGCCCCGGCTCCGATCGGAGCCGGGGCCTCCTCCTGTCCCGAACTGACGCGCCGCTCCCACCACGAAGCGACGAGATCAAGTTAGCCCAGCCTAGCCTTACCGCGCAAGTGCGGGTTCTCAGCCGAGCAGCTCCCGCAACGGTCCCACGCCGAAGTACCCGACGAACAGCACCGCGACCACCCACATCAGCGGATGCACCTGACGGG
This sequence comes from Pseudonocardia sp. NPDC049635, assembly GCF_040659795.1. Classification (NCBI taxonomy): domain Bacteria; kingdom Bacillati; phylum Actinomycetota; class Actinomycetes; order Pseudonocardiales; family Pseudonocardiaceae; genus Pseudonocardia; species Pseudonocardia sp. NPDC049635. The sequence continues at coordinate 14,507 of NZ_JBFAON010000022.1, forward strand.
CCCGGCCGGTCAGCGCGGCGAGCACCACGTAGGAGACGAAACCGGCACCGATGCCGTTCGCGATCGAGTACGTGAACGGCATGACGACGACGGTGAGGAACACCGGGATCGCCGTCCGCAGGTCGTCCAGCTCGACCGCGGTGATCTGCCGGAACATCAGCGCACCCACCACGACGAGCGCCGGCGCTGCGGCCTCCACCGGCACGATCGCGTAGAGCGGGGTGAAGAACATGGCCAGCAGGAAGAGCAGGCCGGTCAGCACGTTCGCCAGCCCGGTCCGGGCGCCCTCGGCTATACCGGCCGCGGACTCCACGAACAGCGTGTTCGACGACGACGAGGCCGCACCACCGGCGACCGCACCCACCCCCTCGACGACCAGCGCCTTGCCGACGTTCGGCAGCTTGCCCTGCTCGTCGTTGAGCCCGGCCTGCCTGCCGAGCCCGGTCAGCGTCCCCATCGCGTCGAAGAAGTTCGCCAGCACCAGGGTGAAGATCAGCAGGACGACGGTGATGATGTCCAGCCGGGCGAAGGCGCCGAAGGACACCTGGCCGACCAGCGACAGGTCCGGGACCCCGACGATCTGGGACGGCAGCTCCGGCACGGCCAGCGACCAGCCGCCCGGGTTGTCCGGCCCGCCCGGACCGACCTGTGCCAGTGCCTCGACGACGATCGCGATGATCGTGTTGAGCACGACGCCGATCAGGATCCCGGCCCGCACGCCGCGCGCGACCAGGACGCCGACGATCAGCAGGCCGAGCACGAACACGAAGGTCGGCCAGGACGCGATCGAGCCGTCGATGCCGAGCCCGACCGGCACGGTCGTGCCGGCCTCGTCGGGCAGCCGGCGCACGAAGCCGGAGTCGACCAGCCCGATCATCGCGATGAACGCGCCGATGCCGACCGCGATCGCCGTCTTCAGCTCGGTGGGCACGGCGTTGAAGACCGCCGTGCGGAAACCGGTGACGGCGAGGATCACGATGATGAGGCCGTTGATGACGACCAGCCCCATCGCCTCCGGCCAGCTCATCAGCGGGGCGATGGTGACGGCCAGCAGGGTGTTGATCCCCAGCCCGGTGGCGATCGCGAACGGGTAGTTCGCGAGCACGCCGAAGAGGATCGTCATCACCCCGGCGACCAGGGCCGTCACGGCGGCGACCTGGGCCAGCGGCAGGATGCCGCCGAGCGCGTCGGTCTTGGCCGACGGGTCGGCCGCGGTGACGCTGCCGAGGATCAGCGGGTTGAGGACGATGATGTAGGCCATCGCCATGAAGGTGACGAGTCCCCCGCGCAGCTCCCGGGAGATCGTGGACCCGCGCTCGGACACGCGGAAGTAGCGCTCGATCACGGCGACACCCTAGACGCGGCGCAACGCTGCGCCCTCCGGCGGTGCAGGTCGTTAGGCTGCACCGTGTGACGGCCCCACGCGACGGCGACCCGCCGCCCCCTCCGGCGTTGCCGTCCCGGTTCTACGAGTCACCGCCGGTGATCGTCGGCGGGATGATCGTCTGGGCGGTCGCCGCGGGGATCGCCCTCTGCACCGGCTTCCTGACCGGCAGCGGCCCGGGTGAGGTCTTCTGGACGTGCATCGCCGGACTGGGCGTCGGCCTGTTCGGTGCGCTCGTGTTCACCGCGCAGCGGGCCGCAGCCCGCCGGGGGGACCGCTCCGCGCAGCGCGGGGTCGAGCCGGACTGAGCCGGCCGCATAGGCTCGGGGCATGACCGCCGAGCAGAAGACCGCTGTCGTCACCGGCGCCTCCTCCGGGATCGGGGCCGCCACCGCACGCGCCCTCGGGAAGGCCGGGTTCCACGTCGTCCTCGGTGCTCGCCGGGTCGAGCGCTGCCAGCAGATCGCCGACGAGATCGGCGGCACCGCGCTGCCGCTCGACGTCACCGACACCGACTCGGTCCGGGCCTTCGACGAGGCCGTGCCCGAGGCCGCCGTCCTGGTCAACAACGCGGGCGGCGCCAAGGGCCTCGACCCGGTGGAGCGGGCCGACGAGGAGCAGTGGCGCTGGATGTGGGAGACCAACGTGCTGGGGACGCTGCGGGTGACGAAGGCGTTCCTGCCGAAGCTGCGCGCCTCCGGCGACGGGCACATCATCACCGTGACCTCGGTCGCCGCGCTCGACTGGTACGACAACGGAGCCGGCTACACGGGTGCGAAGCACGCCCAGGCGATGCTGCACCGGACGCTGCGCGGCGAGCTGCTCGGCGAGCCGATCCGGATCACCGAGATCGCACCGGGGCTGGTCGAGACCGAGTTCTCCGAGGTGCGCTTCGGCGGCGACGCCGACAGGGCCGCGAAGGTCTACGAGGGCCTCACCCCGCTGACCGCCGACGACGTGGCCGACACCATTGTCTTCGCGGCGACCCGGCCGTCGCACGTCAACCTGGACCAGATCGTGCTCAAGCCGCGCGACCAGGCGTCCGCCACCCGGACGCACCGGCGGCGCTGACGCTCTACAGCGTCTCCTCGGACCGGCGGCGCTGCTCCGCATCGTCGGCCGGCTCGTCACCGGTGGCGGCGCCCGCGATCCGCTCCTCGGACTCGCGCAGGATCTCCTCGGCACCGTCCCGGTCCGGCGCGCCGGTGCCCTCCTCCTCCGGGAGCGGGGTGGCGCGGGTCTCGGCGTGCTCGGCCGGGACGTCGGGATTCTGCGGAGCGTTCATACCCGCCCGTACCCGTTCCCGCCCGGTTTCTCACGGGTCCGGACCGGAACCGTTCGGGTCCGGATCGGGGCCGTTCCAGGGCCGTTCAGGTCCGGACCGGGACCGTTCAGTGCCGTTCAGTGCCGTTCAGTGCCGCTCAGGGGCCGCTCAGGGCCGTTCAGTGCCGCTCAGGGCCGTTCAGGTCCGGATCGGAACCGTTCGGGGCCCGCTCGGGGCGGTTCAGAGCGCGCAGCCGACCAGCACGGGCTCCGGGCGCAGCTCGACCCCGAACCGGGCGGCCACCCCGTCGCGGACCTCACGGGCCAGGGCGAGCAGGTCCGCCGTCGTCCCACCACCGCGGTGGGTGAGAGCCAGCACGTGCCGGGTGGACAGCGACACCCGGCCGCCCGGGCCGGCGTGACCGCGGGTGAACCCGGCCTGCTGGATCAGCCCGGCGGCGGACAGCTTGACCCGCCCTTCCCCGGCCGGCCAGGCGGCGAGCCCGTCGACCGCGGGTGCCTCGGCGACCTCCAGGACCGGGTTGGTGAAGAACGACCCGGCCGACCAGGTGTCGTGATCCGCGGCGTCGAGCACCATTCCCTTGCCACGGCGCAGCGCCAGCACCGCGTCGCGGGCCGCACCCGGGTCGACCCGCGTCTCCGGCTCGACACCGAGGGTGCGGGCCAGCTCGGCGTAGCGGATCGGGGCGGAACGGCCGTCGGCGCGCAGCGCGAACCGGGCCCGCAGCACGATCGCGTCGTCGTTGCCCTTCAGCACGCTGGTCCGGTAGCCGAGCCCGAGCGCGGAGGCAGGCACGTGCTCGCGGACGGCGCGGGCACGGCGGTCGTACAGATCGACGTCGAGGAGCAGGTCGGCGACCTCGACACCGTAGGCACCGACGTTCTGCACCGGGGTGGCACCGGCCCGGCCCGGGATGCCGGACAGGCATTCGAGCCCACCGAACCCGTCGGCGACGGTGGCCGCTACCACGTCGTCCCAGTCCTCACCGGCCTCGACGGTCAGCACCACCGAGCCGTCGCGACGGTCGTAGGAGAGCCCGCGCCCGGCGAGCAGCACCGCGGTGCCGTCGAAGCCGTCGTCGGCCACCACCAGGTTGGAGCCGCCACCGACCAGCAGCACCCGCTCCCCCGCGGCGTCCGCGGACCCGACCGCGTCCACCACCTCCGCCGCACCCTCGGCGCGCACGATCCGGGCGGCCGGCCCGCCCAGCCGCAGCGTCGTGTGCGCGCTCAGCCGGGGATCGGTGGTCGTCGAGGCGGGGGAGCTCACCGGTCAACGGTAACCTGCGCGCATGCCGCGCTCGCTCGACTACCGCGCCACCTCCGTGCACCCGGCGGAGAAGGTCTACGCCGCGATGGTGGACCGTGAGCTGCTGGAGCAGCAACTGAAGCATCTCGGAGGCCCCGGAGCGGCGATCACCGCCTACGAGACCGAGCCGGGCGGCGTCCGGTACACGCTGCGGCACGGCATCGCCGCCACGGACCTGCCCTCGGTGGTCACGTCGTTCATCCCCGGCGGCGACCTGAAGATCGACCGCACCGAGCACTGGCGGTCCGGTGCGACCGGGCGCTACGACGGCACCGGGTCGGTCGAGGTCGTCGGGACGCCGGCGACGGCCCGGTCGGTGATGCGGATCGTCGACGTCGAAGGGGGTTCCGAGGTGGTCATCCGGGCCGAGGTGACCGTTCGGGTGCCGCTGCTCGGCTCGCGGATCGAGGAGGCAGTGGCCGGGCAGATCGAGAAGCTGCTCGCCGCCGAGACCGAGTTCACCCTGAGGCAGATCTCCTGATGAGCGAGCGCCGCTACGTCATCACGCTGTCCTGCCCGGACCGCACCGGGATCGTCGCGCGGATCGCGTCGTTCCTCGCCGACCTGGGCGCGTCCATCACCGAGGCGGCCTACCACGCCGACGTCGAGGCCGGGGTGTTCGCCACCCGCCAGGTCGTCGACGCCGCGTCCGTCCCCTGCGACGTCGACGAGCTCCGCTCGCTGTTCGCCCCGGTCGCCGCCGAGCTCGGCGGGGAGCACCGGATCTCCGACACCGGGACGCGCAAGCGCGCCGTGCTCCTGGTGACGCGCGACCAGCACTGCCTGCACGACCTGCTCGGGCGCGTGTGGACCGGCGAGCTGCCGGTGGAGATCACCCGCGTGATCGGTAACCACGCATCGCTGGAGCCGATCGTGACCGCGCACGGGGTGCCGTTCCACCACGTGCCGTTCCCCGCCGCCGGTGATCGGTTCCGCGAGCAGGGCAAGGTCACCGCGTTCGAGGAGATCCGCAAGCTGGTCGACGCGGACGACCCGGACGCGATCGTGCTGGCCCGCTTCATGCAGATCCTGCCCGCACACCTGTGCGAAGCGTGGGCCGGGCGGGCGATCAACATTCACCACAGCTTCCTGCCCTCGTTCGCCGGGGCCCGGCCCTACCACCAGGCGCACCGGCGCGGGGTGAAGCTGATCGGCGCGACCTGCCACTACGCGACCGCCGACCTGGACGCCGGCCCGATCATCGAGCAGGACGTCACCCGGGTCGACCACGGTGACACCGCCGCCGACATGGTGCGCCGCGGCCGTGACATCGAACGGCTGGTGCTGGCCCGCGGCTTGCGCTGGCACCTGGAGGACCGCGTGCTGATCCAGGGCAACCGGACGGTCGTCTTCCGCTGAGCCGGCCCGGCCTGGCCTGGCCTGGCCCGGCCCGCGCCCCACCCGGTGCGCCGCGCGTGCAGCGGCCCGCCGTGCCCCGCCGCGTGCCACGCCCCGCCGTGCCCCGCCGCGCTCCACCGTGCCGCGGCCCCGCCCGTGCCCCGCGCCCCGCCGAGCCCCACCGAGCCGCGCCCCACCGCGGGCCTGCGCCTTCCGGACACCGAGATGCAGCTCAGCGGGAATTGTTGATCTTTCTTGCCCGCTGAGCTGCATCTCGGTGTGCTGCTCGGAGCCCCTGACACACCTCCGCGACGATCCGGCCCGGGGCGCGGCGCATGTCGTCGGCGGTGTAGCGCAGCACCCGCCATCCCTGGGCGACGAGCCGGGTGTGACGCCGTGCGTCGGCCCGGGCCGCGTCGGGTGTGGCGAAGTGGCCACCGCCGTCGTACTCGATACCCAGCAGCGCCCCCGGATAGGCGAGGTCCAGCCAGAGGATCTGGTTGTGCTCGTCCACGACCGGATGCTGCACCACCGGCCGGGACAACCCGGCCCGCACCAGGATCAACCGGAGCCGGGTCTCGGGTGGCGAGCCGGAGCGGGCGTCGGCCCAGCGCACGGCCTCGGTGACCTTCCGCACACCGCGCAGGCCCGGACGGTAAGTGGCGAGCTCCCGCAGCCGACCCTGGTCGAACGCACCGCGGGCCAGCGCGTCCACGGCGACGACGCCCTCGACGGCCGGGAGTCGCCGGGCGAGATCGAACGCCGTCCGTAGCCGGTTGGTCGTCCGGACGCCGCCGATCTCGGTGATGTCGTCCGGGTGCAGCAGGTCGCGCCGGACCCGGACGACGCCCGCGCGGGTCCGCGGCCCGGCCCGGACAGCGGTCACGGCAACCTCGGCGGGTGCGTTGCGCGGTGCGCACGAGGCGCCGAGCAGCTCGGCTGCCGAGTACCCACAGAGGATCGCACCGGGGCCGGCCCAGGCGTACGCGGCGAGCGACCGGAGCCGCAGATCGGGCGGGCACACTTCGGCCCGGACGTAGGTGTCGGGCAGCAGCCGGGTGAACTGCGGTCCGCGCAACAGGTCGGGGGTGACCAGGCCCGATGCCGTCGCCACCGTCCCTCGGAACACCTCGGGGAGGTCGGGATCCGTCATCGACGAACGGTGGCGCACCGTGCGGTCCCGCCGCAGCCGAACTCCGGCAGACCGGTCCCGATCGCGAACCTCCCCGCCGGGCGCACCGCCGCCCCACCACGCGTCGAGTTGCAGCTCAGCGGGCCGGAAAGATCAACAATTCCCGCTGTGCTGCAACTCGACGGGCCGCGGGGCCGGGCACGGGCGGGGTGCACGGGGGCAGGCACGCGCCGGGTCGGGCGGGATGCACGGGGGCAAGTACGCGCCGGGTCGGGCGAGGTGCACCGGAGCCGGGCGCAGCGGGGCAGTGCCGGGGCCGGGTGCGGCCGGGCGCGGGGGGCCGGGCGCGGCGGGGCGCAGCGGGGCAGTGCCGGAGCCGGGCGCGGCGGGGCAGTGCCGGAGCCGGCGCGACATGGCGCGGTACGGGGCCGGGCACCCCGGGCACGCGCAGCGCCCGCCCCGCGGATGCGGGACGGGCGCTCGGACCGTGTGAGCTCCGGATCAGGCGGCGTGCTGCTCCGCGGCCACCGGCTCCAGCGCGATCTCCAGGACCTCCGCTACGTCGGCGACCGGGTGCACCCGCAGCTCACCGCGCACCGACTCCGGCACCTCGTCCAGGTCGGGTTCGTTGCGCTTCGGGATGATCACGTCGGTCAGCCCGGCCCGGTGCGCGGCGAGCAGCTTCTGCTTCACCCCGCCGATCGGCAGGACCTTGCCCTGCAGGGTCACCTCACCGGTCATCCCCACGCTGGACCGCACCGGACGCCCGGAGGCGAGCGAGGCGAGGGCCGTCGTCATCGTCACGCCCGCACTCGGCCCGTCCTTCGGAACGGCGCCGGCCGGGACGTGCACGTGCAGCTTGCGCTGCGCCAGATCCCCGGCGAGCCCCTTCGACCGCAGGTACGACAGCGCGATCGAGACGGACTCGGTCATCACCTCACCGAGCTGCCCGGTGATCTGCAGTCCCGGATCACCGTCCATCGCGGTGGCCTCGATGAACAGCACGTCCCCACCTGTCCCGGTGACGGCGAGTCCGGTCGCCACACCGGGGACCGAGGTGCGCTCCGCCGTCTCCGGCGTGAACTTCGGGCGCCCGAGGTAACCGACCAGGGAGTTCGCGTCGACCGCCACCGGGGCGGTGGCGCCCCCGTCCAGTTCGACGGCGACCTTGCGCAGCACCTTCGCCAGACCCCGTTCGAGCTGGCGGACCCCGGCCTCGCGGGTGTACTCGGCGGCGATCATCGACAGCGCGACGTCGCTGAACTCGACGTCGCCGGGCTCCAACCCGGCCTTCTCCACCTGCCGTGGCAGCAGATGGTCGCGGGCGATCGCGACCTTCTCCGGCTCGGTGTAACCGTCGAGGTTCACGATCTCCATCCGGTCGGCCAGCGGGCCGGGGATGGCGCCGCCGTCGTTCGCGGTGGCCAGGAACAGCACGTTCGACAGGTCGAGGTCGACCTCCAGGTAGTGGTCCCGGAACGTGTGGTTCTGCGCCGGGTCCAGCACCTCCAGCAGGGCCGCGGTCGGGTCGCCGCTGACGACACCGTAGGAGGACCCGGTCTTGTCGATCTCGTCGAGCAGCACCACCGGGTTCATCGAACCGGATTCCCGGATCGCACGCACGATCCGGCCGGGCAGCGCGCCGACGTAGGTGCGGCGGTGGCCACGGATCTCGGCCTCGTCGCGGACGCCACCGAGCGCGACCCGCACGAAGTTGCGACCGAGCGCTCGGGCGACCGACTCACCCAGCGAGGTCTTGCCCACGCCGGGCGGGCCGACCAGCGCCAGCACCGCGCCGGAGCCACGTCCGCCGACGGTGTCGCGGCCCCTGCGGGTGCGCCGTGCGCGGACGGCGAGGAACTCGATGAGCCGTTCCTTGACGTCGTCGAGCCCCGCGTGGTCGGCGTCCAGGATCCGGCGCGCCTCGGTGAGGTCGTCGGAGTCGGTTGTGGTGGTCGTCCACGGGATGTCCAGGACGGTGTCGAGCCAGGTCCGGATCCAACCGGCCTCGGGGCTCTGGTCGGATGCCCGTTCCAGCTTGCCGACCTCGGCCAGCGCGGCCTTGCGGACGTTCTCCGGCAGGTCGGCGGCCTCGACCTTGGCCCGGTAGTCGTCGGTGCCGTCCGGGTCGTCCTCACCGAGCTCCTTGCGGATCGCGGCGAGCTGCTGGCGCAGCAGGAACTCGCGCTGCTGCCGCTCCATGCCCTCGCGGACGTCGTTCGAGATCTTCTCGGAGACCTCCTGCTCGGCGACGTGCTCCTTCGTCCACTCCAGGAGCTTCTCCAGCCGCGCGGTCACGTCGGTCTCGGCGAGCAGTTCGGCCTTGTGCGCGACGTCGAGCCAGGACGCCCAGCCGGCCAGGTCGGCGAGCAGCCCCGGATCGGAGGTCTGCTGCACCGAGTCGATGACCTGCCAGGCACCCCGCTGCTGCAGGATCCCGACGACCAGGGCCTTGTACTCCTTGGCCAGCTCGTGGGTACGGCCGGTCGGTTCGGCGTCGGCCAGCGGCTCGGCCTCCACCCACAGCGCGGCGCCGGGGCCGCCGACCCCGCTGCCGATCCGGGCCCGGCGCTCGCCGCGCACGACCGCGGCCTGGTCACCGTTGGGGAGCCTGCCGATCTGCTCGATCACGGCGACGACGCCGACCGAGCCGTAGCGACCGTCGATCCGGGGAACGACGAGCACGCGTCTCCCGTCGTCGTTCTCCCGCTCCCCCGCGCTCGCCGCGTCCACCGCGGCACGGGTGTCGGAGACGTCGAGGCGGACCGGCACGACCATGCCGGGCAGCACGACCGCGTCGTCGAGGGGCAGGACGGGCAGGGTCAGCACATCGCTCATGCCCCGGACAACGCTTACACCGTTACACCCCATCCCCCGTCCGCTCTCGGCGAACAGGACCGGATCACCAGCGTGGGCCGCCGCCCTGCACCTCGACCACCGCGGGCTTGACGTCGACGATGTAGACCAGCACTGCCACCATCGCCGCCAGCCAGAACATCGCACCGCCGTACATCGGGCCGCCGGTGACGATCAGCAGCAGCAGTCCGACACCGGTGATGCCGAGCCAGGCGTTCTTGGTGAGTTTTCCGGCAGCGGTGAAGGCGTCGGCGCGCTGGCGCAGGGCGTGCAGGAATGCGTAGCCACCCACCGGGAGCGCGGCGATCTTCAGCGCGAAGACGATCCACTGGTCGAGGACGTACAGCAGTTCCACGCGGCCAGAGTACGGGCAGCCCGGTCACCGGTCACGCGGACTCCGCCGTCGGCGGTGCGTCGTGCACGTACGCCGGACCGCACGGCCGAGCGCCCCCGCCGGCGGGAGGCCGGCGGGGGCGCTCGGAGCTGCTCACCGGGCGCGCCGCCCGGTGGGTGTCACTTCTTGGTGGTGTCGGTGGTGCTGCGACGGGTGGCCGGCTTGCGGGCCGCCGCGGTGCGGGCACCGGTGTTCGTCTTCGGGTCGGTCTTCGACGCAGCCTTGCGGGCGGTGGACCGGGTGGTGCTGGCGACCTCGTCACCGGCCTCCTCGATCGCCTCGGCGGCGTCCTTGGAGGCCTCGGTGACCGCCTCGGCGGCCTGCCCGGCCACGGCCTGGGTGCGGCGCGCGACCTTCTCGCCGACCGAGCGGGTCTGCGTGGTCACGGTCTCCAGCGCCTTCTCGGCGGCGTCGTGGGTGTCGTCCACGAACTCGTCGACCTGGGCGTCGAACTTCTCAGTGAGGTCCTCGACCGCGGCGAAGACCTGCTTGACCTGCGGCTGCTTGCGGATCCTGCCCCAGGCCTTCTCACCGCGCTGGGCGAACCCGACGTAGACGTCCTCGGCCTGCGCGCGGAACTCCTCGATCTGCTTGCGCAGGTTCTCGGAGCTGAGCTTGCCGCGCAGCTCCTTGAGGTCCTCGGGCAGCTCCTGGACGCGCTCCTGGACCTCCTCGGCCCGCTTGGTCGCGGTGGAACGGACGTCGGCGACCGCCTTCGTCACGGTGCTGTAGGCGTAGTCGCCGGCACCGAGCACGGCGAGCAACGGGGTGCGGACGACCTCGGCCTGCTCGGCGGTCTGCTCGCGCAGCTTCTTCACGTCGGCACTGGTCGGGAGGTTCACGGCCATGGTGATCACTTCCTCGTCTCTGTCGGTGTGTCGGCAGCGCCTGCGACGCCGTCGGTGGTGCTGTCGGCGACGCTGCCGGTGAGACCGTTCTCCCTGCGGAACGACTCGTAGACATCGAGCAGCACGCGCTTCTGCCGCTCGGTGAGGGCCGGATCGGTGAGCACCGCGTCGGTGACCTTGCCGGCGGGCCTCTCCTCGAGGATCCCGGCACGGACGTAGAGCGCCTCGGCCGAGATCCGCAGGCCCTTGGCGAGCTGCTGCAGGATCTCGGCGGACGGCTTGCGCAGCCCGCGCTCGACCTGGCTCAGGTAGGGATTGCTCACCCCGGCCATGCGAGCCAGCTGACGCATCGACACCTGTGCGGCTTCGCGCTGGGCGCGGATGTAGGACCCGATGTCCTCCACCGCGTGCCCGACGACCTGACCGACGTGTTCGACGGCCTGGCCCACACGCTCCGACGGCTCCACGGAGGGCCTGGGGTCACCGGCCGATCCCGGCACGGGATCCGGTCTCGTGGACATCAGCCCCACCTCCGATCTGCTCCTCGTTGCCGTCATCGACGCTACGCGCCGGCGCTAGCTCTTGCAAGCAGAGTGCTAGCGCTGGTCGCGTGGCGTGTGCCACGTTCGTGACCACCCGATGGCAACGGGATGACGCCGGGACGCCCCCGGCGGACGGTTCAGAAGACGAGCTCGCCGACCGTGTGGATCACCAGCCCGGCCAGCGCACCGACGACGGTGCCGTTGATCCGGATCCACTGCAGGTCGCGGCCCACCTGGAGCTCGATCTTGCGGGAGGTCTCCTGCGCGTCCCACTTCGCGACCGTCTCGGTGATCAGCGTGGTGATCTGGGACCGGTAGTGCCGGACCACGTAGGAGGCGGCGTCGGCCATCCAGCCGTCGAGCTTGCTGCGCAGCTCCGCGTCGCGGCCCAGCCGCCGGCCGAACGCCATCAGACCGTCGCGCACGCGCAGCCGCAGCTCGTTGGACGGGTCGTCGGCTGCGTCGAGCACCATGCCCTTCACGACCGTCCAGGCCCGCCCGATGAAGTGCTGCACCTCGGGGTGCTCCACCACCTGGCGCTTGACCTGCTCGGCCCGGTCCATCGTGGCCTGGTCGCTCTGCAGGTCACGTGCGAACTCGGCGAGGTAGCGGTCCACGGCGTGCCGCAGCGGGTGCTCCGGATCGGTCTTGACCGCCCAGGCGTAACCGCGGATCTCGGCGAAGAGCTTGTCGGCGACCATGTCGTCGACGAAGCGGGGGGTCCACGACGGTGCCCGCTCGTGGACGACGCGCAGCACCATCTCCTGGTTGTCGGCGACCCAGTCGTAGGCCCGGTCGCAGACGAGATCGACCAACCGGCGGTGCGCACCGTCGGCGAGGACCCCTTCGAGTGCCTTGCCGAGCGGCGGGCCGACCGGGATCTCCATCAACTTGCGGACCGCGACGGTCTCGACGACGTGCTGCACGTCCTCGTCGCGCAGCACGGTGACCACCGCGCGGGCGGCCGTCACCAACTCGGTGGTGACGCGGTCGGCGTTGCGCTGCTGGGCGATCCAGAGGCCCACCTGCTCGCTGACGCCGACCCGCTCCAGCTTGTCGCGCACGACCGCCTCGGAGAGGAAGTTCTCGCCGACGAAGTCGCCGAGGCTGTCCCCGATCATGTCCTTCTTGCGCGGGATGATCGCGGTGTGCGGGATCGGGATCCGCAGGGGGTGCCGGAACAGCGCGGTGACCGCGAACCAGTCCGCCAGCGCGCCGACCATGCCTGCCTCGGCGCTCGCCCGAACGTAGGCCGCCCACGGCAACCCCTGGACGGACTCCAGGTACTTGGCGATGAAGAAGACGATCGTGGCGCCGACCAGGAACCCGGTCGCGACGGCCTTCATCCGGCGCAGGTCGCGCCGCTTCTGCTCGTCACCGGGCCCGAAACCGCCGAGTGGCGCCGAGGGCACCGAGCCGACGTTCCGGTTCCGCTGCGAGGTCGGAGCCGGGGCGGGGCGCTCCGGCGCGCTCGAGGTCTGCACAGCTCCATAGTGCCCCGCTGCACCGACAAGCGGAGTCGGGGTGGGCCGGGGTCGGCCTCCGGGCACACCCGGAGGCCGAACCGGCCGGGTCCGGGGGCTGCTCCCTCCGGACCCGGCCGAGGCCGGTGGAGCGGCTGCTCGGCGGCGCTCGCCCGGCGAGTGCCGCGCGCGAGGGAGAAGTGCCCCCTCGGGCGCCGCTACCGGTGCGCACCGTCCGGCCGGCCCCGGCGACCCGATCGATGTCGGGTGACAACGGGACGAGTCCGGGCGGACGGTGCACCGGGTGCGCGGGCCGGCAGGTGATCAGGCCGGGCCGCGCCGGGGTGTGGTCAGCCTCGCAGAGCCGGGGTCCCCCGCTCGACACCGGCCGCACCGGAGGCACGGACCGCATCGACGACCGCCTCGACGACGACGGCCGCATCGGGCACCCGGTACCCGACACGGGCCGGGGCGACACGCCACTGGACCCAGCCGTCGGGTCGCTCGGTCGGCGGGGCGACGACACCGATGCCGTCGGTGTGCAGGACGACGTCGGTGTGCAGGCTGAGCTCGGCGGGCAGCGCGTGCCGCGGGGTCATCGGGAACCACCAGGTGCCCTGCGGGGTCGCGGCCACGGGCACGACCTCGCCGGCCTCCCGCAGCGTGCGGCACACCCTGCGGCCGGTCTCGGCGGGCACCTCGATCACATCGAGCGACTCGCCGGTGGCGAGCAGCACCTCGGCTCCCGGCCCCGGCACGAGGGGCCAGCCGTGGTCGACGTACTCGCGTGCGGCAGCCCGCAGCTCCGCGCCGTAGACGGCTCGGTAGCTGTCCCACCAGGACATCGGGATCCACTTCCTTTCGTTTGCAACGACACCACCGTGGTGCCGCTTCTGTGAAGTGCAACACCAGGATGCGGGCAGGAGTGACGTGTTCGCGAGTGGTCCGCGGCGAGCACGCGCGAGGGCGAGACGAGCGGGTTCCGGCGACCGCACGGCGGATCCGGCGACGGTGAACGGCGGGTGACCGGCCGGAGGAATCGGACGGACGGTGGCAACCTCTGCGGCGTTCGCCGCCACATCGGTCGACGTACCGCTCACCAGCGACACGCCGACCGGCGGACATACGACGGCGCCGACACTCCGAGGAGTGCCGGCGCCGGTGTCACACACGAGCGGGGACATGCCCCGCACGGAAGATCAGATCACGCGGACCGAGTCGGCCTGCGGGCCCTTCTTGCCCTGGCTGGCCTGGAAGTCGACCCGCTGGTTCTCCTCCAGGCTCCGGAAGCCGTTGGCCTCGATCGCGGAGTAGTGGACGAACACGTCCGGTCCCTCGTCGTCGGTGGCGATGAAGCCGAAGCCCTTCTCGGCGTTGAACCACTTGACGGTGCCCTGCGGCATAGCTGTGTCCTTCTCAGATGGAGCGGTTCCGGTCCCTCACTTCGAGAGCCGGAGGTCGCGTGGACCGCGTCGGAGACACATCCGCATCACCGGCGAAGCCCACCGTCACAACTTCACACGGACGCTTCACGGCGATCGGGGAAGAACGACTGCAACCGTGCGCAGGCTATCACGGCGTGGGCGACGCGAGCCGCGACCGATGCAGGGCCGGTCGGCGCACCACCTCGGACCCACATCCTCCCCGCATGCCTCCGGCGTCACACCCGTCGCAGGGGCACGACACGCTGCGTGACAGAACCGCCGATTCGTGGGCACTCCCGGTCACCGACGTCCCGAACGGGTGAGCGTGAACGTCATTCCACGCCGATGGGTGAGCATCCGGGCGCCCGCCCCCTCGAACCGGGTGACGGGAGGGGGCCGATCCCCCGTGCGACGACTCCGCGACCCCGTCCGGGGTCGCCCGATCCGGGTGCCCGGCGGGTCGATCCGCTCACTGTGTGACCGGCGGGGCCTCCGAGGCGGGTGTGGCCACGAACGGGTCACTGGTGCATGACGGCCGGTGACTACAAGCTCTGCGCCGTCCGTCAGCACAGCAACAGTCCGCGAACTGGAGAGAACGTGCGATCCCGAGTCACCGCTTCCGTCGCCCTGACCCTCATGATCGGCACCCTGGGTGTGTACGGCGCCGGCGCGGCCGGCGCGGCCGAGCCCACGCGTGCCTCCGCCGAGCCGGTCGCCCTCACGGCCGCCGTGCCGGAACAGTCCGCCGGTGACGGCCCGCTGGACCGGCTGTTCAACACCCTGTTCGGGGGCGGTTCCACCGCGCCGGCGCCGGCCCCGGCCGATCCGGACGCTGTCGCTCCCGCAGTCCCCGCGGTCCCGGCAGTCCCCACGGCCCCGGCGGTCCCCGCTGCCCCGGCGATCCCGGCCGTGCCCGCGGTCCCGGCCGACTCGCAGGTTCCCACCGCCCCGGTGGTGTCCGCAGTACCGGGTGCACCGGCCGCCCCCGCTGCTCCGGCCGTGCCCCCGGCACCGGCTGCACCGGCCGTTCCGGCGGCTCCGCTCGCTCCCGCGGAGGACGCGACCGCCGGGGGGACCCCGGCGCAGGCGGTCCCGGAGCCGCCGGCCGAGCCGGCCGCCCCCGGGGCGCCCGCCGTGCCCGCCGTTCCGGCCGCGCCGGCCGTCCCGGGTGTTCCGACCGCACCGGCGGTCCCGGCCCTCCCGGGTGTTCCGGGCGTCCCGGCGGCGCCTGCGGTGCCCGCGGCCCCGGCGCTCCCTGCCGTTCCCGGTGCACCTGCGGCCCCCGCTGTGCCCGGTGCGCCTGCGGCCCCGGCCGTCCCCGCCGGCCCGGCCGCCCCGGGGCTGCCCGCCGCACCGGCCCTGCCGGAGGCACCGGAGGAGGCGGCCGCCGAGCCCGCCACGGAACCGGTCGCCGAGCCGGGACGCACGGCGGCCCCGAGCCTGTGGGAGCGGATGTTCGGCAGCCCCCGCTGAAGCGAGTGATCTTCCGCGACGGCGTCTCCGCGAGCTCGGAGGCGCCGTCGTGGCGTGCGCCCGGCTCAGCTCAGCTCGGCCGACCAGCCCCCCATGAGCGAGCGGAAGACGCTGTCGAGCAGATCGGCCAGCTCGCTTCCCTCGTCGGTGAGCCAGCGTTCGTAGGCCGCCAGGCACACGCCGAGGCAGGCGTGCCCGACGCTCTGCGGCACCAGCGCCGACGCCGGCTCGCCCCGGCGTTCCGCGACGTGCTCGGCCACCACCTCGCGCCACGCGGCGTAACGCAGCGTGGAGTGTGCCTGCAGCGCCGGGGTGCCGAGGATCAACCGCAGCCGCCTGCGGTGCCAGGGCTGCTCCGCCGGCTCGACGTGGTTGAACTCCAGCACCGCCCGCCGGATGCCCTCGAGCACCGGGAGATCGGCCGGCTGCGCCGCCAGGACCGCACGCATGCGGACCAGTTGTTCGTCGAACGCGCCCCAGGCGACGTCGTTCTTCGAGGCGTAGTAGCGGAAGAACGTGCGCCGACCGATCCCGGCCGCGATCGCGACGTCGTCGACGGTGGTGTGCTCGAAGCCGCGGTCGTTGAACAGGTCGAGCGCGATGTGCTCGATCTCCGACCGGGAGGTCACCGGCCGGCGACCGGCCCTGCGCAGCGGGGATGCGCCGCCGGACCCGTCCGTGTCGTCCCGGCTGTTCCCGGTCAACGCCGACATCGTCGCGCCTCCCGCTCGTCCGCACCACCGCCACCGCGATCATCCCACGGCTCGTGTGCCGACCGTTCGGACACCGCAGCGGAGCACCGTTCGCCGTAAAGGGCCTCCACACTGTCGGTGGGCAGGGGCACACTCGCCTCGACACGGACCGGGACCGCCCCGGCCCACCCCGACCGGGGACGTCGCGAGGGGGAAACGATGACCGCACCCGCCCGGGCCGGCAGTGGCGCGGCAAGCACCGGGAGTGCAGATGCCGGAGCCGACGACAGACCGCTGGACCTGCAGATCGAGGACTACCGCCGCGAGCTGACCGGGTACTGCTACCGGATGCTCGGATCGGCGTTCGAGGCGGAGGACGCGGTGCAGGACACCATGGTCCGCGCGTGGAAGGGCCTGGCGAAGTTCGACGGGCGGTCGACGCTACGGTCGTGGCTCTACCGCATCGCCACGAACGTCTGCATCGACGCGTTGAACGGCCGCAAGCGCCGCGCCGTCCCGATGGATCTCGGTGGCCCGGGGGCGCCGGTCGCCGAGTCACTGCGCGAGCCGCTGCCCGACTCCCACTGGCTGGAGCCGATGCCGGACGCACGCGTCTGCACCCCGGCCGACGACCCGGCGGACAAGGCGATCGCCAAGGAGACCATCCGGCTCGCCTTCATCGCGGCGCTGCAGCACCTGCCCGCCCGCCAGCGGGTCGTCCTGATCCTGCGTGAGGTGCTCTGCTGGCGCGCCGCGGAGGTCGCCGAACTGCTCGGCACGTCCGTGGCATCGGTGAACAGCGCGCTGCAGCGGGCCCGCGCGACGCTGACCGACCAGGGTGTCTCCGAGGCCGCTCCCGGCACCACACCGGTCGTCGATCCGGCCCAGACCGAGCTGTTGATGCGTTACATGGCTGCCTTCGAGGCGTTCGACATGGAGGCGCTGACCGCGCTGTTGCACTCCGACGTCGAGCAGAACATGCCGCCGCTGGAGCTGTGGTTCCGCGGCCGTGACGACGTGATCGCCTGGATGGCGAGCGGGCCCGGCCAGGCATGCCGCGGATCGCGCGTCGCCCCCGTGGAGATCAACGGCACGGTCGGGTTCGCCCAGTGGAAGCCCTCCGGGCCGAACGGCGAGTTCGAGGCCTGGGGCATCACCGCACTGCGGATCGAGGACGACGCCGTCACCGGGCTGAGCATCTTCCTCAACACCGACCTGTTCGCCTACTTCGGCCTGCCGCTCGCGCTGGCGGAGCGACCGGATCTCTGGCAGCCCAAGACGCCCGGGATCGCGGAGGGCGGAACCGTTGCGCCGACGGCGTAACAGGCGGCCGGGGCGTGCGGGGCGGACCTAGCGTCGGGGGCAGGTCCGCCGGTCGGCGGCGGGCCGGAGCCCGGAGGTCCCGATGCCCGTCCTGCCCACCCCGTCCGACCCCGCCGAGCGGCTCCTCGGTGCCCGGATCGTGCTGCTGTTCCGCGAGCTCGACGACGAGATCGCCGCCGAGACGTGCGCCCGGCTGCTTCTGCTCGCCGCGGAGGACCCGCGGCGCGAGGTCATCCTGCACCTGCTCTCCCCCGGTGGCTCGCCGGTGGCAGCGATGGCGGTTCACGACACGATCCGAACCCTCGGCGTCGACGTGGTCACCGTCGCGGCCGGATCGATCGCCGGGCCGGTTCCGTTCCTGGTCGCGTCCGGCACCCCCGGCAAGCGGTACGTCCTGCCGCACGCGGCGCTGCTGCCCTCGGCGTGGGACGCGGCCGGACAGGTCCGCGGGGCCCATCCGGGAGACGTCCGAGTCCGCGCGGACCACCTGGCCCACCGGCGGGAGGAGATCGACCGGCTCACCGAGCGGTACTGCGGCACGGCGCTGCCCGACGACGCCCGGTCACGCTGGCTGAGCGCGCCCGAGGCGGTGGCGTTCGGGCTCGCCGACCACGTCCGCGGATCGGATAGCTAAGCTCCCGCAGGTGCGCGTGTCAGAGCTGTCCCGGTCGTCCGAGGTCCCGGTCGCGACGATCAAGTACTACCTCCGCGAAGGCCTGTTGCACCGCGGGGAGACGACCTCACCGAACCAGGCCCGCTACGACGAGTCGCACCTGCGGCGACTCCGGTTGATCCGCGCCCTCGTCGAGGTCGGCGGGTTGCCGATCGCCGTCGTCCGGGACGTGCTGCTCGCCGTCGACGACCCGGAGATCGGTCTGCACCGGATGCTCGGGCGTACCATGTACGCGGTCACCGGGGCCGGTGACGGCGGCGGCGGTTTCGCCGAGCGCGCCGAGGCCCAGGTACGCGCCCTCGTCGACCACAGCGGGTGGACGGTCTCGGACAAGGCGCCTGCGCTTGCGGGCGCCCGCAGCGTACTGGCCCGGATGCACGAGCTCGGCCACGCACCGTCGGAGGACACCCTGCGGCGTTGGGCGGAGGCCGCGGACCGGATCGGCGAGGCCGACCTGGAGGCGATCGGGCGGCTCACCGGCCGGGAGCGGGTCGCCGAGACCGCCCTGGTGGCGACCGTTCTGGGCGACGCGTTGCTCGCGGCGTTGCGCCGGCTCGCCCAGGAGAGCCACTCGGCGGCCCGGTATCCCGCGCCGAATCAATAGACACCTGCACTATCCGATAGCTACAGTATCCGTACTGTCGGCTTCGGAGGTCCCGATGTCCATTCGCACCGCGCTCGCCTGGCACCGCCCGCTGATGGCCGTCGGCCTGACCTGCGCCACGCTCGTCCCGGTCGGGCTCCTCGGGGTCCTGGTCGACCCCCGCGAGCTGCTCGGTGCCCCGATCTGGTTGAAGCCCACCAAGTTCGCCGTGTCCATCACGATCTTCTGCGTGACCTGGGCCTGGCTGTACGCGCAGCTGCGGGAACGACGCGGGCCGGTCCGTGGGGCGTTCGCGGCGGGCACCGTCGCCGCGGTGGCCCTGGCGGTCGAGATGGTCGTGCTCGTCGTGCAGGCCGGCCGCGGGACGACCAGCCACTTCAACGTGACCACACCGGTCAACTCCGCACTGTGGTCGGTCATGGGTGTGTCGATCGTCGCGGCATGGCTCGTCACGCTCTGGCTGACCGCCGCGCTCTTCGGGCTCCGGGGTCTCGATCCGGCGCGGGCACTGGCCATCCGGGCCGGGGCAGTGATCGCGCTGGCCGGAATGGCGCTCGGGTTCCTGATGACCGGTCCGACACCGGGCCAGCTCGCCGACTTCCAGGGGGTCGTCGGTGCGCACACGGTCGGATTGCCCGACGGCGGGCCAGGCCTCGCAGTCGTCGGCTGGAGCACGGTCGGCGGGGACCTGCGGATCCCGCACTTCGTCGGGATGCACGCGTTGCAGGCGCTGCCGCTGTTGCTGATCTGCCTGGAGCTCGCCGCCCCCAGGTCCGCGGCGCTGGCCGACCCCCGGGTGCGTCGCGATCTGGTCGCGACGGCGACCGCGGGTTACGCGGCGCTCCTCGCGCTGCTCACCTGGCAGGCGCTGCGCGGACAGCCGCTGCTCGCCCCCGATGCGTGGACGGCGGCCGCGTTCGGGGCACTGGTCGTCGCCGTCGGGGCCGGAACGGTGCTCGCACTGCGCCGGCACGCGGCGCCGCTCAGCCGGTCCGGCGCGGGCGGCCGCTGAGCCGGTCCCGAACGCCCCGGCCCGCTATCGTGGGCCGGACGGCGATGGGGCTCGCCGACAACCGCGCCGCGCGCTGATGGCTCCTACCCGACGATCCGTGCGTGGGGTGAGGCGTGTGCGACCGACCGGTTCCGGTGTTCGTGTCCTGGCGGCGGTGGCGGCCGGGGGCGTCGTCGGCGCGGAGACCCGTTACCTGCTCGGCGTCACGTTCCCGGCGGCACCGGGCGCCTGGCCGTGGACGACGTTCGGGATCAACATCAGCGGTTGCCTGCTGATCGGTGTCCTCTACACAGTGCTCGCCGGTATGGACCGGCCCAGCCCGCTGCTGCGCCCGGCGCTCGGGGTCGGCGTCCTCGGCGGGTACACGACGTTCTCCACCTGGTCGGTCGAGACGCTGCAGCTCGCCGCACACGGCCGTTACGGCCTCGCCCTCGGTTACGCGCTGACGGTGCCGGTCACCGCGGGCGCCGCCTGCATGGCCGGCGTAACGCTGACCCGCGGGATCAGGAGGGCCCGATGGACCCGGTGACGTTCCTGCTGGTGGGCGTCGGTGCGGCGGTGGGCGCGCCGCTGCGGTATCTGGCCGACGCGGCCGTCCGGTCGCGGTTCGACCCGGTGTTCCCGTGGGCGACGTTCGCGGTGAACGCCGCCGGTTCGTTCCTGCTCGGTGCGCTGCTCGGTGCCGCGGGCATGCTCCCGCCGGAGATCGGTGCGCTGCTCGGCACCGGTTTCTGCGGGGCGCTGACCACCTACAGCACGTTCGGGTACGAGTTGGTCGCGCTCGCCGAGCGGCGGGCCGGCCGGACCGCGCTCGTCTACCTGGCGGGCAGCGCGGTGTCCGGGATCGTCGCTGCGGCTGCCGGGTGGACGCTCGCCCGTCTGGTGCTGTGAACCGGTGACGGTGCGGCCGCCGGCGCGCCTCCGACCCGGGTCGCCGCCCCGGCCGGAGGGGTGTTCCTCGTCGACCGACACCGCGTGCGTCGGCCGGTGAACGGGGCGCACCGCGCGCACCGTGGTCACCGCGGTGACGTTCACGCCGACAGTCGGTGCAGGATGGTCGGGTGAGGACCGTCTTCAGCGGTGAGCTCCATGTCAGTCACGGGCAGTTCTATCTCGGAACGGGCACCACTGCGGTCGACGGTGGGACGATGCGCGACTGCTTCGCGGGCCAGCGCAACGGATTGTGCGGAGCCGCGGAGCCGGGCCGACTGTTCCTGATCACCGGACTGCACACCGGACGCGTGCCGGTCACCGTCGAGCATCACGACATCGCCCCGCCCGTTCCCGGGTTCCCCGATGTGGTCGAGGTGTCGTTCACCGTCGCGCGAGGTCCCGTCGAGCTGTCCAGCACCGACGACCGTGCCGACCTCGCGCTCGCACCGGACTTCTACCGTCTCCGCTACTCCGCGGCCGGGATGGACGAGGCCCGCGCCATGGACTGCCGCGTCGGCGACGACCCCGCCCCCGACCGATACCTGCTGCAGCTCTGGCCCGCACCGATCGAACCCGACCGGGTCGTCCGTTCGACCAGCGAGATCGCCGGCTACTGGCATTCCTACGCCGCCGGTCTGCCTGCGCCGGCACGCACTCCCGACCGACACGTCCGCGACCTCGCCGACGACCCGGAGCATGCCCGACTGCGACGCCTCGAGCAGAACCTGCTGTGGGCCGGGCAGCAACCTGCCGGCCCGCTCGGGACCGTGGAGCTCGCCCGCACCCTCGTGCAGCTCGACCGAGGACTGGCCGAACACCTCGTGGCACTCCCCGCCCCGGAGCAGCGCGATCTTGCGCTGTGGCTCGCGCGCCGCACCGTCGCCGACACCGGGCTCGACCGGATCGACTGGATCAGCGCTGTCCTGCCCGATCTCGGCCGCGCGGAGCTGCCCGCAGTGTTGCGGGCCGAGAGCACCGCGCTGCACGCCCTCGGCGCCGCACCGGATGCGCCCCGCACCGTCGTCACATCGCCCGACGAGCACCGCGTTCCACTGCTGGCCCAGGCCGCCGCCCTCTCCGCTCTCGCGGCGTCGGTGGTGCCCGACCCGACCGTCGCACTGCTGGAGAGCGTCCACCACGCCGTCTGCGCTGCCGGCGCCGAGACCTGCCGAACCCTGCTGGACGACCTCCGGGCCGCCACCGGAGCACCCGGCCGGTGAGCCTCGTCCGCACCACGCCGACCGACCGGTCGTGGGCTCCGCGGCGGAAACGCAGGTCCACGACCACACACCACGGGGTCATCTGCTCAGTTCGTCGACGAAGAAGTCGAGTTCCGGGTCCTCACCGCCTCCGTAGCGGCTGAAGTCGCTGATCCCGGTCTCACGCAGGATCTCGACGTCGAGGAGCGTCTGACCGGTTCGCTCGGGCGGCAGGGACAACACCGCGATCGCCGCATCGGCCATGATCTCGGGGCTGCGGGAACGCTGGACGGTCTCGCTGCCACCCAGCAGGTTCTGCACGGCGGCGGTCTTGATCGCGGTCTCCGGCCACAGACAGTTGGCGGTGATGCCCGCCTCGGCGAACTCGGCGGCCCAGCCCAGCGTCAGGATCGTCATCCCGAACTTCGACAACGCATACGCCGGGAACCGGCCCAGCCAGTGCGGCGCCGTCGTGATCGGCGGCGACAGGCTCAGCACCCGCGGCCGACCGGATTTCCGCAGGTGCGGCAGCGCGGCCTTGAACAGCAGGAACGTGCCGCGGGAGTTGATCTGCTGCATCAGGTCGTAGCGCTTGACGCTGAGCTCCTCGGTACCGCTCAGGTTCAGCGCCGAGGCGTTGTTCACCACGATGTCGATCCCGCCGAACCGCTCGACGGCCTGCCGTGCGGCGCGCTCGACGTCGTCCTCGACCCGGACGTCACCCACCACGGCCAGTGCCCGGCCACCCGCCTGCTCGACCTGTTCGACGGCGGTGTGCACCGTGCCGGGCAGCCGTGGATCGGGCCGGTCGGTCTTGGCGAGGATGACGACGTTCGCGCCTCGCCTTCCCGCCGCCGTGGCGATGGCCAGCCCGATGCCCCGGCTCCCTCCCGACATCAGGACGGTCTGCCCGGCGAGGGCGTCGGGGTGATCCATGTCGTTCCTCCTGTCGTGGCCGTTCACAGACCGGCCAGCCGCCGCACGTACCCGGTCGCCGCCGCCGGGTCGTAGGAGCGGGCGATCTGCATCTTCTCCGCCTCCAGCGAACCCTCGGCGTGGGTCGCCAGGACCGACTGGTAACCGCCGTAGTCCCGCGCGGTCAGATCACCGATGAAGTTCAGGATGCGCAACCGCTGCTCGGCCGGCACCGCGGCCGCGTAGTACTTCTCCAGCACGGCCCGGATCTGCGGATTCTCCCAGTCCTCGTGCCCCGGGCCGGTGGCCAGCAGCCCACCGGCGAGATCGACGAGGGTGGCCGTCGCCTCGTGGAAACCGTGCGCGAAGGTGTACTTGGCCATGTTCACCGCCAACGGATCGGGCAACCAGACACCCTGGGCCCCCTCACGGGCCCGCAGCGCCGACAGCTCCGCCAGCCCACGCACCGTCTCGGCCCACGCGATCAACCTGGCGATCTTGTCCCGGACATGACCCGCCCGCTCGATCCCGTTCGCCTCCGCGACCAGGTGCGCAGCACCCACGATGATGTCGAGCAGCGGAAGCTTGTAGTTGACGGCGGTGAACCGGTGGTAGTCGACGAACGCCAGCGCCAGCGGACCGGCGAGCTCCGGACGGCGTTCGAGGAACACCCGGTCCCGCGGCACCCGGACGTCGTCGAAGACGGTGAGCGACTCGAGCAGCTTGTGCTTCGACGACAGCGGGAAACTGAACGCGTCGCGCTCCCCCGCCGCATAGGGCGAGACGTAGAGGCTCAGCCCCGGCGTGTCGATCGGGACCGCGAACGACACCGCGTAGTCCAGGTCCGCGGGGCCCATCGCCCGCGTCGGCAGGACCACCAGCTCGTCGGCGTTCGCCGAGAACGAGGTGTGGGTCTTGGCGCCCCGCACAGTGATCGACTCGGCGTCGGAGTCGACCACCCGCAGATACAGGTCCGGGTCGGCCTGCTGTGACGGGCCGAGCGCCCGGTGCCCCTTCACATCGGTCTGGGCGACGGCCAGGGCCAGATCCTCGTCGAGGACCCGCCGGTAGAAGGCCCGCGCCGCCTCCAACCCCTCCCCGTCGCCGGCACGCAGCAACGCGAACAACGCGTCCGAACCGACCTCCTTCAGCACGATCGTGCCGGCCCCTCGACGGGAGACCTCCTCGATCAGCGCCCCACGCTCCCGGAGATCGGCCGGCGAGACCGGAAGGTGGTAGAAGGCCGAGTAGTCACCGACCGCGTCATCGGTACGCACCGCGAGGTCCGGGCGGTCCTGCGCGATCGAGTAGCACAGCGCCGAGTGGTCCACGGCCGGGCTGAGCTCCGGGTGGGTGACGACGTCGTCGACGGTCGCGCCGCGGTAGAAGACGCGGCGGCCGTCGCGCAGGCCGTCGCGGTACTGCACAGGAGTCCGAAGACCCATTGCTGATGTTCCTTCCCGATGGGGTTGGGGGCGGGTCCGGTCAGTCCCCGGTGCGCAGCCTGCGGCGCAGGATCTTCCCGCTGGCGGTCTTCGGGATCTCGTCGATGATCTCGACCTGTCGCGGGTACTTGTAGGCGGCCAGGCGCTCCCGGCTGAACGCGATGAGCTCATCGGGGGTGGCGTCGGCGGCCGCCCGGAGCGCGACGAACGCCTTGACCGTCTCCCCGCGGTAGGCGTCGGGGACCCCGACCACCGCGGCCTCGCGGACCGCCGGGTGCTCGTAGAGGACGTCCTCCACCTCCCGGGGCCAGATCTTGTAGCCACCGGCGTTGATCTGGTCCTTCTTGCGGTCGACGACGTAGAACCAACCCTCGGCGTCCATGTAGCCGACATCGCCGGTGTGCAGGGCTCCGCCCGGCAGCGCCTTCGCCGTCTCCTCCGGCTTGTTCCAGTACCCGGCCACCACCTGGGGCCCCGAGATCACGAGCTCGCCGACCTCACCCACCGCGACGTCGCGACCGTCCTCGTCGACGACCCGTACGACCGTGTCGTACACCGGGACCCCGACCGACAGCGCTCCCGAGCCCGGGTCGACGGGTGCGTCGCCACCGAACGGCACGGCGTGCGACGGGGACGTCGTCTCGGTCAGTCCGTAGATGTTGTGGACGTAGTGCCCGAAGGTGTCCCGGAACGCCTGCACCGAGCTCGGCGGGATCGGCGCCCCACCCGAGTACACCTTCGTCAGCGTCGCCAGCTTCGACCGGTCCGCGTTGGGCGCGTTCATCATGGCGATGAACACCGTGATCGAACCGACGGTGAAGGTGGCGCCCTCGGCCTCGGCGGTGTCGAGGGCGACCACCGGGTCCAGGCGGTACATCAGCACCAGCGGGGCACCGGTCAGCAGCGTGAGCGCGATGTGCCCGACCAGACCGGTGACGTGGAACAACGGGGCGATGCCCAGGACCACGTCCTGCGCGTCGATCCCGATCCAGTCCCGGTAGGTGTGCGCGTTGAACACCACGTTGCGGTGCGTGGTCATCGCGCCCTTCGGCGGCCCGGTGGTGCCCGAGGTGTAGGTCAGGAACGCGACGTCGTCCGGGGATGGTGTCACCGCCGGGGGCGCGGTGTCGCGGTAGCGGCCCAGGAAGGTCGACAGGTCCAGCGTTCCCGGGCACTCGATCCGCGCGACGCCGGTGAACACCGGGGCGCCCGGGTCACCGCACAGGTCCAGCTCGGAGGTGGTGAGCACGGTGCGGACCCCCGAGGCAGGTACCACTGCGGCCGCGACGTCGTGCCACAGCGACTGCAGGCACACCAGCACCGTGGCCCCGGAGTCGGCGAGCAGATCGGCCAGCTCCCGCTGCTTGTTCATCGGGTTGATCGAGACCGCGATCCCGCCGGCCTTCCACGTCCCGAGCTGCGCGATCACGAACTGGGGGATGTTCTGCGCGAAGATCGCGACCCGCTCGCCCTTGGCGAAGCCCTCGGCGACCAGCCCGGCCGCGAAGGCGTCGCTCAGCCGGTCCAGCTCGGCGAAACCGATCCGTCGGCCGAAATAGCGGATCGCGTCCTGCTCGGGCGAGCGCGCCACCGTCGCCCGGAACATGGTCAGGACGTCCCCGGGGAGCTCACCGGGCCGGTCCGGCCGGGTCGAGGTGTAGCGGCCGAGCCAGGGCCGTTCGTCGTAGGCACTCATCGTGTTTCCTCAGCGTCCTTCGGTCGTGGCACCGGCCGTGCAGGTGGCACGACGCCAGGGGGTCTGCCCGGTCGGGCTCAGTACTCGGTGACGCCCGCGTCGGGGGCCAACTCGTGCGCGGTCACGGCCCGCGATCCGTCGGAGCGCTCCTCGACGTGGTGCGGGCGGCCCGGCCGGCCCACCGTCGTCGACGGTGGGCCGGCCGGGCCGGGGTGATCAGACCAGACCGGTGGAGGCCCAGTACTCGGCGAAGGCCGGCGGGCAGATGTCGGTGCTGCGGGTGATCTTCCCGTCGACGAACTGGTGCGTGGTCAGCATCGTCACGTCGAGGATCTTGTCGCCGAACTTGCGGTAGACCCGGATCCAGGCGACGACCAGGCCCTCGGGGGTGGTCTCGGTGCGGGTCACCTCGTTGGCGAACTCGTCGACCTTGGCGAGCACGCCGAAGGCCTCGAGGAACTCGCTCTTGGAGTAGATCTGCTGGGTGCCGCTCAGGGTGAAACCGGCCCACGTCATGTCGTCGTGGAACAGCTCCACCAGTGGTGCGGCGTCCCCCTTGTCGGCGGCCGCGAAGGCGGCGGCCAGGTTGTCGGCGTCGGACGTTCCAGGCTTCTCGGACATGTCAGTTCTCCTTCGGATCGGGGGTTCAGGACGTGGTGTAACCGGTGAGGATCGGGCCGGCGGCCTCGACCAGGGTCATCGGTTCGACGAGCAGGTGCCGGGCGCCCACGGCGATGTCGCGCATGCAGCGTCCGAGGACGCTGGGGTTGCGGATGGAGGCGCTGCCGCCCCAGCCGTAGGCGAACGTCACGACGTCCTGGGCGACGCCCTGTACCCAGGTCGTGACCTGGCGCAGTCGCGCGCGGTGCTCGTCGTTCAGTGCGCCGGCAGCGGCCGCGGCCTCGGCGGTGGCGTGCGCGTCGTACACGTAGCACCGGGCGGCCTGGAGCGAGGCCTCGTGGGTCACGAACTCGCGACGGAACATCTCCGAGTCGCCGATCACCGACCGGTACCCCGGCCGGGTCTTCACCGCGGTGATCGCGGCGATCTCCTCGAGTGCACGCTGGGCGATACCCAGCGCGACCGGGGCGTGGCCGCCGACGCCGATCCCCAGCAGCCCGAGCTTGTAGACGCTCTCGTCGCGGACCGGCACGGTGGAGAAGGTGTCCATCGTCCGGTGCTCGGGCACGAACACGTCGGTGACCGCGTAGTCCTCGCTGCCGGTCGCGACCATCCCCATCACGTTCCAGCCACCGCGGAACTCGACCTCCGAGCGCGGCACGAACGCGACCCGGCAGACCGGCTGACCGTCGGCCCCGACCTCGGGGGTGCCGTCGTCACCCTGGACGACGAACCCCGCTCCGATCCAGGAGGCGTGGCCGGATCCGCTGGCGAAGCCGTAGACGCCGTTCACCCGGTAGCCGCCCTCGACCCGCACGCCCTTGCCGGTCGGCAGGATCATCCCGGCGGTGATGCCCTTGTCCGGCCCCGCGAAGATCTCACGGGCCCCGCTGTCCGGTAGGTAACCTGCGGCGACCGCCATGCTGAAGGCGTTCGCCATCACGGCCCAGCCGGTCGAGCCGTCGCTGCGCGACAACTCCTCGATGACCTTCAGCGAGTCGACGATGCCGAGTCCGCCGCCACCCCACTCGCTCGGCACGAGCATCCAGAAGATCCCGGTCTCGGCGAGCGCGTCGATGACGGGCTTGGAGATGGCACGGTCGGCCTCCATCCCGTCGGCCTCGGCGTTGATCAGTGGGGCGAGTCCGCGGGCAGCCGCGATGTAGCGCGCACCGTCACCGCTCGTGTCGGCCGTGCGGTGGGAGAGGGTCTCTGTCATGAGCGTCTGACCTCCATTGGTCGGATCGGTTCACCGAAGACGTCGGCGGATGCGGCACTCCCGGCGCCGGCCGCAGGTTCTGGTGGTGACGCACCGCGGGGCCGATGGACCCCGTGTGTCTCGGAGCACAGTGCCGTCCACGCCGTGGCACGCAGCAGCGGACTACCCCGCACGTCGGCAGATCGGGTGTCCGGGCCCGCGCACGAGCCTCTGACCAGGCCCTGTCCCGGCCCCCTGATGAGAGGGTCCGGATCCGGCGCCGCCGTGCGGCCCCCGGGGGCCGGGCACGCGGGGCCCGATGGGGGGTCCGAGGTCGGCGTCGACCACGTGGGGAAGCCGTGTTAGACCTGCGGTGGAGCGTCGACGACGACGAGCTGGGAGGCCGCACCGTGGACACCGAGACCTGGCTGGACATCCGGACCCGGCACGCTGCCGGCGCGGCGATCAAGGCCATCGCGCGGGAGAAGGGCATCTCCCGCAACACGGTCCGTCGCGCGTTGCAGTCCGACGCCCCGCCGAACCGGTCCTCCGCGGCGGCCCGCCGGAGCGGTGCGGACGACGTCACCGCCGAGATCCAGGCACTGCTCGCCGTCGAACCCGGGTTGTCCGCGCCCGAGATCGCCCGCCGGATCGGTTGGCCGCATTCGCTGACGGCGCTCAAGGAACGGGTCCGCGCGGCCCGGTCCCGGCCCACCCCGGCAGTGGTCAGGCCCCCTGACCCCGGCGCCCGGACGGCGAGCGAGCTCACGTCGTTCGTCGGTCGCGACCGGGAACTCGCCGAGATCCGCCTCGCGGTCCGCAGTCACCGGCTCGTCACCCTCGTCGGGCCGGGGGGTGTGGGCAAGTCCCGGCTGGCCCGGCGGGTCGCCGCCGAGGCGACGGCCGCCTTCGCCGACGGTGTGCGCACCATCGAGCTGGCCCCGCTGCGCGACCCGGAGCTGGTCCCGCAGGCGCTGCTCGACGGGTTCGGCATCTCGACCGGGGAGACCACCCCGGCATCGGCGCTGCAGTCGCTCGTCGAGCATCTCCAGCACCGCGCCGTCCTGCTCGTGCTCGACGACACCGAACACCTCCTGGACGCACTCGCCGGGATCCTGCACCCGCTGCTGCGGGCCGCACCGTCCCTGCGGGTGCTGATCACGACCCGGCAGGCCGTCGGGATGTCGGGTGAACACGTGCTGCCGATCGCACCGCTGGCGGTCCCGGAGACGGTCCCGGCCAGCGCCGCGGAGGCCCTCCGCCATCCCGCGGTCGCGCTGTTCGCCGACCGCGCCGCCTCGGTGCTGTCCGGGTTCGCGCTCGACCCGACGACTCTCCCGGACGTCGTCGAGCTGTGCCGACGGCTCGACGGGATCCCGCTCGCGATGGAGCTCGCCGCGGTGCGGCTACGGGTGCTCTCCCTGCGTCAGCTGCTGTCCCGGCTCGCCGATCGGTTCACCGTGCTCACCGGGGGTGACCGGGCGGGCCCCGCCCGGCACCGCACACTGCTCGCGACGGTCACCTGGAGCCACGAGCTGTGCACCACGACCGAACGCGTCCTCTGGAGCCACGCCACCGTCTTCCCCGGCTCGTTCGACCTGGACGCACTGGAGGCCGTCTGCGCCCGGGACGCCACGTTCCCCGAGGGCGTGGCACCCACCGAGCTGCTCGACGCGGTGTCCGGACTGACGAGCAAGTCGATCCTGATCCGCGACGAGGACGATCAGGACGGCCACGTCCGGTTCCGCATGCTGGAGACCATCCGCGAGTTCGGCCGCGAGAGACTGCCCGAGGCGGCCGCCCGGACGCTCACCGCGCGGCATCTCGCCTACCGCCTCGCCGTGCACGAACAGCTCGACGACGAGTGGTACGGCCCCGACCAGGCCCGGTGGGTACGTCGGATGAAGATCGAGCAGGCCGACCTGCGGTCGGCGCTGACCCACGCGCTGGCACCCGGTGGCGACCCGGTCGCCGCCCTGCGCCTGGTCGGCCGGCCGTGGTTCCAGTGGTCGGTGGCGTTGTCGATGACCGAGCACCGCCGCTGGCTGACCCGGGCGCTCGCCGCGGCACCGCTACCGGGGCCGGAGCGGGCGACCGCGCTGGCGACCGCCGCGTTCGTGGCGTCGCTGCAGGGCGACCACCCGGCAGCCGAGGGCCTCGTCAAGGAGGCACTCACCCTCGCCGAGGACACGGGCGATCCGCTGCGCGTCGCGCACGCCCGGCACGCCGCCGGTCTGACGGCCTTCTTCAGTGACGACTTCACCGCCGCGACCCGGTTGTTCGACGAGGCCGAGGGCCTCTACCGCGCTGCCGGTGCCGCCTCGGGCGTCCTGTTCGCCTCCCTCGACGTCCAGGTCGGGCTGCTCCGCATCTCGTGCGGTGATCTCGACGCCGCCCGGGACCGGCTCGTCGACGTCCACGAACGCTCCTGCGCCGCCGGGGACAGCTGGATCCGCTCCTACGCCCTCGACGCGCTCGGCTTCATCGCCCTGCTGAGCCACGACGTCGACCGCGCACGCCGCCTCGCCCAGGAGGCGCTACGGGCCACCTCGCGTTTCGACGACACGATCGGCCTGTCCCTGGCTCTCGACCTCGCCGCCTGGACCGCCGCCGCGGACGGCCGCTACGAACGCTGTGCGGTGCTCCTCGGCGCGGCGTCGTCGCGCTGGGGCTCCTTCGGCAACCAGCTCTACGGCTCCCCCGACTGGCAGGCCCGCCGGCAGGGTTACGAGCAGCAGGCCCGCGAGACCCTCGGCGACCCGATCTTCGAGACCGCCTTCCAGCACGGGGCCTCCACCAACGCCAGGGACATCCTCGACTACGCGCTCGCCCATGCACCCGATCCGCTGCACTCCGCCGAGGAGTACCTCACCCCGCGCGAGTACGAGATCGCCGGCCTCGTCGCGCGGGGCATGACCAACCGCGAGATCGCCGAGCGGCTGGTCCTCTCGCACCGAACGGTGGAAGGGCACATCAGCCGCGCGCTGACCAAGCTCGGGTTCGCACGACGCAGCCAGCTCGCGGCCTGGATGGAACGGACACGCACGCGAACGTCGACGCCCCCGACGTGAGACCCCCTACGACAAGGACCGTTCGCCGGACGGTCCCGCTCATCGCCTCCGCCGACGCAGCTGCGCGAGCCTGCCACGCGACCTCGGGGCCGCCTTCGACGTCGTCCAGGAGTTCGGCGGCAAGACGACAGGCGCCTGGCCCTCGGCGGTCATGCGTACGCACCGTCGGGACGGTCGCGGGGCCCGGGCGCTGCGCCAGGAGCAGTTCGAACGGCCAGCGCGTTGCTGCGGCAACTGCTACAGCTGAGCGATGTCGCGCGAGCCAGGCTGGAAGAATCGCCTGGTGGGAAGGTGTGGCCAGGGGCGGGGTCGAACCGCCGACCTTCCGCTTTTCAGGCGGACGCTCGTACCAACTGAGCTACCTGGCCCCGGCCCCCGGTGAACCGGGGATCCTGAGAGTGGAGCGACCCAGACGGGACTCGAACCCGCGACCTTCGCCGTGACAGGGCGACGCGCTAACCAACTGCGCCACTGGGCCTTACTGGTGTAACCGTACCCCCAACGGGATTCGAACCCGCGCTGCCGCCTTGAAAGGGCGGAGTCCTAGGCCGCTAGACGATGGGGGCTTGGACGACCGGCGAGGCTCGTCCTTCCCTCAACGGCTGTCCGTTGGGAGCGGTGAAACCATACGACATCGCTCCGGAGCCCCCTGCAGGCACCCCCCTCGTTCCACCGTCGTGGCCGGTCAGGGCCCGCCCGGGAAGCTCAGCGGGCGACCGGCGGTGGCTGGTCGGGGTTCGAGGAGATCAACCCGAGCATGTCGAGGAGCTCGCGGAGGTCACCGGAGTCGGCGGAGTTCTTCGCCACGACGAGCCGGGCCTTCTGGACCTGGTCGTCGGACACCTTGAACGCGTCGGCCGCGTTCCGTGGGGCCGGGATGGACCCGGTCTCCTCGTCGGTACTGCGCTTCGCACCGATGCTCATGACGCCTCCCCGTAGGCAGTCAGGGCGTCCCGTGTCCCTGGCACACCCCCGGGTTCGGTCCGTGGGTCGCGCCGCGGTGCCGGGTCTCGCCGGTACCGCCACGTGCTGTGGCCGTGACCAAGACGTTACCGATCGTGCGGGGGCCCTGCACGCCCCTTCCCGGGTGACGGGACGGTCACCGCGCGCGGTGGCCCGGCGACGAGGTTCAGCCGGACGCCGAGGCGAGGCACGGCGCCCCGGACAGCGCGCTGATCGGCACCGCATCCGCCAGCGCCCGGTATCCGGCCGGAGAGGGGTGCAGACCGTCCCCGGAGTCGTACTCCGGCCGCAACCGCGTCGGGTCACCCGGATCGGCGAGTACCGCGGCCGCGTCGATCACCCCGTCGGCCCAGCCCGGGCCGTCGGCGCGGATCCGTTCGTTGACCCGGTCCCGGGCCGCGACGACGGCCTCGACGTCCCTGCCGCCACTCGTCGACGGCGGGATCGTGGTGAGGAACACTCTCAGCCCGGTGGCCCGCCCCCGGTCGGCGAAGGCCCGCAGGCCCGTCACGAGTTCGTCCGCACCTGCTCCGGCCGCGAGGTCGTTGGTGCCGATCAACAGGATCACGTCGCGGACCCCGGCGAGCGGCGCGACGTCGACGTCGAACCGGGTCGCCGGAGCGTCCCCACCGGCGGGCGGGTCGTCCTGCAACAGCCGGTTGCGGGACAGGCCCGCGTTGAGCACCGTCGTCGTCTCCTGCTCCGCGACCAACCGGGCGGCGAGACCGTCGGGGAACCGGTCGTCACCGTTCGGGGTGCTCCCGACACCGTCGACCAGCGAGTCGCCGATCACGAGCACCCCGCCGGTCGGTCGGGGGGCCAGCACGTCGAGCCCGGAGAGCACCGGCCACGACTGCAGCGTGGTACCGAAGTCGTCCGCCCCCGGCTCGGTCGTGCGGTCCCCCGGCCCGGACAGCCACGTGGTGCGCATCGCGACCGGATGGGAGCTGATGGTCGCCGGTACGTCCGTCAGGTACAGGCTCACGGTCAGCGGGACGCCCCGCTCGACGGGAACCGGCAGCGGGTCGGTCAGCACGTCCGTGCCGGGGTCCATACCGACGTCGGGGCGACCCCCGATGAGCAGCGGCCGGGGATCCGTGGTCGCGGCACCGGTCTCCGCCCGGCCGACGGTGACGGATCCGACGTGCAGCGGGCCGTCACCGTGCCGGTTGGACAGCCGCAGCCGCAGCCCGTCCCCGGATGCCTGCGGGCGCACGACCATCCGCAGCGTCCGGCCGGCGAGCTGGTCACCGGGCACCGCCTGCTGCGCCGCGTGCCACCCGGCCACCCAGCCGGGGCCGCACTCCGCCGCGCCCGCGGGGGCCGGCAGGGCCCGCCCGCAGCCGGCGGCCACCGACCCGGCGAGCAGGAGCGCCAGCACCGCGAGCGCAGCCGGGATGTGCCAACGACCGTCACGCCGCACGCGCGTCCGCCTCCGTCCCTCCCCGGCCCCGCCGATGAACCCGGCCGGGTCCCGCACGCGCTGTGTCGACCGACCACCCGATCACGTTACGTAGGTTGCCGGTCACTCTACGACGACCGGCCGAACGGGAACGCCGAGCGGACTCTCCGTTCGGGTGGGCGCCCGCGACACCCGGATGCGCGAGGCTGCAGGCTGTCGGGGACACCTCCTAGTGTCCTGTCCATCGACGGCGGCCGGTGCGGGCCGCCGGGAGCAACAGAGGGAGGGCGGGTCGCGTGGCCGGCTACGAGGAGATCTTCCGTTCGAGCGTCGAGGACCGTGAGCGCTTCTGGCTCCGCGCGGCGGAGGCGCTCGACTGGCACGTCGCACCCGCCACCGCGCTCGACGACTCCAACCCGCCCTTCTACCGCTGGTTCCCCGACGGTGAACTGAACGTCGCACACAACGCGCTCGACCGGCACGTCGACGCCGGGAACGGCGACCGCACCGCGCTCGTGTACGACTCCCCGGTCACCGGCAGCCGGCGCACCTACACCTACGCGCAGCTGCGCGACGAGGTCGCGACGTTCGCGGGCGTGCTGCGCGGGCTGGGCGTCGACCGTGGCGACCGGGTCGTGATCTACATGCCGATGGTCCCCGAGGCGGCGATCGCCATGCTGGCCTGCGCCCGGCTCGGCGCGGTGCACTCGGTCGTCTTCGGCGGGTTCGCCGCCAAGGAGCTCGCGGTCCGGATCGACGACGCGGGTCCGAAGGTCGTGGTCTCGGCGTCCTGCGGGATCGAGGGCAAGCGGGTCATCGAGTACAAGCCGCTGCTGGACAAGGCGATCGAGCTGTCGGACCGCAAGCCCGAGGCCACCGTGATCCTGCAGCGCGAGCAGGCCACCGCGCAGCTGGGCCCGATCGACGTCGACTGGGCGGAGGCCACCGCGAAGGCCCGCGCCGACGGGCGGGCCGCTGATCCGGTGCCGGTCCGCAGCACCGACCCGCTCTACGTGCTCTACACCTCCGGCACCACCGGCAAGCCCAAGGGCGTCGTGCGCGACTCCGGCGGTTACGCCACCGCACTGGCCTGGTCGATGCCCAACATCTACGACGTCGACGCCGGGGAGACGATCTTCACCGCGTCCGACGTGGGCTGGGTCGTCGGCCACTCCTACATCGTCTACGGGCCGCTGCTCGCGGGCGCCACGACCGTCCTCTACGAGGGCAAGCCGGTGGGCACACCGGACGCCGGGCAGTTCTGGCGGGTCGTCGCGGAGAACCGGGTGAAGTCCCTGTTCACCGCGCCGACCGCGTTCCGGGCGATCAAGAAGGAGGATCCGGACGGGGCCTTCCTCGCCGAGCACGACGTCTCGTCGCTGCGCTACCTGTTCCTCGCCGGGGAGCGCCTCGACCCGGAGACCTACCGGTGGGCCTCGAACCTGCTGGGCATCCCGGTGATCGACCACTGGTGGCAGACCGAGACCGGCTGGCCGATCGCGGCGAACCCGGCGGGCATCGAGCTGCTCGACATCAAGCCCGGCTCGCCGACCCGGCCGATGCCGGGCTGGGACGTGCAGGTGCTCGACGAGACGGGCAGGCCCGTGGAGCCCGGCGTCGACGGCGCGATCGTCGCGAAGCTGCCGCTGCCGCCCGGCGCGTTCCCCACCCTGTGGAACGACGACGACCGCTACGTGAACTCCTACATGAAGGCGTTCGAGGGCTACTACCTGACCGGCGACGGCGGGCACCTCGACGCCGACGGATACGTCTTCGTGATGGGCCGCACCGACGACGTGATCAACGTGGCCGGGCACCGGCTGTCCACCGGCGGGATGGAGGAGGTGCTCGCCTCGCACGCCGACGTCGCCGAGTGCGCGGTGATCGGCGTCGCGGACACCATGAAGGGCCAGATCCCCCGCGGGTTCGTCGTGCTCAAGTCCGGCGTCGACGCCGAGGCCGAGGGATACGAGGAGCGGCTGCGCGCCGAGCTGGTCCAGCTGGTCCGCGACCAGATCGGGGCCGTCGCCTCCCTGAAGGACGTCGCGATCGTCCCGGCCCTGCCCAAGACCCGGTCCGGGAAGATCCTCCGCAAGACGATGCGCGGCATCGCCGACGGCACCGACGAGCCGGTTCCCTCGACCATCGACGACGCGTCGGTCCTCGACACGATCCGCCCGATCCTCCGCAGGGAGTGACACCGTTCAGGTGGTCCACGCGGGCCTTCCTTGACCTCCCGGGGCCGGGCCGGTAACGGCCCGGCCCGGTCGGCCGATCACCTGACGACGGCCGCATCGCTCCCCCGCATCCCCGCGCGGTCGTCGACCGACGTGGAGGATCGTCATGGACGGCACCCGCCTCCGGCTCGCCGCGCTGGCCGGCCCGCTCACCATCGGCGTCGTCCTCGGGGTCGCCGCCCTGATGGAGTCCCCCGCGGACCGACCGGCCGACCCCGCCCCGGAGTCCGCCGACACCCTGCCCGCCACCACCGCGGCGACCGCTGTGAGCGCTCCCGCGGTGCTCGGTCTCCCGCACACCACGCCGCCTGCGGCCCCCGTGCGGGAGGCCAGCGCCAACCCGCCACCCGCCCCCGCCCCGGCCCCGGTGCCCGAACCCGCCCACACCGCGGCCGGGCACTGAGCGGGTCAGGGAAGCATAACCGCAGGTCAGGGCATCCTCAGTCGTGCATGCGAGGGCCTGCGGGGGCACCATGGAGGCCATGAAGGTCATCGTGGATTTCGACCGCTGCGAGAGCAACGCGGTGTGCATGGGCGTCGCCCCCGAGGTGTTCGAGGTGCGGGACGACGACTACCTCTACATCCTCGACGAGAACCCGGCCGAGGCGTTGCGGCCGCAGGTCGAGGAGGCGGCACGCAGCTGCCCGAAGGCAGCCATCACCGTCGAGGGCTGAGCCCGCCCGGCCCGGTCCCGGGTACGAGCCCGCGGGACGGGTGCGCTCCGGTCAGATGAGCTGGAGCCTCCTCGCCTGCACGATCGCCTGGACCCGGGTGTGCGCGCCGAGCTTCTCCATCAGTGACTGGGTGTAGGAGCGGACGGTGTTGACCGACAGGTGCAACTCGGTGGCGACGTCACGCGTGGTCAGCCCCATCGCCATGAGCCGCAGCACCTCCATCTCGCGCGGCCGCACGCCGACCGGCGGTCCGGCGTCGAGCAGCGAGCTGGCCCGTTCCAGGGCGGCGGCAACGCTGTCGTCGATCACGACACCGCCGCGGACGACCTCCCGTAGCGCCCCGGCGAGGTCGAGATCTGGCGAGCCCTTCAGCAGGATCCCGCTGACCCCGATGGCCAGGCAGGTCTGCAGCACACCGGGATCGTCGAACGCGGTGAGCATCACGATCCTGAGACCGGGACGGGCGTCGAGCAGGATCCGGGCGACCTGCGCGCCGTCCATGTCACCGAGCCGGACGTCGAGCAGCACGACGTCCGGGCACAGCTCCTCGACCGCGCGCACCGTCTCCCGGCCCGAGTGGCCGGTGCCGACCACCTCGAACCCGGGGTCGCGGCCGAGGACCGTGCTGATCCCGGTGACGATCAGCGGATGGTCGTCGGCGACCAGGACGCGGGTGCTCACGCGGCCACCGACCCGAGCGGGAGGCTGGCCAGCAACCCCGCTCCGCCGTCCTCGCCGCTGCGCAGGCTGAGCTCGCCGCCCGCCGCTCGGACACGCTGGTGCAGTCCGGGAAGCCCGAGGCTGCGGGCCTTGCCCGGCAACGGGATGACCGTGGGGACGACGGTGAGACCGCAGCCGTCGTCCTGGACCAGCACGGCGACGTCGAGCGGCCGGTAGGTCAGGGTCACCGACACCGTGGACGCCCTGGCATGGCGTTCGACGTTGTGCAGCCCTTCCCGGACCACCGCGACGATCGTGTCGTCGACCAGGTCGCTGGTCTCCACCGGTGTCCCCAGGACGATGGTCTCGGCCGGGATGCCGGAACGCCGGGAGAACGCCGCGACGTCCCGGCGCACGGTGACCGGCAGGGCCTCCCCCGGCGGGATCAGCGTGTGCATGGCCTGCCGCAGGACCGCCGAGGCCTTCGCGGCCTCGTGTTCGATCTGTCTCGCGGCGCCGGTCAGCCCGGTCGTGTCCAGTTCCCCGGCATCGGCCCGTTCACGCAGGTCCTGGGCCGTGAGGCTGATCGCGAACAGCATCTGCCCGGCCGTGTCGTGCAGATGCTGGGCGATCCGGGCCCGCTCCTGCGCGACGGCGATCTCGCCGGCCCTGGCCGCGGTCACGGCGGTGACCATCAGCGGGGCGAGGGAGGCGGCGAACTCCCACAGCAGCTCCGGGACCCGCGCGTCGAACGGCTGGTCGGCGCGCCGTCCGACGAACAGGCAACCCAGCGTCGCCCCGCCGAACCCGACCGGGCAGGCCACGACCCGGCGCACCCCGGACCGGGCGGCGACCCGGAGCAGCGGATCGTCACGCACCCCGTCCAGGAGCGCCTGGTCGATCCGGGTCGCGGGGGTGTCCTCCATCGCCTCCGGTCCGTCCGGGCCGAGCCGGACGACCGGGGTGTCGTCCAGTTCGACGGCCAGCCATCCCAGGCCCTCCCCGCGCCGGGTGTGCGGGATGGTGGCGGGCACCGTCATCCCCGTCGCGGAGGCCACCGTCAGCTGGTCGGGGTGCTCGCAGACCGCCACCGCGGCGACGTCCTCGCCGACCAGCCCGTGCAGCTGCCGGCAGGCCCGGAGGACGAGCGCGTCGAGATCGACGAGTCCGGCCAGGCCACGGGCGGCAGCGACCAGCTCGCGGACGTCGTCGATCGACTTCACCGTGTAGCACATGTCAGCGGGCCGGGCCGGTCATCGGCCGCTGACCACGAACAGCTTCCGGAACGGCTCGCGGACCGTCCACGTCGACTCGGTGCCCTTCACGAACGAGGCGATGTCACCGGCCTTCAGCGTGACGACGGAACCGTCGGCGAGCTCGATGTCCACCACCCCGTCCAGCGCGTGGATGGTCTCGTCCGCGGTGAACGGGTACGGGAAGCGGCGCGGCTCGCTACGCCACAGGCCGACGGCGAGGGTGGTGCCCTCGGCGCCGCCGTTGCGGATCCAGTGGACCTCGCCGATCGGTTCGCCACCGACCAGGAAGGGCTCGTAGTCGACGGCCTCGGTGCTGGACGCGTGATGGGTGGTCGACGGTGCTGCGGTCATGGGGGTCTCCTCGAGTCGTCAGGCGGGGCGGACGTCGACCGACGCCGCCGAGTAACGGGGGCCACGGCCCAGGTCGTTGAGGTCACCGGAGACGAGTGCGGCCACGGTGGAGTCACCGTTGCGCCAGAACCCGTACGGGGCCACGGCCACGCCGGGCAGCACTCCGTCGTCCACCCGGACGACGGCACGGAACGCGCCCAGATCGTTGAAGACCTCGGCCACGGCGCCGGCGACCAGCCCCCGGCGCTGCGCCTCCTCGGGGTGCAGGGTCACGTGCTGGCCCTGTTCGGAGCTGAGCTGACGATCCATGTTGGCGTACTGCGAGCTCAGGAAGGCGTGTCCGCGCGGAGTGATCATCTTGAGCGGGTGGCGCGGGTCGGGCACCTCCGGGACGTGGTCGGGGACCGGCGGGCTCGCGGTGTCGCCCTGCAGCTCGGTGTAGCCCTGCCGGAAGACCGGGACCACGCTGTCGGTGTCCCCGGTGAGCGCGAACTCGACCTTCGTCGAGGGGGTGCCGAACCCGCCGTCGGCGAACGGGGCCTCGTCCGGGCCGGGCAGCGCCAACCGCGCCCAGCCGGTCTTGCACAGACCCTCCAGGGTGATCCCGTCCATCACCGGGGCCTCCCAGTCGAGACACTCGCGGGCCAGCTCCTCGTCGGTCATGCGGAACCAGGGGTCGTCGTCGAAACCCATGCCTGCGGCGAGCCTGCGGAACATCTCGACGTTCGACACGGCCTCGCCCAGCGGCTCGATGGCCGGGTTGTTCACCGACACGTAGAGATGACCCCACGAGAACATCACGTCGAAGTGCTCGAGGATCGTGGTGGCCGGCAGCACGATGTCGGCGTAGCGCGCGGTGTCGGTCAGGAAGTGGTCGCTGACCACGGTGAACAGGTCGTCGCGGCAGAGGCCGGCGATGGTCTTGTTCTGCTCCGGGACGGTGATCACGGGGTTGGCGTTGCACACCATCAGCCCCATGACCGGCGGGTCGAGCTCCAGCTCCCCGGTCAGGGCGCGGCCCAGCTGAAGGGCGTTGATCGTGCGCGTGCCGGGCCGGATGAGGTCGGTGCGCGAGAGCCGGTCGAAGTTCACCGGGAACGAGAACAGGGTGAGCTCGTGGGTGCCACCACCGGGGTAGCGCCAGGCGCCGACCAGCGCGGGAAGGCTGAAGATCGCGCGGAACGCCTGCCCGCCCTGGGGGTGGTTCTCGACCGCGGTGCCGACGCGCAGCGCCGCCGGCTGGGTGGTGGCGTACTCGCGGGCCAGGGTCCGGACGTCGTCGGCGGGGATACCGGTGATCGCCTCGACGCGTTCGGGCGGGAACTCGGCGGCCTTCGCCGCGAGTTCGGCGAAACCGGTCGTGTGCGCGTCGATGTAGTCCTGGTCCTGGAGCCCCTCGGCGATGATCACGTTCATCATGCCGAGGGCCAGCGCGCCGTCGGTGCCGGGCCTGATCCGGATGTGCCAGTCCGCCTGCTTCGCGGTGCGGCTGCGGTAGGGGTCGATCACCACCAGCTTCGCGCCCGCCTTGCGGGCCTGGGTCACGAACGGCCACAGGTGCAGGTGGGAGGTGAGCATGTTGTGGCCCCACACCACGATGTAGCGGGCGTGGACGATGCCCTCGGGGTCGGTGACCGCAGGCCCGACGGTCCGCAGGTACGCCGATCCACGGGTCGAGGTGCAGAAGGTGCGCTCGGTGATCGAGGCGCCGAGCCGGTGCATGAACGGGTCCATGACCGTGAGCCCGTTGAGGATGCCCTGGTTGCCGAGATAGCTGGTCGGCATGATCGCTTCGCCGCCGAACTCGGCCGCGATGGAGGTGAACCGGGAACAGATCTCGGCGACGGCCTCGTCCCAGCTGATCCGTTCGAACTCACCGGAGCCCTTCGGTCCGGTTCGGCGGAGCGGATAGAGCAGGCGGTCCGGGTGATACGCACGCTTCTCGTAGTCGTTCACCTTCGCGCACAGGCCGCCTCGGGTGAACGGGTGCTCCGGGTCACCCCGG
The DNA here is from genome assembly GCF_040659795.1 of Pseudonocardia sp. NPDC049635. Classification (NCBI taxonomy): domain Bacteria; kingdom Bacillati; phylum Actinomycetota; class Actinomycetes; order Pseudonocardiales; family Pseudonocardiaceae; genus Pseudonocardia; species Pseudonocardia sp. NPDC049635. The sequence goes on from NZ_JBFAON010000022.1 coordinate 54,884, forward strand.
ACGCCGGTGACAGTGTCCCCCTCGACGGTCACCAGGATCGCGCAGGTGTCGGGGCAGTCGTGCGCGCAGGCGGCGCGCACGATCCGCTTCTCCGACACGTCCTCCATCGGGATTTCCGGGGTGGTGGTGGTCATGTGCGGCGTCTCCTCGGGTCAGTTCGTGAGGACGACGCTAAAGCCCGGATCGACCCGGAAGCCACCTGCAAATGCAGGATACCCGTCAATTCCGGTTACGCCATTGTTTCGGCGATATTGCATTGCCGGAATGCGCATTTGCAGGTGTCTGCCGGGGGTGTCGACCGGGCACCGTCCCCTCGTCCCCGCCCACCACGAGGGAGGCCCCGTGCCCCATGTAGCCGTCGTCGGTGCAGGCCCCTCCGGGCTGTTCGCCACCGCCGAGCTGCGCCGCCGCCGACCCGACGTGCCCGTCGACGTCCTCGACCGGCTGCCCACCCCGTTCGGTCTCGTCCGCTACGGGGTCGCGCCCGACCACCACCGCATCAAGTCGGTCACCGCGACCCTCGCGGCCGTCTTCGCCGACGAGCGCGTGCGGTTCCTCGGCAACGTCGGGCTCGGATCCGACGTCACCGTCGCCGAGCTGCGCCGCAGCTACGACGCCGTCGTCGTCGCCACCGGCAGCGGAGCAGCCCGCGACCTCGGGATCCCCGGTGAGGGCCTGCCCGGCAGCATCACCGCAGCCGATCTCGTGGCCTGGTACAACGGCCACCCCGACGCGGTGCCGGTGCTGTCCTGGCCACGGCCGGCGACGGTCGCCGTCGTGGGCGCGGGCAACGTCGCACTCGACGTCGCACGCGTCCTGCTGAAGTCCGGGACCGGGCTCGACGACACCGACATCCCCGATCCGGTCCGCGCCGGTCTCGACGCCCACCCGGTGCACGCCGTGCACGTCGTGGCCCGCCGCGGGCATCACGACGTGCGGTTCTCGCTGGGGGAGCTGCTCGCGTTCGACGACCTGCCCGGCGTCGTCCCGGTCGTCGACCCGGCCGGCCTGACCGATGATCCACCGCCCGGCCACGCAGCGCGGGCCCGCCATGCGGTGTTCCGGCGGTGGGCCGAGAACTCCCCCGGCCCGGGCGATCGTGTCCTGCGGTTCCACGTCCACCGCAGCCCGGTCGCCGTCCTCGGGAGCACCCGTGTCACCGGGATCCGGCTGGCGGACCCGACCACGGGAACGGCGTCCGTTCTCGACGTCGACGCGGTGGTCCGCGCGATCGGCTACCGCGGCACACCGATCCCCGGCCTGCCGTTCGACCCGGAGCGGGCCACGGTCCCGCACGAGTCCGGACGCGTCGAGCCCGGTCTCTACGTCACCGGCTGGCTCAAGCGCGGCCCGTCCGGGGTGATCGGCACGAACAAGGCGTGCGCCGTGGAGAGCGTGGGATCGCTGCTCGACGATCTCGACGATCTGCCTGCCGCCGCACCGTCGGCGAGGAAGGCGCTCACCGCTGCACACGAGGTCGTCGACTGGGCCGGGTGGACCCGCATCGACCGCGCGGAGATCGCGCTGGGACGCCGTCGCGGCCGCGCCCGCACCAAGATCACCGACACCGCCGAGCTGCTCGCCCATGCCCGCCACTGATGAGGAGACCGTCGTGCCCTACGTCATCACCGACGCCTGCCTGGACGTCATGGACCGCACGTGCGTGGCGCAGTGCCCGGTCGACTGCATCCAGGAGGGCGAGCGGATGCTCTACATCGACCCGGACGGCTGCATCGACTGCGGCGCCTGCGAACCGGTCTGCCCGCAGGAGGCCATCCATCTCGCCGCCGCGCTGCCGGCCGAACTGCAGCACTTCGAGGCGGTCAACGCCCAGTTCCACACGGCGACCGACTACGGTCCCGCGGGTCCCGGGCGGGCGGCCGGTGTCGACCACCCGGTCGTCGCGGCCCTGCCCCGGCGATGAGCCGGCCATGACCGGCCTCCGGTTGGCATCTCGGGCGCGGGTGGCGGACGCGATGGTCCGCCACCCGAAGACCTGCCCGCCCGGCACCACCGTGGCGCAGGCCCGGCACCTCCTGCGCGACGACCACGTGCACGCCCTGCTGGTGGTGGACGGCGACCACCTGCTCACCGTGATCGAGCGGGCCGACCTGACCGGCCCGCCCGACGCCTGCGCCGGCGGGACGCTGCTCCGGCGGACCGTGGGCCCGGGCGCCGATCTCGACCGCACCCGGGTCGAGATGGTCGCGACGGGCAGGCGCAGGCTCGCCGTCGTCACACCGGACCTGCGGCTGCTCGGGCTGCTGTGCCTCAAGCGGTCGCGGAGCGGGTTCTGTTCCGATGCCGGCGTGAACGCCCGGGCCGCCGAGCGGCGCGGGACCGGAGCGCCCGGCGCGGGCCGGCTCGGCGACGGCGCACACCGCTGATCAGCGGATGCGTCACCGGACAGACACGGGTGAGGATGTCGGTCATGGTCGACGACGTCTGGTACACCCCCCTCACACCGCTCGCCTTCCTCGGCCGGTCCGCGGACGTCTTCGCGGACCGGACCGCGATCGTCTACGGCGAGCGCCGTCACACCTACGCCGAGTTCGCGGCGGAGGCGACACGGGTGGCGCACGGGCTGCGCGCGTCCGGTGTCGGGCCGGGTGACCGGGTGGCCTACCTGCTGCCCAACGTGCCGGAGATGCTGGTGGCGCACTTCGCGGTGCCGCTGGCCGGCGCGGTCCTGGTCGCGATCAACACGCGGCTGTCCACCGAGGAGGTCCGCTACATCCTCGACCACTCGGGCGCGACCGTGCTGGTCGTCGACAACGTGCTCTACGAGACGGTGCGGCCGGTCGCCGACGAGCTGCGGACGGTCCGCGAGATCGTCACGGTCACCGACCCGGCCGCCCCGGGTGACGGAGTCGGCTCCGGCCTCTCCTACGCCGACCTGCTGGCCCGCGGGGCCGACGATCCGCTGCCCTGGGCGGTCGACGACGAGCGGGCCACCATCACGATCAACTACACGTCCGGGACGACCGGCAACCCCAAGGGCGTCGAGTACCACCACCGCGGCGCGTACCTGAACTCCTTCGGCGAGATCGTGCACTCCTCGCACTCCGCGGACACCGTCTACCTGTGGACGCTGCCGATGTTCCACTGCAACGGGTGGTGCACCCCGTGGGCGGTGACCTCGATCGGCGGCACCCACGTCTGCCTGCGCGAGGTCCGCGGCGACACCATCTGGCGGCTGATCACCGAGCACGGCGTGACCCACCTCAACGGGGCGCCCACCGTCGTCACGACGATCATGAACGCGCCGGAGGCGGTCACCCTCGACTACCCGCTGGTGGTGACGACGGCCGGCGCCCCGCCGTCACCGACGACGATCCTGCAGATGGAGCGGATGGGCTTCCGGATCGTGCACGTCTACGGCCTGACCGAGACCTACGGGCCGTACACGGTCAACCAGTACCAGCGCGACTGGGACGCGCTCGACGGCGAGCAGCGGGCCCGGCTGCAGGCGCGCCAGGGCGTCGGAATGGTCTGCGCGGACCGGGTCCGGGTGGTCGACGAGCAGATGAACGACGTCCCCCGCGACGGCGCGACGATGGGCGAGATCGTCATGCGCGGCAACAACGTCATGAAGGGCTACTACCTCGACCCGGAGAAGACGGCGGAGGCCTTCGCGGGCGGCTGGTTCCACTCCGGCGACCTGGGCGTCGTGCACCCCGACGGCTACGTCGATCTGCGCGACCGCGCCAAGGACGTGGTGATCTCCGGTGGCGAGAACATCTCGACCGTGGAGGTCGAGCAGGCGATCGTCTCCCACGACGCCGTCCTGGAGACGGCCGTGGTCGGTGTCCCGGACGAGAAGTGGGGCGAGGTCTGCAAGGCGTTCGTCGTGCTCAAGCCGGGCCGCAGCGCGGAGCCGGCCGAGCTCGTCGAGCACGTGCGCTCCCGGATCGCCCGGTACAAGGCACCCAAGCACGTCGACATCGTCGACGAGCTGCCCAAGACCTCCACCGGCAAGGTGCAGAAGTTCGAGCTGCGCGAGAAGGAGTCGGCCGCCCGCGGCGGCAGCTCGCGCATCCAGGGATAGGTCACGTTCGTTCGAATCGGAACGGTCAAGCGGTTAGCATTGCTCAAGTGAGTGTCGACAGCAGGCTTCCGGTGCTCGTCCCCGCGGGACCGTCGGTGTTCCGGGTGGCCGCCGGGGCGGTCATCGTGACGACCGTGTCGGTGCTGCCGGTGTTCCTGACCGGCGCGCTGGCCGTGCAGCTCTCCGCCGATCTCGGGTTCGACCCGGTCGGCCTCGGGCTGGTGGTGGCGCTGTACTTCGGTGTCAGCGCGCTGTGCTCGCTCCCCGTCGGGATGATCGTCGAGCGGGTCGGGTCCCGGCTGACCAGCAGGATCTCGGTAGCCGGTGCGGCGGTGCTGATGGCCGCGATCGCGGTCGGGGCGCACTCGTACTGGTCGCTGGTGGGACTGCTGCTCTGCGGTGCGTGGTGCAACGTGATGGGCCAGCTGTCGTCGAACCTGACCCTCGCCCGGACGGTGCCCGCGCACCGGATGGGCCTGTCGTTCGGCGTCAAGCAGGCGGCGATCCCGGCCGCGACGCTGCTCGCCGGGCTCGCGGTTCCCGCGGTCGCGCTCACCCTCGGCTGGCGGTGGGCGTACGCGATCGGGGCGGTGCTCGCCGTGGCCGCCCTGGCCGCCTGCCCCCGGGTGAACGCCGCCCCCGTCGCACGCCCGGCGAAGGGCGACCGGGCGACCGGGGCGCTCGCCATGATCGGGGTGGCGTCCGGCCTGGCCGCCGGGACCGCGACCGCCCTGGGCATCTTCCTCGTCGCCTCCGCCGTGGACCGGGGCATCGACCCCGGCCTGGCCGGCCTGATGCTGACGCTGGGCAGCGTCGTCGGGCTCTCGGTCCGGATGCTGCACGGATGGCTGGCCGACCGGCGCACCGGCGGGCACATCGCCGTCGTCGCAGGGAGCCTCGCCGCGGGCGCGATCGGGTTCGTGCTGCTGGCCGTCCCCGGCACCCCGGCACTGGTCGTCGGCGTCGTGCTGGCCTTCGGTCTCGGCTGGGCGTGGCCGGGGCTGCTGCAGTTCGCCGTGGTCCGGCTCAACCCGTCGGCCCCCGCAGCGGCCACGTCGATCGTGCAGCTCGGTGTCTACGCCGGTGGCTTCGCGGGCCCGATCGCGTTCGGCTGGCTGGCCGCGCACCAGGGCTTCCCGGTCGCCTGGTCGGTCAACGCGGGCGTGATGCTCGGGTCGGCCGTGCTGATGCTCGTCGGACGACGGATGCTGCTCGCGCACGGGCGTCGCACCGCCGGCTGAACCCGCCCGCGAGGGACGCGTGGGTGGTCAGCTCGCAGAACAGCTGACGACGGCGTAGGGACCCGAGCTGGTCGAGGAGGTGAGCTCCTCGCCGTTACGCAGGATCCGGCAGGTGATCTCGTCGCTGCCACCGGACCCGGACTGGGCGACCAGCGAGAGCGGCTGGAAGGCCGGTGCGCCTCCATCGAAGGTGACGTCCGTGCTCCACGGGAGGGCGACCCCGTTCGCCTGCTCCTGCCCGAAGTTCTCGTCCTTGATGTAGGTGACGCTGCCGGCGCTGCCGGAGCCGGTCACCTCGTAGGTGATCACGTCTCCACCGGCGCTCTCGACCGGTGCCGCAGGGGCAGCCGGACCCTCCCCGACGACCGGCGAGGTCACCGCCGGCACCGAGGCGGCCGGTGCCGCGGCGGGGATCTCCGACACCGCCGACGCGAACGCCGAGACGTAGAGGACGCACACCAGCAGGCCCAGCGCCGAGAGCACCGTCCCGCTGATCGCGACACCCCGGTTGTTCGCCTTCCCGCGGCTCACCCGCACGATCCCCAGCACCCCGAAGATCAGGCCCAGGATCACCAGCGGCCAGGCGATCACCCCGACGAACGGGATCAGCGAGAACAGCAGGCCGAGGATGCCGAGCACCAGCGCGGTGGTGCCGAATCCGTTGCGCGGCGGCTCGTCCGGGATCCGCGGCCCGGAGCCGCCCCGCTGCTCCGGAACTGCCGCGCGCCGGGCGGCCGTCGGCCACGCCTCGGTGCCGGCCGGCGGGACCGGCCCGCCGGGGCGCGCGTTCCCGTACGGCGGGCCACCGAACGGGACCTGCGGGTGGCCGTCGTAGTAGCGGCCGGGCGGGCCGTACTGCGGGGCGTGCGGGGGCCCGGCCCACTGCTGCGGGCCGGTGCGCCGCGGGTCCGGCCCGTACCGCCCCGGGGCGGCGTCGTGCGGGTTCTGCTGCGGCGGGCCGGGCTGGGCCGGGGTGCCGGAGGGGTTCTGCGAGGTGGTCACGCCATCGCTGTCGACCGGGCCCCGGTGCCCGTGTCACGAACTCCGACGATCTCAACAAAGTTGACGAGCGGAACCCCCTGGGACCACCCGTTCGGATCAACGCACACTGCCGTACGGCAGTGCACATGGAGACCCGGACGGTGGTGTCACCGTTGACGTCCCCGCCCGGCCCCGGGATGCCACGATTCCCCGATGAACCACATCGTTGTCGTGACCGGCGCCGCCGGGGCACTGGGCCGCGCCGTCGTCGAGGAGTTCCGGGCCCGCGGGCACCGGGTCGCCGCGCTCAGCCGACCGGGCGCCGACCTGGACCGGATCGCCGCCGACGGCGTCCATCCGATCGGTGTCGACCTCACCGACCGGGGCGCCGTCGGCGCGGCGTTCGCCCCGATCGACGACCTCCCCGGCACCGTCGGCACGCTCGTGGCGGTGGCCGGTGGCTACGCGTCCGGCGGGCTCGCCGACGTCGACCCGGACACCCTGCACGGCCTGTTCGACACCAACTACGCCTCGGTGGTCTGGGCCGCGCAGGCCGCTGCCCCGCGGATCGCCGATGCGGGCGGCGGCGCCATCGTCACCGTCGGCGCGAAGGCCGGCGCCACCGGGCCCGCCCAGCTCGTGCACGGCACGAGCAAGGCCGCCGTGCACCGGCTGACCGAGCTCCTCGCCGACGAGCTGGCGCCGCAGCGGATCCGGGTCAACGCCGTACTGCCCTCGGTCATCGACACCCCGGCCAACCGGAGCTGGATGGACGACGGTGCCGTCGCCCGCGCCGTCACCCCCACCGCGATCGCCCGGGTGATCGCCTTCCTCGCCGGACCGGACGCAGCCCCGATCTCCGGCGCCCTCGTCCCCGTCCACGGAGACTCCTGACCCGTCGCACCACCGCGCCGGTGGCCCGCTCCCGGCGGGCCCGACCGCGCGGGACGCGAGCACGCGGCGACCGGATCCGGCTGCGAGGATGGGCGTATGGCCATCCGACCGCTCCCCGCACCGTGACCGGACTCGACCCGGCGGTGCGCCGGGCCCTCGACTGGCCGGTCGACCACGTCGCCGCCTGCGTCGTCGCAGCGGACGGCACAGTGCTCGCCGGAGCGGGTGACACCGGCCGCGAGTTCGCGCTCGCCTCGGTGACCAAGCCGCTGTCCGCCTACGCCGTGCTCGTCGCCGTCGAGGAGGGCGCGCTCGACTGGAACGACCCGGCGGGCCCCGACGGGGCGACCGTCCGGCACCTCATCGCGCACACCTCCGGGCTGGCCTTCGACACCGACCGGGTGCAGGCCGCTCCCGGTGAGCGACGGATCTACTCGAACACCGGCTTCGCGGTGCTCGCCGACGCCGTCGCCGAGGCGACCGGGATCGACTTCGCCGACTACCTGCACCAGGCCGTCTGCGAGCCGCTCGGGTTGACCGCCACCCGGTTGGAAGGCGCGGCAGGTGCGGGAGCGATCTCCACCGCGAGCGACCTGTCCCGGTTCGCCGCCGAGCTGCAGTCGCCCCGGCTGCTGGACCCGCGCACCGTCGCCGAGGCGACGACCGTCGCCTTCCCGGGTCTGGACGGCGTGCTGCCCGGTTACGGCAGGCAGAAGCCGAACGACTGGGGGCTCGGCTTCGAGATCCGCGACGGGAAGTCCCCGCACTGGACCGGTGCGGACTCCTCACCTCGCACGTTCGGCCACTTCGGACAGTCGGGGACCTTTCTGTGGGTGGACCCGGACGCCGGCCTGGCCGCCGTAGTGCTCACCGACCGCGACTTCGGGCAGTGGGCGATCGACGCCTGGCCCGCCTGGACCGACGGGGTGCTGGCGGCACGGGCCGGTTGACGTCGCTCGGGAGGTGGCGTCCTGGGCCGGGGTGCGCGCTGACCACCCCGCGATGCCGGGCTCCCGTGCGGCGTGCGGTGAGCCCGAGGAACGGGACCCCGCGGGCGGGAATGATCCGCGCACCCCGCCGGTTGAACCGATCGTCCGGATCGGGCGACACGAGTCCCCGGGCCGCACTGGACAACAGCCGCCGCGGAATACCGTCCGGCAGGAGCCGCGGTGCGCCACTCGCCGCGAGGCGACCGGCGTCCGGTTCGGACACCCCTCCCGCGCGGTGCGGCGTGGCGTACCGCACCGACCGGCGCCCACGGCCCTGCCGAGCGAGCGCGACATCGCCCCGCGCGGCAACGGCGTCACGGGCGCCGGGAATGATTCGCGGACCCGACCCGTTGCACCGACTGTCCGAGCCGGGCGACACGAGTCCCCGGGCCGCAACAGACAACAGCCGCCGCGGAATACCGTCCGGCAGGAGCCGCGGTGCGCCACTCGCCGCGAGGCGACCGGCGCCCGGCTCGGACACCCGGACCCACCGGAGCGCGATTCAGGCCGGGTCCGGATCTGCCAGTTCGGCGAGCAGGCCCCGGACCTCGGTCGCGAACCGTTCGGCCGCCTCCAGCTGGGCCCAGTGCCCACACCCGGGGACGAGAGCCAGACGGGCACGGGGCATCGCCGCGACGGCCCGCCGGGAGCCCTCCGGATCGACCCACCCATCCTGTGCGCCGTGGAAGAACAGCGCGGGCGTGGCGATCCGGCCGACGACCGGCCGCAGGTTGTTGCGCATCGACCACGGCCCGAGGGTCGCGCGGTTGTACCGCGCGTACCCGAGGAAGCCGTCCGGCTCACGGGCCTGCCTCAGGAACTCCTCCACCACCTGCGGCGGAAGACTCCCCCGATCGGAGACCACGTTCCGGAGCGCGAGCAGGACGAGCGGTGTGGACATCCGGGCCAGCGCGAGCAGGACCGGTTCGGGCAGCTGCGCGGCCAGCCACGCCGAGAACTGGGTGATCCGGTTGCGCAGCACCGGGACCAACCCGCCGGGGCCGACCAGTACGAGACCCCGGACCAGCGTCGGGTGTCGCAGGGCCAGGTTGAGCACGACGTCGCCGCCCATCGAGACACCGACGGCGACCACCTCGCCCAGCCCGAGCCGTCCGGCCACCCGGGCGGTCAGGTCGGCCATCTCCCGCGGATCGCCGACCGGGTCGATGCCGCTGGTCCCGCCGAATCCCGGCAGGTCGAACGCGATCACCGGGCGGTCCGCGCCGAACGCCTCGAACGCGTGGAACCAGGAGATCGCCGCGTTGTCGGTGCCTCCGCCGTGCACCAGCAGCAGCGGCGTCCCCGCTCGCGCGGGGCCGGGCCGCGCGGTCGAGCGCAGCACCCGGACCCGCCCGCCGTCGAGATCGACCGTCGTGGCTGCGCTGCACGCCGGGACCAGGGTCATGGCGCTCCTCATGACTGGATGACCGACATATCGTATCCGGTCACGAATCGTCCGGACACTGCCGAACCGACCGGGAAGGATTCGCGGACCCGACCCGTTGAACCGACTGTCCGAGCCGGGCGACACGAGTCCCCGGGCCGCAACAGACAACAGCCGCCGCGGAATACCGTCCGGCAGGAGCCGCGGTGCGCCACTCGCCGCGAGGCGACCGGCACCCGGCTCGGACACCCGGCCGACCTTCCGAAATCCGATTGCCCCGCACTGCGAGTCCGATCACCATGGTCGGCGTCCGCCCGGTCCCGGGCGAGCAGGCACACTGAGTGAACGATGTCCAGCGAATCCGCCCCGTCCGCCGACGACCGTCCCGCACGCGGGGGCGGCAGGCCTCCGCGTCCGCACCGTCCCCGAAGGGGCGCCACGGACCGGCAGACCGACATCAGAACCCTGTCGAACAACGACGAGGCCGCAGCGCAGGCCGCCCCCGGGACGGAGGGCGCCGCGCGCGGCCGTCCGGCCCGTGAGCAGCAGCGCCGACCGCGCCGCCGCGGGCCGCGGGGCCGGAGCGCCTCCGTCACGGCGCCCGGCCCCGCCCTCGTGCCCGATCGCGGCGACCGCCCACGAGTGGCCCCGCCGATCACCTATCCCGCGACGCTGCCGGTGTCGGCGCGCCGCGCGGAGATCGCCGAGGCGATCCGGGACAACCAGGTGGTGATCGTCGCCGGTGAGACCGGCTCGGGGAAGACCACCCAGCTCCCGAAGATCTGCCTGGAGCTCGGTCGCGGGGTGCACGGGATGATCGGCCACACCCAGCCGCGCCGGCTCGCCGCGCGCACCGTGGCCGCCCGGATCGCCGAGGAGCTGGGCGTCGAGCTCGGCAGCACGGTCGGCTGGAAGGTCCGGTTCACCGATCAAGTCGGCGACGCGACGATGGTCAAGCTGATGACCGACGGCATCCTGCTCGCCGAGCTCGCCGGCGACAAGGACCTGCGCCGGTACGACACGCTGATCATCGACGAGGCGCACGAGCGCAGCCTCAACATCGACTTCATCCTCGGGTACCTGACCCGGTTGCTGCCCCGCAGGCCCGACCTCAAGGTGATCATCACCTCGGCGACGATCGACCCCGAGCGGTTCGCCCGGCACTTCGGCGGCGACGGGCCCCCGGTGCCGATCGTGGAGGTCTCCGGCCGGACCTACCCGGTCGAGGTGCGCTACCGCCCCGTCGTCGACCCGGACGACCCGGGCGGGGAGGACGGCGCCGCCGACCCCGACCGCCAACTGGACGACGCGATCGGCGACGCCGTCGTCGAGCTGCAGCGCGAAGGCCCCGGCGACGTCCTGGTCTTCCTCCCGGGCGAGCGCGAGATCCGCGAGGCGGCCGAGGCCCTGGAACGGCGCAACCTGCCGAACACCGAGATCCTGCCGCTCTACGCCCGGCTGTCGACGGCCGAGCAGCAACGGGTCTGGCAACCGCACACCGGCAACCGGGTGGTGCTCGCGACCAACGTCGCCGAGACGTCGCTGACCGTGCCGGGTGTCCGCTACGTCGTCGACACCGGCACCGCGCGCATCTCACGTTACTCGCGCCGGCTCAAGGTGCAGCGGCTGCCGATCGAGAAGATCTCCCAGGCCTCGGCGAACCAGCGTTCCGGCCGCTGCGGCCGCACCAGCGACGGCATCGCGATCCGGCTGTACTCCGAGGACGACTTCGACGCCCGCCCGGAGTTCACCGACCCGGAGATCCTGCGCACCAATCTCGCGTCGGTCGTGCTGCAGATGATCGCGCTCGACCTCGGTGAGATCTCCGAGTTCCCGTTCGTCGAGCCACCCGACCCGCGCGCCGTCGCCGACGGGCTGGACCTGTTGCACGAGCTCGGTGCGCTGCGCCCCGACCGGCGCTCGCTGACCGCCGTCGGGCAGTCGCTGTCGCGGCTGCCGGTCGATCCGCGGCTGGGCCGGATGCTGGTCGAGGCGCACCGCAACGGCTGCCTGCGCGAGGTGCTCGTCATCGCCGCTGCGCTGTCCGTGCAGGATCCGCGGGAGCGGCCGACCGAGCAGCGCCAGGCCGCCGACGAGCGCCACCGCCGCTTCGCCGTCGACGGTTCGGACTTCCTGGCCTTCCTGCGGCTCTGGGACCATCTCGCCGAGCGGCGCGACGCGCTGTCCGGCAACCGGTTCCGCCGCGAGCTGCGCGAGGACTTCCTGCACTACCTGCGGGTGCGCGAGTGGTGGGACCTGCACGGGCAGCTCCGGCAGGCCGCCCGCAGCGCCGGGATGGACGGTGACGACTCCGGGCCGGCCGCCACCGGTCCCCGGGCCGCCGACGAGCCGCTCGACCCGCGGCGCGCCGACGTGATCCACCAGTCGCTGCTGGCCGGGCTGCTCTCCCAGGTCGGCATGCAGGACCCGCTCGCCGACCGGGCGGCGCCGGGGAAGGCCGGCCCGAAGAAGGACCGCAAGGGCCCGAAGGACTACCTCGGTGCCCGCGGCGCGAAGTTCGCGATCTGGCCCGGTTCCGGGCTGGCGAAGAAGCCGCCGCGCTGGGTGATGGCCGCGGAACTCGTCGAGACGACGAGATTGTGGGCGCGCACGGTCGGTCCGGTCGACCCGGGATGGGTCGAGCCGCTCGCCGGACATCTCGTCAAGAAGACGTACTCGGAACCGCGCTGGTCACGCAAGCGGGGAAGCGCCGTCGCCACCGAGCGCGTCACGCTGCACGGGTTGCCGCTGGTCGCCGACCGGACCGTCGCGTACGGGCGGGTCGATCCCGAGGTGAGCCGCGACCTGTTCCTGCGGCACGCCCTGGTCGAGGGGGACTGGGAGACCCGGCACGCGTTCTTCCACGCCAACCGCGAACTGCTCGACGACGCCGAGGAGCTCGAGCACCGGGCCCGTCGCCGGGACCTGGTGGTCGACGAGGACACGCTGTTCGCCTTCTACGACGAGCGGGTCCCGTCCTCGGTGGTGTCCGGCAAGCACTTCGACCGCTGGTGGTCCGAGGAGTCGCGGCGCCGGCCCGATCTGCTCGACTACTCCGAGGACCTGCTCACCACCGAGGCGGCACGCGGCGTCGACCGCGAGCAGTATCCCGACCACGTGGCCGCCGGCGGCCTGACGCTTCCGCTGTCGTACGCGTTCGAACCGGGGCACCACACCGACGGGGTGACCGTCGACGTCCCGGTGGCGGCGCTGCACCAGGTCGATCCGACCCCCTTCACCTGGCAGGTACCCGGCCTACGCGAGGAGCTGGTCACCGCGCTGATCAGGACACTGCCGCGCAACCTGCGGCGCAACTTCTCCCCGGCCCCCGACCACGCCAGGGCCGTGCTGGGCCGGTTGCGCGAGCACACCGACGAGCCCCTGCTCGACGGCCTGGAACGCGAACTCGGCCGGATGCGCAACGTCGAGATCCGGCGCGAGGACTGGGAGCTGGACCGGCTGCCCGACCACCTCACCGTCACCTTCCGGGTCCTCGACGAGAACGACGTCGAGCTCGCCCGCGGCACCGACCTGGACCGGCTGCGCCGTGAGCTGGCACCGAAGGTGCGGGAGGAGCTGGCGGCGGCCGGGACCGGGGTCGAGGCAACCGGGCTGACGTCCTGGACGATCGGCGAGCTGCCCAGGGAGCTGCCGATCCGGCGCGGTGCGCACGTGGTCACCGGTTACCCGGGGCTGCGCGACCGCGGCACCACGGTGGACGTCCGGGTCCACGCCACCGTCGCCGAGCGCGATCCGGCACACCATCGCGGGGCGCGGCGACTGCTGCTGCGCAACACCCCGAACCCGGGGAAGCAGGTGCAGCGCGGGCTGGACAACCGGGCACGGCTCGCCCTGTCCCGCAACCCGCACGGCTCCCTCGACGCCCTGCTCGACGACTGCACAACGGCCGCCGCCGACCACCTGATCGGCCGCGGTGGCGGCGACCCGTTCGACGAGGCGCAGTACCTCCGGCTGGCCGAGCTGCTGCGGATGCGGCTGCCCGCGACGACGCTGCAGGTGCTCGACGCCGTCCGTGGCGTCCTGGAGGTCTGGCACCGGGTCGGTGCGGCACTCGCCGACCTGCGCGGGCCGGCCACCCGGGACGGGGTCGCCGACGCGACGGCGATCATGAACCGGCTCGTCCGGCCCGGGTTCGTCACCGACACCGGCGCCGTCCGGCTCGGTGATCTGAGGCGCTATCTGCAGGCCCTGGAGCTGCGGCTGGAGAAGCTGCGCGCCGATCCGTCCCGGGACGCCCGGTGGACCGCGCAGATGGCGCCGGTCGAGGCCGAGTACCGCGGCCTGCTCGCCGCCCTCCCTCCGGGCACGGAGCCGTCGGCCCAGCTGCGCGAGATCGGGTGGATGATCGAGGAGCTGCGGGTCTCGCTCTACGCGCATCCGATGAAGACCCGGTACCCGGTCTCCGTGCAGCGCGTCGAGCGCGCGATCGACGAGCTGCCGCCGCCGGCCTGAGGATCCCGCAGATCCTGTCGGGGGTCGGCGGCACACTGTGACCGTGAACGATCCCGGGAACGGCCCCGTCAGCACCGACCCACCCATCGCCAGGTTCGCCCTGTTCGCCCTCGACTGCCCCGAGCCGCTCGAGCTGGCCCGCTTCTACTCCCGGCTCACCGGCTGGCCGATCGCGGAACGGCCGGATGCCGACTGGGTCGAGCTCGATTCCGGCGGCACCGGTCCCACGCTGGCGTTCCAGCGGATCGCCGAGGGCCGGTTCGTCCCACCGCGGTGGCCGGGCCAGGAGCATCCGCAGCGCGCTCACGCAGACTTCGCGGTACCCGATCTCGACGCCGGTGAGGCGGCGGTGCTCGCGATCGGTGCGCGGAAGCACGACGTGCAGCCGGCGCCGGAGAGCTTCCGGGTCTACCTCGATCCGATCGGGCACCCGTTCTGCCTGATCAGATCCTGATCGCGGGCGGGCAGCGCAGCGCGTCGCCGAGCGGGGCCGCGGCTGTGGTGTGAGGATCGGCGCCGACGCCGACGGCGAGGGGGCCGCCCACCATGTCCGCACCGACCACTCCGTACACCGAGCTCGGCGAGGCGTTGGGGACCGACTTCTTCTCGGTGCGCGACCAGTTCACCGAGGAGCAGTGGCGGCGCTTCGCCGACACCCGTCGGTTCGTCGACACCGAGGTGCTGCACGAGATCAACGATCACTGGGAACGCGCCGAACTGCCCTGGCACCTGTTCCGCAGGCTCCCCGAGCTGGGGATCGTCGGTGAGGACATCACCGGTTACGGTGCCGCCGGGATGAGCCCGCTCGCGCTCGGCCTGGTGCACATGGAACTGCACCGCGGCGACGGATCGCTGGGCACCTTCCTCGGTGTGCACGCCGGGCTGGCCATGAAGGCGATCGCGATGTGCGGCTCCGAGGAGCAGCGGCAGCGCTGGCTGCCCTCGATGTCCACGATGGACTCCCTCGGCGCGTTCGCACTGACCGAACCGGAGCACGGGTCGGACTCGGTGGCGCTGGAGACGACCGCCACCCGCGACGGCGACGGCTGGGTGCTGCGCGGGTCCAAGCGCTGGATCGGCAACGGCACCGTGGCCGACCTGGTGATCGTCTGGGCCCGGGACACCGGCTCCGGCGACGTGCTCGGGTTCGTCGTCGAGACCCCGGCCGAGGGGTACTCGGCCACCGTCATCCCGGGCAAGGTGTCGCTGCGCGCGTTGTGGCAGGCCGACATCACCCTCGCCGGCGTCCGTGTCCCCGACGAGAACCGGCTGGCCGGGGCCCGCACCTTCGCCGACTGCGCCGCGGTGCTCGCCACCACCCGCAGCACCTGCGCCTGGATGGCGCTGGGCCACGCCACCGCCGGTTACGACGCCGCACTGCGCTACGCGAAGGAGCGCGAGCAGTTCGGCAAGCCGCTGGCCGGGTTCCAGATCGTGCAGCAGCGCCTCGTCCGGATGCTCGCCGACCTGACCGGGATGCAGCTCTACTGCATGCAGACCGCCCGGCTCGCCGAGGCAGGCAAACTCTCCCCGACCGTCGCGGGCCTGGCGAAGATGCACAACACCCGAACCGCCCGCTCGATCCTCGCCGAAGCCCGTGACCTGCTCGGCGGCAACGGGATCCTGCTGGAGCACCACGTCGTCCGGCACTGGGCGGACATCGAGGCGATCCACACGTTCGAGGGCACCGAGACGATCCAGACGTTGATCGTCGGGCGGGACATCACCGGCGTCGGCGCCTTCACCTGACCCGCCCGCCCCCACACCGAGATGCAGCTCAGGGGGAATTGTTGATCTCTGCGGCCCGCTGATCTGCATCTCGACGAGTGCAAGGGCCGCAACGCGGCGGCCGGCGCGGCGCGGGCCGGCCGATCAGGCCGGGAGGTCCCGGGGGCCGGGCCGGTCGGCGCCGAACCGGAGATCGAGGTCCGACCGGACCCGCCGGTCCGAGCGGTCCTCCAGCCACCGCCGCCCGCGCTCGGTACGCGCCACGATCACCGACCGCGCGATGTTGCGCACCACCTGCGACGGCACGATCCACGGCCACGACACCGGCAGGCCCAGGTCCCGCATGCCCTCGGCACCCAGGAACAGCCGCAGCAACGACAGCAGCCTGCGCCGCTCCCAGCGGCCACGCCACCCGGGCCGCTCGTCCCGCAACCCGTCGACGAGCGCACCGGCCAGCCGGGCCCCGTTCGGTGTCACGTCACCCTGAGCCAGCAGCACGTGATGGTTGAACGCGTTCTGCTCCCGCTCGGTGCTGAACAGCCAGTCCTCGTCGACGCCCATCAGCCAGCCGATGTAGCGCCACAGGTGCATGATCGCGTCCGCGTCGGCCCGCGGGACGTGCGTGCCCAGCAACCGGCAGCCGAGGATCGCGGTGCTGTTGAACAGGCCGAGCGTGGCGGCCAGGTCGGACCGGTTGATCGGCAGCCCGTGTTCGGCCGTCTCCCACCGGTCGCCCCGTTCGAAGCGGTCCGCGACGAGCGCGTGCATCGCACGGACGTGCAGTGTCGCCCGCCAGCCCGGGCCGCCGCGCGCCATCCCGCCGGGCCGGCTCACCGCGAACCCCCAGGCCTGGGTCTCGCCGAGGCGGCGCATCGCTCCGGCCCCGGTGAGCCCGCCGGTCCGCACCAGCAGCTCGGTGGGGCCGCCGTAGCGGTAGCCACCGATCAGCGACAACCCGAGCAGCACGTCGTCCCGGCTGCGGCCCAGCCGCCGGTAGGCGCGCCCGCCACGTTCCAGCAGGTCGGGGTCCACCCAGTCGGGCTCGGGGGTGACGGCGGCGAAGAACGCCCGCAGCGCGGGCGGTGCGTCGTCCGGCGGGCCGCCCGCCTCCAGCGCCTGCTGGAACGTCCGCATCGTCACCCGCTCGGGATCGGGGCGGTCCCGGCCCATCGCGCGGGCCAGTGCCGCTCCGGTCTCGTCGCGCAGCAGCATCCGGCGGCCGAGCTCGTCGAGCAGCTCCGGGTCGGGTTCGCGGACCCCGGCCACCAGCGCGAGCGGCCGGGCGATCCGTGCGTTGCGCTCCGGTGAGCTGCGGAAACGGCGGGGGTACACCGGGGTGATCGACGCCTCTGCCACCATGAACGCATGCTGACACGAGCGGGCGCTCGCATTCAACGCGCGTACCGGGGTGCGGTATGACCGGACGCACCGGACGCAGGCGCGAGCCCCGCCAGGAACGCTCCCGGCGGATGGTGGAACGGATCGTCGAGGCCGGCCGGGAGGTGCTGGTCACCCGCGGGTACGACGGCGCGTCGACCAACCGGATCGCGGCCGCCGCCGGTGTCTCGCCCGGTTCGCTCTACCAGTACTTCCCGGGCAAGGACGCCGTGCTCGCCGAGGTGCTCGACCGGTACCTCGACGCGATGGAGGCTCGCGTCTCGCGCGCGTTCCTCGACGCCCTGGGTGAGGCACCCACGCCGGAGCGGGGAACCGCGCCCGCCGTCCGGGCCACCCTGGAGGCGCTGCTCGACGCGTTCGCCGAACAACCGGACCTGATGCGGGTGATCGCCGAACAGCTTCCGCGGGCCCCCGGTGGGCGGCGGGCGGCGATCGCCCACCGGATCGACGACCTGGTCGCCACCGCGCTGCTGAGCCGCGGCGTCACCGACACCACCACCGCACGGGCGGCCGCCTGGACCGTGGTGCGCGCCGTGGAGCACCTCACGACGAGCTACCTGCTGGAGTCACCCGGTTTCGGCCGGGACGTCGTACTGGACGAACTGACCGCCCTGGTCTCCGGTTACCTCGACGTGCGGTGGAGCGGCGGGCGGGTCGCCTCCGACGGGCCGTCCTGACCGGGCTCGGTCGGCAGCCCGGCGGCCGCCCACGCCCGGAAACCACCGTCGATGTCGGTCGCCCGGTGCAGGCCGAGATCATGCAGCGACGCCGCGGCCAGGCTGGAGCTGTACCCCTCGGAGCAGAACAGCACCCAGGTGACGTCGTGGTCGACGGCCTCCGGGATGCGCGCGTCCGAGGTCGGGTCGAGCCGCCACTCCAGGTGGTTGCGCTCGATCACCAGCGCGCCCGGGATCGCCCCCTCCTCGACCCGCTGCCAGCCCGGTCGGGTGTCCACGAGCAGCGCCCCGTCCTCGGCGAGCGCGGCGGCCCGCCGCGGATCGGGCCGGTCCAGCCGGGCCCGGGCGGCCGCCACGAGGTCCCCGACCGTCGTCATCCGATGCCCCGCCCCGGCGGGACCAGCTCGGTCCTGGTGCGGCGCAGCCGGTGGTGGCCTGCGGTCGCCGGAACGTCCTCGACCTCGTAGTACGACATCGCCGAGAGCGGCGGCGAGTAGGCGTGCACGCTCACCGCGGCCTCCGGTGCGGTGTTGGCGACGTCGTGCACGTGGCCGAGCGGGAAACCCGCGCCACGGCCGTGCCGCAGCGTGCGGGTGCGCAGCCCGGACGGGCCGCTCCACCGGCGTTCGGTCAGCACGCCGGACACCACGGTCAGCGCACCGAGCGAGCCGGCGTGGTCGTGCAGCTCGGCGATCTGCTCGGTCGCCCAGCTGATCAGCCAGACGTCGCAGAAGCCGTCGCTGCGCAGCAGCCGGTACCAGCGGCGGTCGGGATCGACGACGACCTCGTGCCGGCCGGCGCGCACCTCGGCGGCGATCTCCCGGGTCAGTTCGAGCAGGTCGTCCAGGTCGTACGGAGTGGGAGCGGTGATCGGGCGCGCGTGCACCGGGGCGGTCCGGGCGGCGGGGCGGACGCGGGCAGGTCGGGACGCACGGACGGGTGCGGACACGGTGGTGCTCCAAGGATGTCGGGAGAGCGGGGAACGGATCCTCAGCTCGGGCGACAGCCCTGATCGAAGTGGTCGGCGCGCCGGGTGCCCCAGAGGGGACCGAGTGTCGCTGCCTGACTCACGGCACCGATGTCACCACACCGCAACACACGCTTCAAGGTGACGTCCGGCGGGCGGGATCCGACCCGACCCTGTCCGGACACCTCCCGTGACCTGCATGTTCGCCGTCACAGGACGACCCTCGCCGACCCGTCACGACTCAGCTCTCGTCGGACATCCCGATCACGGTGTCCAGGCCGGAGAGCACCAGCGACCGCCGGGCCTGGCTCCCGGCGGGCGCGACCAGGGTCAGCGGCACCCCGTCGGCCCGCATCCGGCGCGCGACCTCGGACAGCAGCGCGATCCCGGCGCTGCTGACGAACGAGTCCGACGCCAGGTTCAGGGTGACCGGCAGACCACGGCCCAGATGCTCGGCGAGCGGCCCACGGATCGCCGCGACCCCGCTCGGGTCCAGATCGCCGATCACGGTGAGCCGCACCCCGTGCGCGTCCGGTGCGACCCGCAGCCGGGTCCGTTCCGGGCGAGGGTCCTCGGCCGCGCCCGGGTCGCGGTCCGGCTCGGGCTCGCCCGCGACGAACTCCACCGGCGGGCCGGCACCGGGCGTCCCCACGTCCACCGGGGTGGCGGGCAACCGGAACCGCACCGTGGTGCCGGTCTCGGAGGGCTCGATGGAGACGTCCTCGGCCAGCTCCCGGATCAGCGCGATCCCACGGCCCCGGTAGCCGGGGTCCGGCGGCGCGGGCCGCCACCGGCCACCGTCGGCGACCCGGACGCTCACCGAGCCGTCGGAGGCGACGGCGAGCTCCAGGTCGACCCCGGCGGCGGCGTCGACGTCGTCGGGCAGGTACGCGTGTTCGATCGCGTTGGTGACGGCCTCACCGACGGTCAGCTGCAGGTCGGACACGGCGTCCGGGCCCATCCCGCAGGCCGCCGCCCAGCCACCGACGGTGCGGCGCAGCGCGGCGAGCCGCTGCGGGTCGGCCTCGATCACCGTGCGCAGCGGCGGCGGCAACAGCCGCGCGACCACGACGACCGTGTCGTCGGGCACGGACGAGCCCTCCGACATCCGGTTCAGGAGGGTGTCGGCCATGTCCCGGGGCTGGGCGTCGGCGAGCTCGCCGAACGCGGTGGTGAGCCGGGCCAGTCCGTCGTCGATCACCTCGTCGCGACGTTCGAACAGGCCGTCGGAGCACAGCAGGATCGTCTCCCCCGGCTCGATCCGGTCGGTCGCCTCGGCGAACGGCGGCCGGCCCGAGATCCCCAGCGGCACCCCGCGCCCCTCGGACAGCGTGCGGACCCCGCCGGGACCCGCGACCAACGGTGGCGGATGCCCGGCACTGGCATAACGCAGCGCCCCGGTGCCGATGTCGACGAGTGCCACGGCGACGGTGCTGGCGGTCGCCCCGCGCACCCGCAGGGCGAACTGGTCGAGCTGTTCCAGCGCCCCGGCCGGTGGCTGACCGTTGACCAGGTTCGCGGCGACGGCGCTGCGCAGCTGCCCCATCACGGCCGCCGCGGACGGGCCCCGCCCGACGACGTCACCGACCACCAGCGCCACGATGCCACCGCCCAGGTCCAGCACGTCGAACCAGTCCCCGCCGGCCTCGGTGCCCTGGGTCCCGGGCCGGTAGCGGGTGGCCAGCGAGAGCCGCTCGATGTCCGGCAGCTTCTGCGGCAGCAGGCTGCGCTGCAGGGTCACCGCGACCTCGTGCTCGGCCTGGTGCAGCTGAGCCCGCACGATCGCCTGCGCACACTGGTTCGCCATGGTGCGCACGAAGCTCTGCATCTCCGGTGTGAACGTCGGCTCCTGCGCGAACCGCATGCCGAGCACGCCGATCGGCCGCGCTGCCACCATCAGCGGCACCGCCGTGTGCACCGGGTAGCGCCGCGCCGCGGACATGTCCCGGGCGTTCCAGATCGGCTCGCCGCCGCTGACCGCCTGCCTGAGCGGGTGGTTGCGCGCCGGAGTGCGCATCGGGGGCCCGTCGTCGGGCCACCCGGCCTCCCCGAGCGGCGCGAGCACCCCGTTGTCGTCGATCACCAGCAGCGCGACGGCCTCCGCCCCGACCGAGCTGCGCCCGTGCTCGACGACGACCGCCGCGACCGAATCCAGGTCGGTCGCCCTGGCCAGACCGGTCGCGACCGCTCCGAGCCGTTCGGCGAGCCGACGGGCCTCGGTCTCGGCGTCCAGCATGGATGCGCGGTCGAGCGCCTGTGCGGTGAGCTCCGCGACCGCGACCGCGGCCTCCCGGTCACCCTCCGAGAGGGTGCGCTCGGCCAGCATCGACACCGCCAGCACGCCGAGGACCCGGCCGCCGACCACCAGCGGCAGGTAGCCGAGGGTCTGCGAGTGCTCCGGAACGACACCGATCTGCGCCGGGTAGCGGGCCGCCCATTCCCGGGCGCCGGAGAACCAGAGCGGTTCGCGGGTGCCGAGCACCTCGGTGGCCCCCATCGGGGCGTCCACCCGGATCCGGCCGGCCCGGCGCCACGTCTCACTGTCCCAGCCGTGCCCGGTCAGCGCCTGCAGCCACTCGCCGCGCACCTCCCAGAGACCGGCGAAATCGGCGTCGAGCAGGTCCACGATGTGGTCGGCGGCGATGGCCGCGACCTCCCCGGCGGTGGCCGCCGCGGACATCTTCGCGGTCGCCCGGTGCAGCAGGCCCAGTCGCTGCGCCGAGGCCCGTTCCTGCTCCAGCAACCGGGCGTTGTCGATCGCCAGGCCGGCCCGGCGGCCGATCTCGGACAGCAGGTCCAGGTCGTCGGCGGCGTAGGGGGCACCCGGCTCGATCCGGGCCGCGGTGAGCACGGCGCTGGTCCGGCCGCGGGCGGGCAGCTGGACGACCATCGCCGAGCGGATCCGCAGCCTCTCCCACGCGCGGCGCTGCGCCGCGGGCAACCGGTCGAGGACCTCGTCGAGCCGCCCGGCGTCGATGATCTCCGGCCGGCCGATCCGCTCCCTCAGCGGCACCAGCGGACCGAGCCGGGACAGGGCGGGCTCCAGCGCGGCCCGGTCGGCAGCGACCGCGAGCGTGACACCGCCCTCGGCCGGCTCGGCGTCGTGCACCAGCGCGACGTCGGCCAGTCGTTCGTCGACGACCGCGCGGACGAGACGGTTGGTGCGTCCGGTCCGGGTGATCTCCCGTTCCAGTGACTCGGCGACCTCGGAGTAGATCCGGTGCCTGCGCTGCTCCCGGTGCTGGACGTCGATGTCCAGGCAACCGCCGACGTAGCCGGCGGCCCGCTCGCCGTCGCGGACCGGCGCCCCCCGGTCCAGCACCCAGCGGTAACGCTCGGCCCGGTCCAGCAGCCGGTACTCCACCTCGAACGGCGCGTGCGCGCGGGCGGCCGCCTCGGTGACCGAGCGGAACCGCTCGCGGTCGTCCGGATGGATCCGCCGCCGCCAGTCCAGCCCCAGCTCCTTCGCCGGATCGTCGACGCCGGTGAAGTCGAGCCATCCCCGGTTGACGAACAACCGGTGCCCGCCCGGGTCGTCGACCCAGATCAGCGCGGGGGTGGAGTCGGCCATCGCCCGGAACTGCAGCTCCGCGGCCCGGCGGACCCGGCCGAGCTGCAGGTGGTTGGTCACCCGCGCCAGCAGCTCGCGCGCGGAGAACGGCCGGACCAGGTAGTCGTCGGCGCCCGCGGCGAAACCCTCGACCGCGGCCTCCTCACCGGCCCGGGACGACAACAGGACCACGGGCACGCCGACGGTCCGCGGATCGGAGCGCAACGCCCGCAGCAGCTCGATCCCGCCGCTCGCGGGCAGCGCCGCGTCGGCGACGACGAGATCGGGGGGATCCGTGCGGGCCGCGTCGACGGCGGCGGCGCCGTCCGCCACCACCTGCACGTTCCATCGTTCGGCGAGCAGGTCCCGCAGGTAGCCGCGCATCTCGCGGTCGTCGTCGACGACGAGCACCCGGTCACGGTGCTGGAGGTCGAGGCCGTCGACGACCGACCCGTCCACGAGTCGGCCACGGGCCGGGCCGCTCTCCACCGGTGGGTCGCCCTCGGGCGGGTCGGGGAGCCAGCGCAGCGCCTCCGCGACGTAGGGGGCGGCGAGCCGCGGGGTGCTGCGGGCCCCCGTCCGGGACCGGACGAGCCGGTCCTGGGCGAGGTGGGCGAAACCGAGCGGGAGCCGGACGGTGAAGGTGCTCCCCACACCGGGCGTGCTCTCGACGTCGATGCTGCCGCCGTGCAACCGGACCAGCTGGCGGATCAGCGGCAACCCCAGACCGCTGCCCTCGCTGGTCCGGCCGCGGGCCCGGCGGGGGCGGCGACGCCGCTCGAACACGGTGTCGATCTCGTCGGCCGGGATCCCGGCGCCGGTGTCGGCGACGGTCAGCACGACCTGCTCACCGTCCTGGCCGAGCTCGACCCGGACCCCGCCCTCCACGGTGTACTTGACCGCGTTGCTGAGCAGGTTGAGGACGATCTTCTCCCAGGCGTCCCGGTCCACCCAGACCGGACGTCCGGTCGGCGGGCAGTCGAGCGTCAGCTCCAGGCCCGCCCGCTCCAGGACCGGAGCGAAGGCAGCGACCAGCTCCGCGGTCGTCGAACCCAGCTCGGTCGGCGCGAACATGCCCTCCTGCTTGCCGGTCTGCAGAGCCGAAGCGTCCAGCAGGCCGTCGACCAGCTTGAGCATCCGCTGCGCGTTGCGCTGGGCGACGTCGACCTGGGTGCGGACGGACCGGTCGGGGTGGTCGCGCAACCGTTCCAGCGGGCCGAGGACCAGGGTCAGCGGGTCCCGGAACTCGTCACCGAGGCCCGCGACGTAGTCGGCGCGGGCGTGTTCCTCGGAGTTGATGTCCTCCCGGCGGTCGCGCTCGCGGTCCCGGGCGATCGCGGCCGTGAGGACGGAGCCGATGTGCCCGGCGACCAGCCGCAGGAACGCGCGCTGGCGCTCGTCGAGCGGCAACAACGGCGGCACGCCGATCGCCACGGCGATCCCGGTGCCGCCGTCCGGGGTGTGCATCACGGCGCGGGCCAGCTCGGTCACCTTCCCGTCGGCGGCGGACACGGGTGCGACGGTGACGAACTCGACCGCGGACCCGGCGTCCGGGCCCCGGTCGGCGGGCAACCAGCCCTCCGGTGGCTGGGCGACCCGGACCGTGGTCAGCGTCCGGGCCTCGGCCCCGGCGACGGCGACGACCGCACAGGCGACGTCGTCGACCGCGTCACCGAGGACCGTCTGCAACCGCTCGACGGCGACGTCCATCGTGGGTGAGTCCCGTGCGACCTCACCGAGCGCGCTGAGTACGGCCAACCGACGCGACGCGACAACACTGTCCGTGACCTCGGTCGTCAGCGAGATCAGCCCGCGTACGTCGCGGTGGGGGCCACGGACCGGTGTCACCGAGTAGGTCCACCAGGTCGCCTCCGGACGGCCGCACCGGTTCAGCACGATCTTGTCGGCGGCCCGGTAGATGCCGTCCCGGCCACCGGCCAACAGCTCCCTCAGCTCACCGGCGAGATGCTCGGCGAGCTCCGGCCACCCCTCGCGCAGCGGACGCCCGAAGGCGGACGGGTGCCGCAGCCCCGAGTGCTCGGCGAACACGTCGTTGTACAGCAGTACCAGCTCCGGCCCCCACCACAGGACCAGCGCCTGCCGGCTCTCCTGCATGAACCGGATCGCGCCCTCCAGCTCGCGGCTCCATCCGGACCGCGGGCCGAGCGGGGTCGCCGACCAGTCGATCGACTCGAGCAGCGCGCGCACGCACCCAGGGGCATCCGCCGCCTGATCGTCGGACCTCGTCACCGTGCACGCCACCTCGTTCGCCGTTGCTGCGCCCACGATTCCACCATCCGGCGGGCCACGGCGCTCCCGGGAGCGGGGTCAGGCCCGCCGGGTCCGGCTCACGTCGCGGTGCTCGCCCAGCCACTGCCGCAGGTCGGACAGCGGTCGGTCACGACCGGGTTCGTGGTAGATCTCGTGCCAGAAACCCTCGTACCAGCGCACCGTGGTGTCCGGGGACCCGCTCGACTCGTCGAGCGTCCGGGTGCCCGCCGGATCGGTGAGCCGGTCCGCGGTGCCGTGCTGGACCAGCAGCGGCAGCCGCAGTTCGGCCGCACGTGCCGGGAGGGTGCCCATCGCGGCGTACACCGCGGCCCCCAGGGCGAGGGTCGGCCTGCCGTGGTGGACCAGCGGATCGGCCCGGTAGTCGGCGACCACTGCCGGATCGGAGCTGATCGCACCGGTGTCGATCCCGACCGGCCGCACGGTGGGCAGCACCCGGGAGACCAGCGACAGCACCGGGACGAGCGCTGCGGGGACCGTGTCCGAGGCCAGCGCCGGCGCCGACAGCGCGAGACCGGCGAGCCGGTTCTGGTGCCGCAGTGCGTAGGCGAGCGCGATCTGCCCGCCCAGGCTGTGCCCCAGCAGGAACACCGGGAGGCCGGGGTGCCGGGCGACGACCTCCCGCCGGAACGTCTCGAAGTCCTGCAGCAGGTCGTCGTAGCGGCGGACGTGCACCCGGGTCCCGCCGGAGCGTCCGTGCCCGCGGTGGTCGAGCCCGTACACCGCCCAGCCGTCGGGACGCAGGGTGTCGACGACCGTGCCGTAGCGGCCGGAGTGCTCGCCGATGCCGTGGCTCACCAGCAGCACACCGGTCGGGTCGGCGTCGGGCAGCCACCCCTGCCAGAACAGCTCGATCCCGCCGACGCCGGGTAGTCGGCCCTGCACGTCCGGCTCGCCGGTCACGACGCCGTCACGTCCTGCTCGACGTCACCGCCCGCGGGCACCTCGACGTCGGTTCCCGGCGCGTCGGCGCCGGTGCCCGCGACGAGCCGGTACCGGCCGGCGTCGAGATCGGTGAGCCGGAACGTGCCGTCCGGCCCGGTCCGGGTCTCGGCGACCGGCACGCCGTCCTGCTCCAGCGCGACCGGGACCCCGGCGGCCGGGCCGACACCCGCCAGGACGGTGCCGTGCACGGTCGCGGAGCGGTGCAGCCGCACGGTGACCGCGACGGCGGAGTCGGCCACCGAGACGGCGGCGACACCGGGCCGGTGACCGTCCAGGCGGGCGACGACGGCGAACTCGCCCGCCCCCGGCGCCGGGATGCGGGCGATGCCGTCGGCACCGGTGACGGCGGACCCGGCCGTCCGTCCCGCCCGGTCCCGGAGTACGACGGAGACACCGCCGAGCGCGCCGTCGTCCGGTCCGAGCGCCCGGACCTCGACGTCCTGCGGCGCGGTTCCGGGGACGACCACGTCCGGAGCGGGCCCGGGCCGGCGGACCGCGAGGGCCACGTCCTCGTCCTCTTCACCGGCCGGGGCGGGGCTGGTGTTCGCGGTGTTCGCGGCGCTGACGGTGTGCACGGTCGGGGAGACCTCCGGTTCGGGTGCCGGTGTCACCGGCGGCGGCGCGGGCTCGGCCGCGGGCGGCGGCTCCGGACGGTCCGCGACCGGGCGGGTGGAGCGCAGCACCCGCGGGGCGGGCCGGGGCGGCGGCTCGGGGGTGTCGCCGGCCTCCCGCGGACCTGTGGCAGCCAGCCCGATGCTGGCGACCCGGGCCTCGGTCGTGACGCTCCGCTCGGAAGCGCTCGCCTGTTCGGGCACCCGGCCGCTCCAGCTCGACTGGCCGGCGATCCGGTCGCGGGCTTCGCGGAACTCGCGCTCGGTGTCCGGGGTGGCCGGACCGCGCAACGCCGGACGTTCCGCCGGCACCGCGGTGACTCGTTTGACCAGGTCGGGGTCCACGGGGGATCGCTGCTCCGCCCGGGCCGGGACGACGACCGGGGGGTCCGCAACCGGCTCGGTGCTGTCGTTGCCCCGCGCCGGCCCGGCGCCGGACCGCTCTGGCGCGGGCTCTGCACCGGCACCGGTCGGCACGACATCAGCGACCGACACAGCCTCACCCTGCGCGGCCGCATCCGGCACGGCGTCGTCCTGCGCAGCGCCACCCTGCGCGGCCGCATCCCGCACGGCGTCACCGTGCGCAGCAGTGCCGGCCTCGTCGAGGTCCGATGCCGGGCCGACGACCTGCACGGTGTCCGGATCCGGCTCCACCGCATCGGTCCGCTCGGCGACGGTTCCCGCCGTCGCGTCGACCTGCACCCCACGGCCGAAGTCGATCGGCTCCTCGTCCACCGCCGTCGCGACCGGCGCACGCGACGCGGCGACCGCGTCGACCTCCACCTCGGGCACCGGGAGATTCGGGTCCTGCCCGGCATCCGGCTCCGTGGCCAGGCCGGTGTCGGTGTCGGGGTCGGTGTCGGTGTCCGGGCCGTCCGGGGCGGGGGCGGAACGCTCCGGAGCCCTGCTCCCGGGCCCGGTCCGTTCATCGCGCGCCGCGCGGAACGCCGCGATCGAGGCGAGCCCTCCGGCCGTCGGCGTCCCGGGCCGGGTTGCCGGCGTGCTGATGTCGGGCGCCGAGCTGTCCGGGCCCGGGCCGTCGGGTTCGGTGCGGGGCTGCTGCTCGAGCGGACGCCTGCGGGAGATCGGCGCCGGGCTCGGCACTCGCCGGGTCGGTGCGGTGGGCGGGTCGACCGGCTCGACCGGCTTGCCGTCCTTGAACCCGCGGGACCACGGCGGGCCGACCGGCCCGGCGCTCACGTCCGGTGTGATCCGCGGCTCGGCGGAGCCGACCTCGGAGGTCGGGTCGCTCGCCCCGTCCTCGGCCGTGTCGGCGGCGGCGTCGGTGATGTCCGGCGCGGACGACACCGTGGCACCCAGGGTCCCGAGCTCCGGCCGCGATGCGTCGCGGTGGACCGGGCCGGGATCGGCCGGCAGAACGGAGGAGCCGGGCTGCTCGGTGGGCCCCGGCTGCCCGGCCGTCACACCCTCCGGGGAGCGGGCGACCCCGGCGCTGCCGGTGTGGGCACCACCGGTGTCGGCGCTGCTGGTATCGGCACTGCTGGCGACGGAACCGCGGGTTTCGGCACCGTCGGCGGGGGCACCACCGGTATCGGCACCGCTGGCGGCGCCGGTACTGCCGACATCGGCACTTCGGCTGCTGCCGGAACCGCTGCTGCCGGGACCGCCGGGGTCGGCACCGCCGGATTGCGCGACGGCGGATCCCGCCGACGGGGCTTCCGGCCGCGCGGCGGGACCATCGCCGGAGAGCCCCCGGGCCCGGCGCTCGACCAGGTCCGCGACGGTGCGCGGCCGAGCCTCGTCGTCGTGCGACGTCGGGTCGTCGTCCCGGCCCCGCCCCCACCGCAGGAACGCTGCGATCCCGACGGCCACCAGCACCACCACCAACAGCCCCAGCAGGGCCCACGTCGACATTGGAGATCCTCCTGCCGGAACACCCTGAACCGGTCCCACGACACGGTCGAGCCGGGGCCCGGGGCCGCGTCGGGTACCTGCGGCTCCGGTGACCCGGTCGGCGTGTCCGGCGACGCACCGTAGCACCGTCGGCCTCCCTGCCGGTGTGCTGCAACCCCGCCCGCGTGTCGACGTCGGTGCTGGTGGGCCACCGCGTCTCGCCGGACGTGGACGGATCGGTCAGGATCTTCCCCATGACCCGCGACCCGGTGGACCCCGAGCTCGCCGAGATCGCCGACGCGCACGGCGTCGCGACCTCCTACCTCGACGGCACCCGCACCGAGCAGCCGATCGACGCGAACGTCGTGCGCACTGTGCTGGCCCTGCTGGAGGTGGACGTCTGCGGGCCGGACGCACAACGGGTCGCGCTGGCCGCCGCCCGGGAACGGGCGCCGCTACCGGCGACGATCGGGCACCGCACCGACCGGGCCAGACCCGTGCCCGGCCGGGGCAGGCTGACCGCCACCGACGGCGACGCAGCCGGTCGCGCCTCCGATGTGGACGGAGAGTTGCCTGCCGGGTTGGAACCCGGTCGTTACCTGTTGGAGACCGACGCGGGCCGGTCGACGGTCGTCGTGGCGCCGGCCGCGCTGCCCGACCCGCCCCGGACGTGGGGCTGGATGGTTCAGCTCTACGCCCTGCACTCCCGCCGCTCCTGGGGCATCGGTGACCTCGGCGACCTGACCGACCTGGTGCGCGGTGGCCACGGCGCCGGTGCGGTGCTGCTCAACCCGTTGCACGCGATCACCCCGGTCCCACCGGTCCAGCCCTCGCCCTACACACCCTCGTCGCGGCGCTACACGACACCGCTCGCGCTGCGGGTCACCGACCTGCCCGCCTACGCGGCGGCCGATCCCGCCACCCGGGCCGAGGTCGACGCGCTGCGCCCGGAGACGACCGGTGACCGGATCGCGCACGACCGGGTGTGGGCGGCGAAGCGGTCGGCGCTGGAGGCCTTGTGGCGCAGCGCAGGTCACCCGGACGGTGACCCCGACGCCGACCTCGCGCGTTTCGCCACCTTCTGCGCACTGGCCGAGCGCCACGGCAGCCGCTGGTCGCTGTGGCCCGAGGACCTGCGCCGTCCGGACGGGGCGGGCGTACCGGCCGCACAACGCACGCTGGCGCCGCGGATCGCGTTCCACGCCTGGGTGCAGCGGCAGGCCCAGGCGCAGCTGGCGGAGGTGCGCACCGCGGCCCGCGACGCCGGCATGCCGGTCGGTGTCATCCACGACCTGGCGGTCGGTTGCGACCCGGAAGGGGCGGACGCCTGGATGTGGCAGGACGTGCTGGCCCTGAACGCGTCGGTCGGCGCACCACCGGACGCGTTCAACCAACGCGGGCAGAGTTGGGGGCTCCCGCCGTGGCGACCGGACCGGCTGGCCGACACCGGTTTCGCCGCTTTCGGTGACATGGTGCGGGCGCTGCTGCAGCACGCAGACGGCCTGCGCATCGACCACGTGATGGGCCTGTGGCGGCTGTGGTGGGTGCCCGCGGGCGAGACCGCGGACCGTGGCACCTACGTGCACTACGACGCCGAGGCGATGCTCGCCGTGCTGCTGCTGGAGGCGCACCGGGCCGGCGCGCTGGTCGTCGGCGAGGATCTCGGCACGGTGATCCCGCGGATCCGCGAGGACATGGCCGAGCGCAACCTGCTGGGCTCGACGGTGCTGTGGTTCTCCCGCGACCCCGATCCGGTGACCGGCGGTGACGACGGTCCGCTGCGCCGTCCGTCGCGCTGGCCGGAACGGTCGGTCGCGACGATCTCCACGCACGACCTGCCGACCGCACCGGGTTTCCTGCGCGGCGAGCACGTGCGGGTCCGTGCCGAGCTGGACCTGCTCGACGACCCCCGCGCGGAGGAGGCGAAGGCGGGCGTCGAACGCGACGAGCTGCTCGCCCTGCTCGCCGCGGAGGGACTGCTCCCGTCGCCGGACGTGACCGACGAGGACGAGATCGTCGTCGCCCTGCACGGCCTGCTGGCCTCGGCTCCGTCGAGGCTGGTCCTGGCGTCGTTCTACGACGTGCTCGGTGAGCCCCGGCAACCGAACCTGCCGGGGACCCTCGACGAGTACCCGAACTGGCGGATCCCGCTGCCGGTGACGTTGGAGGAGGCACTCGCCGACGAGCGGGTCCGCCGGGTCGCCGAGGTACTCGGCAGGCGGTGAGACGGGACCTGACGGGCGCCGGGACCGGACCTGGCAGGATCGCGCCCCGATGACCGCACACAGTCACACGGACCGCAGCGGGATCGAGCCGTCGGCCGTCGACCTCGTCCGCGCCGACGGCACCGCCGGTGCGCTGTGGCAGGCCTGGACCACCGGTGAGCGGCTCGCCGCGCTGCCCGAGCTGCTTCGTCCGCGCACCCTCGCCGAGGGGTTCGCCGCACAGCGGCGACTCTCCGAGCGCGCCGGGCCCGGTTACGGCTGGAAGCTCGCGGCGACGGCGCAGGCGGGCCAGGCGCACATCGGCGTCGATGCGCCGTTGCCCGGCATCCTGTTCGAGCGGTTCCGGCACGCCCCGGGCGAGGTCGTCCCGGCGGACGGGCTGCACATGGCCGTCGCCGAAGCCGAGTTCGCGTTCCGGATGAGGGCGTCGGTCGACGCCGGCGCCTCCCGGGAGGAGCTACGCACCGCGGTGGCCGCTGTGCACTGTGCGGTGGAGCTGCCGGACTCGAGGTTCGACGACTTCCTGGCCGCAGGCGCGCCGTCGCTGCTGGCCGACGCCGCCTGCGCCGGTCGGTTCGTGCTCGGCCCCGAGATCCCGGGCGGGCTCGATCTCGACCTGGCCGCGACGTCGACCTCACTGCAGGTGGACGACGAGATCGTCACCGGTTCCGGGGCGGCCGTCCTGGGCGATCCGTGGTCCGCGCTGGCCTGGCTCGCCGACGCACTCCCGCAGTACGGCACGCGGCTGGAGGCCGGCGCGGTGGTGACCACCGGCACGACGACCACGCCGGTGCCCACCCGGGCGGGCGCGACCGTCCGGGCGACGTTCGGCGAGGCGGGTGCGCTCGGCACCGTCGGGTTCACCCTGGCCGGGCGCCCCGGCTGATCAGCGCACGACCCGCAGCGCGCCCGCGGCGCACCGCACCCGCACCGTGGTGCCCGCAGCCACGTCGGAGATCTCGCCGTCGATCTGCACGGGCATCGGGCCGCATGTGGTGAACCGGAACTCGCTGGTCGCGGGCTGGCGGCCGAGGCCCTTCACCGCCGCACGCACCGCGATCGCCAGCTGCTTCCACTTCGGGCGGTGCTCGAGCAGGATCACCTCGAACCGGCCGTCGTCGGGCCTGCTGGTCTCGCTGAGCTCGGCGACCTTGGCCATCTCGCCGATGTTCGCGAACACCAGGTTGTCGATCCGTCGCCGGTCACCGGCACCCAGCTCGATCTCGAACGGGGTGAACGCCCAGAACGAGCGCACGGTCGTGATGATCTCACGGATCGTGCCCTTGCCGCCCTTCTCGATCTGCAGCGCGACGACCGGGGTCAGACCGAACCCGATGTAGGAGTGCGCGTAGTGCGGCGGATCGTCACCGCGGTGCAGCTCCAGCAGGTCCATCCGCTCAGTGCGGCCGTCCAGCACGGCCTCGGCGAGTGGACGGCGGCTGGTGACGCGGTCGTGATCGTTGGCGTTGCCGGCGGCGAGGACGGCTGCGGCCGCACCGGTCCCGGGCACCTCCATGATCCCGTTGACGACCTCGTTGTAGCCACCGTCGCCACTCGCGGACACGATCAGCGGGCGCCCCGGGCCGGAAGCGGCCTCCCGGGCGATCTCCCGGGCGTGCCCGGCGTACTCGGTGGGGCGCAGCCGTACGGGCAGCTCGGGCCGGGCCGCGGCGAGTTCGTCGCGCAGGCCCCTGGCCAGCTCGTCGGCGTCACCGGTGCTGCCCGGGTTGAACACGAGCAGGACGGAATCGATGGGCTCTGCCACACCGCACACCGTAGCCGGGTGCACGGCCTCGACCGTTGCGGCGCGCTCGGTGTCGCCGATCTGCGCCCGGCGGGGCGGCCGGCGGTCGCGCGGCCGCGGTCCGGCGACGGCGGCGGACCCACCGCGGGGCCCGCTGCGGGACCAGGCACCGGGCGGCTCGGCGATGGCACGATGTCCGGATGGAGACGACCCGCGTGGACCGCTGGCTGTGGTCGGTACGCCTGGCGAAGACCCGCGCCGAGGCCGCGACGGCCTGTCGTGGCGGGCACGTGCGGGTCAACGACCGGCCTGCGAAACCGGCCTCCCCGGTGCGGGTCGGGGACCGGATCCGTGCCCGCGTGCACGACCGCAACCGGATCGTCGAGGTCACCCGGGTGATCGAGAAGCGGGTGGGAGCGCCGATCGCCCAGGAGTGCTACGTCGACCACACTCCGGCCGAGCCGACCGGGCCCGCGGTCCCGGTGTTCGCACGTCGCGACCGCGGGGCGGGGCGCCCGACGAAACGTGACCGCCGCATGCTCGACCAGCTCGGTGCGGCACGGCGGACTCCGTAGCGGCACATCGCTTCCGTGCTGTGAAGATGGGGTCATGTACGACGCCCTGATGCGCACCGTCCTGCGGCACGTTCCGTCCGAGCCGGCCCATCGCGCAGGGTTCGCCCTCGTGCGCGCCCTCGGCGGTGCCCCGGTGCTCGGGCCCCGGGTCGCCGACCGGCTGGTGCCCACCGACCCGGTGCTGCGGACCCGCGCGCTCGGCCTGGAGTTCGCCGGGCCGCTGGGGCTGGCCGCCGGGTTCGACAAGGACGCCCGTGGGGTGTTGGCGTTGGGCCGGCTGGGTTTCGCAGCCGTCGAGATCGGGACGGTGACCGGCCGTCCGCAACCGGGCAACCCCGCACCGCGTCTGTTCCGCCTCGTCGACGACCGCGCGTTGGTGAACCGGCTCGGCTTCAACAATGCCGGTGCCGCCGCCGTCGCGCCGCGCCTGGCCGGGCTGCGGGCACGTCCCGCCGCCGGCATGCCGGTGCTCGGCGTGAACATCGGCAAGAGCAAGTCCGTCCCCGCCGAGGACGCGGCGGCCGACTACCGGGCGAGCGCCGCCGCACTGGGTGGGTACGCCGACTACGTGGTGGTCAACGTCAGCTCCCCGAACACCCCGGGGCTGCGCGACCTGCAGCAGGTGGACGCCCTCGAGCCGCTGCTCGTCGCCGTGCGGGAGGAGCTCGACCGGGTCACCGGTGACCGCCGGGTGCCGTTGCTGGTGAAGATCACGGTGGACCTGAGTGCCGACGACGTCGACGCGGTCGCTGATCTCGCGGTGCGGTTGAAGCTCGACGGCGTGGTCGCGACGAACACCACCGTCGCCCGCGACGGACTTTGCACCCCCGCCGATGCCGTCGCCGCGCTCGGCGCCGGCGGGCTCTCCGGGCGGCCGCTGGCGCACCGGGCCCTCGAGGTCGTCGGCCGGTTGCGAACCCGCCTCGCCGACGACCAGACCATCATCTCCGTCGGCGGGATCGAGGACGCCGCCGGCGCCTACCGGCGGATCAGGGCCGGGGCAGCCCTGGTCCAGGCCTACACCGGGTTCGTGTACGGCGGACTGCTGTGGCCGTCGCGGCTGCACCGGGAACTCGCAGCCCTGCTGCGGGCCGACGGTTTCGCCGACGTCGCGGACGCCGTCGGCGTCGACGCGGCCTGAGCGAGTCCCCCCATCCACCCCGAGCCGTCCCGGACCGTCGCGGTGACGCCTTCTCCTGGGCCGACCGCACCCCGGGAACGCAGGAATGCCCCGGGCCGAAACCCGGGGCATTCCCCATACACGTTGAATGTCGGCAGCGACCTACTCTCCCACACCCTGTCGAGTGCAGTACCATCGGCGCGGAAAGGCTTAGCTACCGGGTTCGG